>DASSKA010000179.1:0-30797 GCA_035690905.1 Nocardioidaceae bacterium | reverse complement strand
CAAATTAATTCGTCGACTTTTGGCACACTGTTGAGTTCTCAAGGATCAAGCGCGCACCGCAGTTCGGCCTCTCGGCCTCTCCGTGGGGCAACCTCATCTAACTTACCGGGTCTTGCGGGCCTGGTCAAACCGGTGTCCGCTCCTCCGGCCCCGCCCAGCCACCAGCCGCCGAGCCGTTCCGGGCTACGCTCTGCGCAGGCCCGAACCACCTCGGCTGAGGTGAGTTGAGTGGGTTCCGCCCGGGGGCCGGCCACCCGGCCTTCCGGCCTTGTGTCCCGCCGCTCCCTGGCGACGAGAAGAACATTACGGGCCCCGCGGAACGGCCGTCAAATCGGGTCCGCGTGGCCCCGGTCACAGACCTGGATCAGGCCCCTCGCCCGGTCCGGACCGGCCACTCCGGCGAGGCTCAACGCCTCGCCAGGTCGGTGTGCAGGCCCCCGTCGACGTACACCTCGGCGCCCGTCCCGACCGCGTCCACCACCCCGGGGAGACAGACCGCCGTCGCGGCGGCACGGTCGAGCTGGCGCCCTCCAGGGTTGGAGACCCAGACCGCGTCCGCGCCGGCGTCCACGCAGCGCCGTGCGTCATCCGGGCGCAGCACCCCGGATCGCGGCCATGTCCGGGTGGGAAGTTCACCCGCAACCAGCCGGGTTCGGTCACCTCCGCGTACCCGTGCCCGGTCATCGGGTCAGACGACCTCCACGCCTGCGAAGTTCTTCTTCCCGCGGCGCAGCACCAGCCAGCTGCCGGCGATCAGGTCAGCCTCCGCCGGGCGCTGCTCCGGGTCCTCGACACGCACGTTGTTGAGGTACGCGCCCCCCTCTCCGACGGTGCGCCGTGCCTCGCCCTTGCTCTTGGACAGCCCCGATGCCACCAGCAGGTCGACCACCGTGGGCAACCCGCCGGTCCCGCTCACCTGGGTGGCGCCGGCCTCCCGCAGCGCCGCCGCCAGGGTCTCCGGGGAGAGGACGGTGAGGTCGCCCGTGCCGAACAGGGCAGCGGCTGCCGCAGTGATCCGCTCGGTCTCCGCAGCCCCGTGGGTCAGCGTGGTGACGTCCTCGGCGAGGGCCCGCTGGGCCGCTCGCAGGAACGGCTTCTCCTCGGTCTGCCTGGCCAGGTCGTCGATCTCCTCGCGGCTTCGGAAGGTGAAGTACTTCAGCAGCGGTACCACGTCACGATCGTCCTGGTTGAGCCAGAACTGGTAGAAGGCGTACGGCGAGGTCATCGCCGGGTCCAGCCAGACCGTCCCCGACTCCGTCTTGCCGAACTTGGTCCCGTCGGCCTTGGTCACCAGCGGGGTCGCGAGGGCATGCACCTGCGCGCCCTCGACCCGGCGCACCAGCTCCACGCCGGCGGTGATGTTGCCCCACTGGTCGCTGCCGCCGGTCTGCAGCGTCACGCCGAAGTCCCGGTGCAGGTTCAGGTAGTCCAGGGACTGCAGCAGCACGTAGCTGAACTCGGTGTAGCTGATCCCGCTCTCCAGCCGCTTCTTGACCACCTCGCGGGCCAGCATCCGGTTCACCGGGAAGTGCTTGCCGATGTCGCGGAGGAACTCGATCGTGGACAGGCTGGCGGTCCAGTCGTAGTTGTTGACCACCATCGCGGCGTTCGCCCCCTCGAAGGAGACGAACCGCTCCACCTGGGCCTTCACCTTGGCGCTCCACGACTTCACTGTGTCGAGGCTGTTGAGCTTGCGCTCGCCCGCGTCCTTCGGGTCGCCGATCATCCCGGTCGCACCGCCCACCAGGATGTACGGCTTGTGACCGGCCTCCTGCAGCCGGCGCACGGTGACCAGCTGCAGCAGGTTGCCGAAGTGCAGGCTGGGTGCGGTCGGGTCGAAGCCGACATAGACCTTGACCGGTCCCTGGTCCATCTCCGCGCGGAGCGCGTCGAGGTCCGTGGAGTGGGCGATCAGGCCTCTCCACGCGAGGTCGTCGAGGACGTGGCTGTCGGTGCTCACCATGGGCACAAGCCTGCCGCATCCCCCGGCGCGACTCCCAACCGGTTTGCGTTCACGGCTGCTGCCCGAACGCGAGCGGCTCACGGGTGACCAGGTAGGTCGCCCAGTTCATCTTCACCACCCGCTTGTCGCCATCCCGGGTGACCCGGAGCAGCTCACCGGCCTCGCGGCCGCACGTCGTGCGGTAGACATCGTCGCTGAGCCGCTCGAACAGCGAGGACGGCTTGTGGTCGGGGAGCCCCTGGGCGCGGGCCTCGAGGCGACCCTCGCGCACCGAGAACACGAACGGGCTGCCCTCGGAGTACCACACGCCCACCAGGTCGGCGAGCTCGGCGGGCACCTCCGTGCCCGGCCGCCAAGGCTCGGGCTCCGCGGGATCGTGGTCGATGACGTGGCCCGCCAGCTCCGTGGCGAAGGCGGCCGGGTCCGGCGCCGCGCTGGTGTTCATGAGAACGACGGCCCCGGTGCCGGTGTCCCGGTGGGTGAAGAGGCCGGTGATGTGCCCCGGCATGCCGCCGGTGTGTCCGACGTACACCTTGGTGCCGGAGCGGACCAGCATGAACCCCAGGCCGATGGCGCCCTGCCAGCGCTCGACGTCGGTCATGATCTGCGGCTGGCACATCTCCTCGAGGGTGTCGGGTGAGAGCACCTCCGTGACCGGGTTCGCGACGAACGCCGACCAGCGCGCCATGTCCTGGGCGGTGCTGGCCAGTCCTCCGCAGGGAGCAAGCGCCTTGTGGTCGAGCACCGGCTCCGGCACCGGGACGTCGGTGAACGGCGGTACGTAGTACCCGTTCACGTGGGGGCCGTCGAAGCCCACGGTGGTGCGGCGCATCTCCAGCGGGTCGAGGATCCGAGCGCGCAGACTGTCGGCCCACTCGCGTCCGTCCACGCGGGCGACCACCTCGCCGAGCAGGGAGAACATCAGGTTCGAGTAGTGGAACCGGTGGTGCGGTCGGTGCATCCGCTCGGCCTCCTCGAAGCCGCGCACCAGCTCCTCGCGGTCCGGGTTCTCCAGGGTCTCCCACACGTCGCCGACCGGCTCGCGCTGCATGCCCGACGCGTGGGCCAGGGCCTGCCGGATGGTGATGCCGGGGTGGGTCACCTCGGGGATGTGCGCGTCCAGGGTGTCGTCGAGATCCAGCTTGCCCTCGTCGCGCAGCTGCATGACCAGGACGGCGGTGAACGTCTTGGTGTTCGAGGCGATCAGGAACTGGTCGTCCTCCCCTGGCGGGACCCCGGGACGTCCTGTGTCGGCGGTGCCGATCCCCTCGCCCCAGACGAGCCCGCCGTCGCGGATCACCCCGGCGTACAGCCCCGGGATGCGGTGCTTGCGCTGCCGTTCGAGCGCGATCCGGTGCAGTTTGCGTCTGGTCTCTTCTCTGATCTCCGCCACCCGGCGACCCTAGTCCAGCGCCGCCGCCGGTCGTGATCCCTGACGCGATCTCGGACGATGCCCTCGGAAACCAGGCAGGCCTCCGAGCTCCCCACGGAAAGCTCCCGCCTCCCTTGGTGAATTCACCTTGGGGAGCGGGCCTTTACCAAGGGACGATGGCTTTGTCGGGAACCAGCCGTCAGTCCACGACGGCGCGTGGGCTGCGCTTGTAGGCACTGACCGTCGGCTCGTCGAGCACCCAGAACCGCCACGGCACGTCATGGGCGAGAGTCACGCCGACCCGGTGCCCGGACGCGATCCGGTCGGTCGGGACGAGGTCCCCGGCACGCAGCGACAGCTCGCCACCGCCGAGCAGGTCCGCGCCGTTGTGGTCCCGGCTCAGCCCGAGCGCCTGCCCCAGGCAGCCAGGTCCGCGGGCGAGCGCGCGCTCCTTGACCCGCTCCCCTCGTCGCTGCCGGGCCAGGTCGACGCCCTCGACCACCCGCCCGGCGCGGAGGAGTACGGCGGAGGCAGTGCCGTCGTGGCCGGTGACCACGTTGCAGCACCAGTGCATCCCGTAGGAGCGGTAGACGTAGAGCCGTCCGGGCTCGCCGAACATCACCTCGTTGCGCGGAGTGGGTCCCCGGAAGGCGTGCGAGGCGGGATCGGCCTCCCCCATGTAGGCCTCCACCTCGGTGAGCTCCACGGTGACCGTGCCCTCGTCCGTGGTGTGGCTGAACCGGCAGCCCAGCAGCCTGGGGGCGGCATCCCTGGCCGGCCGGGCCAGCAGGTCGGCCAAGGACGGGTCAGTCAAGGACGGATCAGCGCAGGGCGGATCAGCGCAGCCAGGCACGGTGCTCCGCCACTACCTTGCCGAGCTCCTCGACCTGCTCCGCGACGCGCTCGGGAGCGGTGCCGCCGCGCGCGTTTCGTGAGCCGATCGATCCGCCGACGGTCAGCACTTCCCGCACCTCGGGGGTGAGGTGCGGGGAGATCTCCGCGAGCTGCTCGTCGGTCAGCTCGTCGAGGTCCACGCTGAGCTCGTCGCAGCGTCGTACGCACGCACCGGTGATCTCGTGCGCCTCGCGGAACGGCACGCCGTGCCGCACCAGCCACTCCGCGACGTCGGTGGCGAGCGAGAAGCCCTGCGGCGCCAGCTCGGCCATCCGGTCGGTGTCGAACCGGAGCGTGGCCACCATGCCGGCGAACGCCGGCAGCAGCACCTCGAGGGTGTCGACGGAGTCGAAGACCGGCTCCTTGTCCTCCTGCAGGTCGCGGTTGTAGGCCAGCGGCAGCGCCTTCAGGGTGGTCAGCAGGCCGGTGAGGTTGCCGACCACGCGACCGGCCTTGCCGCGGGCCAGCTCGGCGATGTCGGGATTCTTCTTCTGCGGCATGATGCTCGACCCGGTCGAGTAGGCGTCGTCGAGTCGGACGAAGCCGAACTCCCGCGTGGCCCACATGATGACCTCCTCGGCCTGCCGGCTCACGTCCACGCCGATCATCGCGGCCACGAAGGCGAACTCCGCCACGAAGTCACGGGCCGCGGTGCCGTCGATGGAGTTCGGCGTGGAGCCGGTGAAGCCCAGCTCGTGGGCCACCCGCTCCGGCTCGAGGCCGAGGCTGGAGCCGGCCAGCGCTCCGGAACCGTACGACGAGTCGGCGGCCACCCGGGTGTCCCAGTCGCGCAGCCGGGACACGTCGCGCAGCAGCGGCCAGGCGTGTGCCAGCAGATGATGGGACAGCAGCACCGGTTGGGCGTGCTGCAGGTGCGTGCGCCCGGGCATCGGGGCGTCCGGGTGCTGCTGCGCTTGTACGACGAGCGCGTCGACCAGGTCCAGCACCAGCGCGGCGATCGTGCGCGCGTGGTCGCGCAGGTAAGCCTTGAAGATGGTGGCGATCTGGTCGTTGCGGGAACGTCCGGCCCGGAGCCGGCCACCGAGCTCCGGGCCGACCTCCTCGAGCAGCAGACGCTCCAGCGCGCCGTGCACGTCCTCGTCGGTGGCAGCAGGCGCCAGGTCGCCCGATCTCAGTCGAGCGTCCAGACTGTCCAATCCAAGCAGCAGCCCGGCGAGGTCCTCCTCGGACACGATCCCGGCCCGGTGCAGCACCCGGGCATGCGCCCGGGAGCCGGCGAGGTCGTAGCCGGCGAGCCGCCAGTCGAAGTGCGTGCTCTTCGACAGCGCGGCCAGCTCCGGACTGGGGCCCGAGGTGAACCGGCCGCCCCACAGCGCGCCCTGGAAGGTCTGGTGCTCCGCCATCAGTCGGTGCCGGTCTCCATCGCGACGTGGTCCAGTGCGGAGTCGCCGGCGTCGCCCTCGGCAGCCGGGTTGCTGGCGATCCGGTCGGCGCCGCCCGGTTCGAGCTCGCCGTACAGCGTGCCGTTCTCGACCAGCACCTGGCCCTCGTCGATCGGCTGGGCAGCGTAGAGCTCCAGCTTGGCCCGCGAGTCGGCGATGTCGAGGTTACGCATCGTCAGCTGGCCGATGCGGTCGGTCGGCCCGAAGGCGGCGTTCTCGATGCGCTCCATGGACAGCTTGTCCGGGTGGTAGGAGAACGCCGGCCCAGAGGTCGCGAGCACCGTGTAGTCCTCGCCCCGCCGCAAGCGGAGGGTCACCTCCCCGGTCACCAACGAGGCCACCCAACGCTGCACCGCTTCCCGCGCCATGAGCGCCTGCGGGTCGAGCCAGCGGCCCTCGTAGAGCAGCCGCCCGAGGCGCCGCCCCTCGGCGTGGTAGTGCGCGATGGTGTCCTCGTTGTGGATCGCGTTCAGCAGCCGCTCGTAGGCGGTCCACAGCAACGCCATACCAGGAGCCTCGTAGATGCCCCGCGACTTGGCCTCGATGATGCGGTTCTCGATCTGGTCGGACATCCCGAGGCCGTGCCGGCCGCCGATCGCGTTGGCCTCGTGCACCAGGGCGACCGGGTCGTCGTACGTCGTACCGTTGACCGCCACGGGCCGCCCGCCCTCGAACCGCACGGTGACGTCCTCGGGGGCGATGTCCACCGCCGGGTCCCAGAACTTGACGCCCATGATCGGCTCGACCGTCTCCAGGGACACCTCGAGGTGCTCGAGGGTCTTCGCCTCGTGGGTGGCGCCCCAGATGTTCGCGTCGGTGGAGTAGGCCTTCTCCTGGCTGGCCCGGTAGGGCAGCTCGTGCGCGACCAGCCACTGGCTCATCTCGGTGCGTCCGCCGAGCTCGTGCACGAAGTCGGCGTCCAGCCAGGGCTTGTAGATCCGCAGCTGCGGGTTCGCCAGCAGGCCGTACCGGTAGAACCGTTCGATGTCGTTGCCCTTGAACGTCGAGCCGTCGCCCCAGATGTCGACGCCGTCCTCGTGCATCGCGCGCACCAGCATGGTGCCGGTGACGGCCCGCCCCAGGGGTGTGGTGTTGAAGTAGGCGCGGCCGCCGGAGCGGATGTGGAACGCGCCGCAGGCGATCGCCGCCAGCCCCTCCTCGACGAGCTGCCTGCGGCAGTCGACGACCCGGGCCAGCTCGGCGCCGTACTGCATCGCCCGTCCGGGGATGCCGTCGATGTCGTCCTCGTCGTACTGCCCGATGTCCGCGGTGTAGGCGCACGGCACCGCGCCCTGGTCGCGCATCCAGGCGACCGCGACGGAGGTGTCGAGACCGCCGGAGAACGCGATGCCTACGCGTTCGCCCTTCGGCAGGGAGGTCAGGACCTTGCTCATCACACCTCGTCCTGGTCGTGGGCGATCCGGAGGCTGGTCTCGAAGCCGCTGCGCGGGTCGTTGGCCAGGGCCAGGAACCGCTGGGCCAACGCGTGACCGCCGTCGGGCTCGCGACTGATCACCAGGACGGTGTCGTCACCGGCGATGGTGCCGAGGATGCTGCTGATCTCGGCACGGTCGAACGCGGATGCCAGGAACTGGGCCGCACCCGGCGGGGTGCGCAGCAGCGCGAGGTTCGCCGACGCGTCGGCGGACACGAGCAGCTCGCTGAGCAACCGGGCCAGCCGGGCCTCGGAGGCGAGCGTCTCCACACCGGCGCGTGGAGTGCGGTCGCCGCCTTCGGCGGGCACGGCGTACACCAGCGCCCCGGACGGGGTGCGCACCTTGACCGCGTCGAGCTCGACGAGGTCGCGCGACAGGGTCGCCTGGGTGACCGTGACGCCCGCCTCGGCCAGCAGGTCGGCCAGCTCGGTCTGGGAACGGACCTGGTGTCGGCCCAGCAGCTCCACGATGCGGGCTTGCCGGGCGCTCTTGGTCATCGGGATGGCCCCGTTGCCGTTCGTCGTCATCACACGCCTTTCTTCCCGGCACCGGTCGGTGCCTGGTTCTCCAGCAGCCAGGTCAGCAACGCCTTCTGGGCGTGCAACCGGTTCTCCGCCTGGTCCCACACCACGCTGTGGGGGCCGTCGATGACCGCGGCCTCGATCTCCTTGCCGCGGTAGGCCGGCAGGCAGTGCATCACCATCACGTCCTCGGCGGCCTGCTCGAGCAGCTCCTCGGTCACGGCGTACGGCCGGAACGGGGTGGCCCGCTGCTCCGCCTCGTCCTCCTTGCCCATCGACACCCAGGTGTCCGTGGCGACGACGTCGGCGCCGTCGACCGCCTTGCCCGGGTCCAGGACGTACGACGCGGAGCCGCCGGTCGTCTCGGCGACAGCGCGGGCCCGGTCCAGCACCGCCGGGTCCGGCTCGTAGCCGGTCGGCCCGCTGACTCGCACGTGCATGCCCGCGGTGGCCCCCGCCAGGAGCGTCGAGCTTGCCATGTTGGAGGCGGAGTCGCCGATGAACGTCACGGTCAGCCCGGCCAGCTTCCCGCGGTGCTCACGGATGGTGAGCAGGTCGGCGAGCAGCTGGCAGGGGTGGAACTGGTCGGTGAGCGCGTTGACCACCGGGACGCCGGCGTACTCGGCCATCTCCTCGATGCGGGACTGGTCGAAGGTGCGCCACACGATCGCGGTGGCCTGCCGGCCCAGCACCCGGGCGGTGTCCGCGATGGACTCACGCACCCCGATCCGGGCCAGGTTCCCGTCCACCACCATCGGGTAGCCGCCGAGCTCGACGATGCCGGTGGCGAACGACAACTGGGTGCGCAGCGTCGGCTTGTCGAAGATGACCGCGACGGTGCGCGGGCCGTCAAGGGGGCCGGGGCCGATGGTGGAGAACCGCTCCAGCTTGAGCTGGATCGCCAGGTCCAGCAGGCCGGCCTGCTCGCTCGGGGTGAGGTCGTCGTCGCGCAGGAAGTGCCTGGTCATCGCTGCTCCCCCTGCGCGTAGCCGGCGTCGAGGATCTTCGGCCAGGCCGCCGCGAGCTCCTCGACCTGGCCCTGCTCGAGGATCAGCGGGGGCGCGAGCCGGATCCGGTCGGGGGCGCAGGCGTTGATGATGAAGCCCGCCTGCTGGGCGGCCGCCACCACCTGCGGCGCCACCTCCGCGTCGAGGTCCAGGCCGACCAGCAGCCCCTCCCCGCGCACCTCGGTGACGCGTGGGTCGGCGACCGCCGCGCGGAGCACGGCGCCGACCTCGGCGGCGTGCCCGAGCAGACCCTCCTTCTCGATGGTCTCGATCACCGCGAGGGCGGCGGCCGCGGCGACCGGGTTGCCGCCGAAGGTGGTGCCGTGGTTGCCCGGCTGGAGCAGGTCACCGGCATCGCCGAGCGCGACGCAGGCGCCGATCGGGATCCCGCCGGCGAGCCCCTTCGCCAGCGTCACCACGTCAGCAGCGACCCCGCTGTCGGCGTGCGCGAACCAGCGTCCGGTGCGGCCCATGCCGGTCTGCACCTCGTCCAGCCACAGCAGCGCCCCGTTGGCGGAGGTGATCTCCCGTGCCCGCTCCAGGTAGCCGGCCGGTGGAGCCACGACGCCGGCCTCGCCCTGCACCGGCTCGAGCACCACCGCGGCCGTGGCGTCGGTGACCGCAGCGTCCAGCGCGGCCGCGTCGCCGTACGGCACGAAGACCACCTCTCCGGGCAGCGGCTCGAACGGCTCCCGGTAGGCCGCCTTCGCGGTCAGCGCCAGGGCGCCCATGCTGCGCCCGTGGAAGCTGCCCTCCGCGGCCACCAGGCCGGTCCGGCCGGTCCGTCGGGTCAGCTTGAACGCCGCCTCGTTGGCCTCGGTGCCGGAGTTGGCGAAGAACACCTTCCCGCCGCCTGTCGAGACCCCCAGCAGCTCCAGCAGCTTCTCGGCGAGCCGGATCTGCGGCTCGGTGGCGAAGAAGTTCGAGACGTGGCCCAGAGTGCGCAGCTGGTCGGTCACCGCCTCGACCAGGGCCGGGTGGGCGTGGCCGAGGGCGTTCACGGCGATACCGCCGAGCAGGTCGAGGTACCGGTTGCCGTCGGTGTCCCAGACGTAGGCGCCCTCACCACGGGCGAGCACCAGCTTCGGCGGGCCGAAGGTGTTCATCAGGGAGCGTGCATAGCGCTCCTGCCACTGCCGGCTCACAGTTCCTCCAGGTCGACGAGATCGCTCGCGGTCCGGCTCGGGACGACCATGGTGCCGCTGCCCTCGTCGGTGAAGATCTCGAGCAGCAGGGAGTGCGGGACCCGGCCGTCGATGACGCTCGCCTTGGACACTCCGCTGCGCACCGCCTCCAGGCAGGCCTGCATCTTGGGCACCATGCCGGACGCCAGCGTCGGCAGCAGCGCGGCCAGCTCGTCGGCGTCGATGGTGCCGATCACCTCGTCGCTGGAGGGCCAGTCGCGGTACAGCCCCTCGACGTCGGTGAGCACCAGCAGCTTCTCCGCGTCGAGAGCGGCAGCCAGCGCCGCGGCGGCGGTGTCCGCGTTGACGTTGTGGACCACGCCGGTCTCGTCCGGGGCGACGCTGGACACCACCGGGATCCGGCCCGCGTCGATGAGGTCGAGCACCGCTTCGGGGCGCACCTTGACCACGTCGCCGACCAGGCCGACGTCCACCCGCTCCCCGTCGATCAGGGGTCCGGTGCGCTCGGCGGTGAACAGACCGGCGTCCTCGCCGGACAGCCCGACGGCCAGCGGACCGTGCGCGTTGAGCAGGCCGACCAGCTCGCGGCCCACCTGGCCGACGAGGACCATCCGGACCACGTCCATCGCTTCCGGGGTGGTCACCCGCAGGCCGCCCTTGAACTCGCTGTCGATGCCGAGCCGGTCCAGCATGGCCGAGATCTGCGGGCCTCCGCCGTGGACGACGACCGGGCGCAGCCCGGCGTACCGCAGGAAGACGATGTCCTCGGCGAACGCCTGCTTGAGCTGGTCGTCGACCATCGCGTTGCCGCCGTACTTGATCACCACCGTCTTCCCGTGGAACTGCTCCAGCCAGGGCAGCGCCTCGGTGAGGACGGCGGCCTTGGCCAGCGCGCGGGCCCGCCACCCGCTGAGCTCGGGTCCGTTGCCGTTCGATGTCGTCATGGTCTCGTCTCGTCAGCTGGAGTAGGCCGAGTTCTCGTGCACGTAGGCGTGCGTCAGGTCGTTGGTCCACACGGTCGCACGGGCGAGGCCGGACTTGAGGTCGATGGTGACGGTGACCTGTCGGCCGCTGAGGTCGACACGCTCCGGCGGCTCGTGCGGCTCCGAGGCCTTGCACACCCAGACGTCGTTCATCGCGACGTCCAGGTCGGCCGGGTCGAACGCTGCGGACGTGGTGCCGATGGAGGCCAGGACCCGCCCCCAGTTCGGGTCCTTGCCGAAGACGGCGGCCTTGAACAGGTTGCTGCGTGCGACGGACCTCCCCACCTCGACAGCGTCGTCCTCGGTGGCCGCTCCGAGCACGGTGACCGCGATCTCGTGGTCGGCGCCCTCGGCGTCGGCGAGCAGCTGCAGGGCCAGGTCGGTGCAGGCCCTCGTGAGGGCGGCGGTGAACTCGTCGAGGTCGGGGGCGACGCCGGAGGCCGCGTTTGCCATCAGCGTGACGGTGTCGTTGGTCGACATGCAGCCGTCGGAGTCCACCCGGTCGAAGCTGACCCGAGTGGCGGCCCGCAGCGCCTCGTCGGCCTGCTCGGAGGTCAGGTCCGCGTCGGTGGTGAGTACGACGAGCATGGTGGCCAGCTGGGGTGCGAGCATGCCGGCGCCCTTGGCCATCCCGCCGATGCTCCAGCCGTCGCCCTCGACATGGACCTGCTTGCTGACCGAGTCCGTCGTCATGATCGCCCGGGCCGCGTCCGGCCCTCCGTCGTACTCCAGGGAGCCGAGGGCGGCGTCCACCCCGGCGAGCAGCACGTCGCGGTCGTTCATCAGCCCGATCAGCCCGGTGGAGCAGACCACCACCTCCCCCGCGCCGATGCCGAGGCCGGCGGCGACCCGCTCCGCGGTGGCGTGGGTGGTGGCGAACCCCTCGGCGCCGGTGTAGCAGTTCGCGCCTCCGGAGTTGAGCACCACTGCCTTGACGATCCCGCCCTTGGCGACCTGCTCGCTCCACAGCACCGGGTTGGCCTTGCACCGGTTGGAGGTGAACACGCTGGCCGTGGCGAACTTCGGCCCGTCGCTGGCGACCAGGGCGACGTCGGGGTCGCCGGAAGGCTTCAGCCCGGCGGTGACGCCGGAGGCCCGGAACCCCTTCGGGGCAGTGATGGTCATGGCGCGAGTCCGATCGTGGTCAGCCCGGTCGTCTCGGGCAGCCCGAGGGCGAGGTTCATGCACTGCACGGCGGCACCGCCGGTGCCCTTGGCCAGGTTGTCGACCGCGCCGACGGCCACCAGCCGGCCGGCGTCGGCGTCCACGGTGACCTGAACGTGCACGGCGTTGGAGCCCGTCACCGCCTTGGTCTGCGGCCACTGCCCTTCGGGCAACACGTGCACGAACGGCTCGTCGGCGTAGGCCTTCTGGTACACGTCGTAGGCCTCGCCTGCCGACACCGTGGTCGGTGCCGAGCCGGTGGCCAGGATGCCGCGGGGCATCGGGACCAGCAGCGGGGTGAAGGAGACCCGGACCGGCCGGTCGCTGAGCAACGAGAGGTTCTGGGTGATCTCCGGGGTGTGCCGGTGGGTGCCGCCCACGGCGTACGCGCTGGTCGAGCCCATCACCTCCGAGCCGAGCAGGTGCGGCTTGGCGGACTTGCCGGCGCCAGAGGTGCCCGACGCGGCTACCACGACGAGGTCGGCGGGGTCGACGATGCCGGCGGCGACCGCCGGGGCGAGCGCGAGGGTGGACACCGTGGGGTAGCACCCGGGGACCGCGATCCGGCGCGCGCCGCGCAGCCGCTCGCGCTGGTCACCGAGCTCGGGGAGCCCGTACGGCCAGGACCCGGCGTGCTCGCCGCCGTAGAACCGCGCCCAGTCCGCCGGGTCGGTGAGCCGGAAGTCCGCACCGCAGTCGATGATCACGGTGTCCTCGGGCAGCTGCGCCGCCAGCGGGCCGGACTGGCCGTGCGGCAGCGCCAGGAACACCACGTCGTGGCCGGCCAGGGTCTCCAGCGTGGTCTGCTCCAGCACTCGGTCGGCCAGCGGCAGCAGGTGCGGCTGCAGCGCGCCCAGCGGCTGACCGGCGTTGGAGGCTCCGGTGAGCGCCCCGATGGTGACGTGCGGGTGGCCCAGCAGCAGGCGCAGCACCTCACCGCCGGCGTACCCACTGGCTCCGGCAACGGCCACGCTGACGGGGGTCTCTTCGGACATGCGCATGAGTATACATGTTCGCGCATGAGCACCCGATCGGGTCCCGGGAATCTTCCTGGTTCCCTCTTCGTTGGCTTGTAATCATGTAACTCCCCAGGAGGAGCCATGGACTTCCTGGACGGACCCTCACCGCGCGAGGAGCCTCTCGACGGCTACTCCCGAGTGGTCGCCGGCGTCGCCGCCGCCCTGACTCCCCGGGTGGCCGCGGTGCGCGTGCCTTGCAGCCGTGGAGAGTCGGCCGGCTCGGCCGTCGTGCTCACCCACGAAGGGCACCTGGTCACCAACGCCCACGTCGTCGGCTCCGCGCGCGGCGGGGAGGCCTCGTTCTCCGACGGGGTGAGCGCCCGGTTCGCGGTGGTGGGCCGCGACGCGCTCTCCGACCTGGCCATCCTGCGCGCCGACCGGTCGGTCCCGGAGCCGCCGGAGTACGGCGACGCGGACCGGCTGCGCGTCGGGATGCTGGTCGTCGCGGTCGGCAACCCGCTGGGCCTGGCCGGGACGGTGACCGCCGGCGTGGTCAGCGCCCTGGGCCGGTCGATGCCGGCCGGCACCAGGACGGCCACACGGATCATCGAGGACGTGATCCAGACCGACGCCGCGCTCAACCCCGGCAACTCCGGCGGCGCCCTCGCCGACGCCCAGGGGCGGGTGATGGGCATCAACACCGCCGTGGCCGGGATCGGCGTCGGGCTCGCGGTGCCCGTCAACGCCACCACCCGGCGGATCCTCTACGCGCTGATGCACGACGGGCGGGTGCGCCGCGCGTACCTCGGCCTGGTGACCGCACCCGCTCCCCTGCCCTCGCCGTGGGCCGAGCGCACCGGTCAGCACTCGGCGCTGCGGGTGGTCGAGGTGGTCCAGGGCAGCCCGGCCGAGGCCAGCGGTCTGCGGGCCGGTGACCTGGTGCTGGCCGTCAACGGGACGCCTCTCGGCGACGCACAGTCGCTGCAGCGGCTGCTGCTCGACGACGCCATCGGCTCCCGCACCGAGATCACCGTGCTGCGCCGCGGTGTCCTGGGCAGTGGCGCGCTCGTCGACGTGGTGGCCCGCCCTACTGAGCTCGTCGACTGAGCATCAGGCGCGCTGGACGGCTCCGTGCCGCTCGGCGGCGAGCGCGACGGCGGCGTCGCGGGCCGCGCCGGTGTCGGCCTCGGTGAGCGTCCGGTCCTTGGCCCGGAACCGCAGCGCGAACGCCAGCGACTTCTTCCCCGCACCGATCTGCGCACCGGTGTAGACGTCGAACAGCCGCACCGACTCGCACAGGTCGCCCGCGCCCTCGCGGAGCGTGGCGGCGAGCGCCGCTGCGGGCAGCGCGTCGTCGACCACCAGCGCCACGTCCTCCTTGGCGACCGGATAGCTCGAGAACTCCGGTGCCGGTACGACGGACGGGGCGGCCGCGATCATCGCGTCCAGGTCGACCTCGACCGCGCAGGCGCGCGGCGGGACGCCGTACGCCTTGCACACCCGGGGATGCAGCTCACCGGCGTGCCCGATCTCCTGGCCGCCGAGGAACACCCGCGCGCACCGGCCCGGGTGCCACGGGGCGCGCTGCGCGCCCGCCACCTCGACGGAGACGCCCAGCACGTCGGCGACCTCGCGGACCACCTGGACGGCGTCCGCCCAGGTGGCGGGGCGGCCGGCGCCCCACCAGCCACCCTGCACCCGGTCGCCGCACAGCAGCGCGGTCAGCAGCAGCGGCTGCGGTGGCACGGCGGCGTGCAGCGCCTCGAGCTCGTCGGGGGACGGCGGTCCGTCCACGCCGGGGATCGGCGCCTTGAGCCGCTCCTTGGTCGGGAAGAAGCCGGCCGCGGTCTCGAAAAGCGCCAGGTTCGGGGTGCCGCGGCTGAGGTTGCGGGCCGCTGCGCGCAGCACGCCCGGCAGCAGCGTGGTGGCCAGCTCCGGGTGCTCCTCCGACAGCGGGTTGGCGATCCGCACCGTCTCGCGCAGCACGTCGTCGTCCGGCAGGAGCAGCGCGTCGAGGTCGCTCGGTCCCAGGAACGGGTAGGTCTTGACCTCCACGAGGCCGGCGCCGGCCAGCGCGAAGCCCACCCGCCGGCGCAGCCGCTGCCGCCGGGTCAGCCCCCGGCCGGGTGGCGCCGGCGGCAGCACCGAGGGCACCTTGTCGTAGCCGACCAGCCGCGCGACCTCCTCGACCAGGTCGTAGGGGTCGGTGATGTCCGGCCGCCACGACGGCGGGGTCGCGCTGAGCCGATCGCCGTCGACCCGCACCGCGCAGCCGACCGACTCCAGGTGCGCCACGACGGTCTTGCCGTCGACCGGGACGCCGGTGACCCGCGCCGTCAGGGCGGCGTCCATCGCGATCGGGGCCGTCTCCGGCGGTCGGCCGACGTAGGTGACCCCGTCGGTGACCATGCCGCCGCCGTGCTCGACGAGCAGCTGCGCGACCCGGTCCGCGGCGTACTCCGGAAGCAGCGGGTCGACTCCCCGCTCGAACCTCTTCGACGCCTCCGAGGGAAGCTTGTGCCGCCGGGCGGTCCGGAACACCGTGTCCGGGGCGAAGTGCGCGGCCTCGATCACCACCTGGCTGGTGGTGCCCGACAGCTCGGTGGTCTGGCCACCCATCACCCCGGCCATGCCGATCGGGCCGCTGTCGTCGGTGATCAGCAGGTCCTCCGGGTCCAGCCTGCGGGTGGTCCCGTCCAGGGTGGTCAGCGTCTCCCCCGGCTCCGCCCGTCGTACGACGATCGGGCCGGCCAGCTTGTCCCCGTCGTACCCGTGGATCGGCTGGCCGAGCTCGAGCATCACGTAGTTGGTGATGTCGACGGCGAGCGAGATGGGGCGCATCCCGGCCAGCTGCACGCGCCGCGCGATCCAGCGCGGGGTCGGAGCCGACGGGTCGAAGCCGGTCACCGTCCGGGTGGCGAACACCGGGCAGCCGTCGGGGGCCTCCACCCGCACCGGGTAGCCCCGGTCGTTCGGTGAGGGGACCTTCCGGTCCGCCGGGTCGTGGAACGGCACATCGAAGGCCAGCGCGGCCTCGCGGGCCACGCCCCGCAGCGACAGCGCGTAGGCGCGGTCGGGGTTGATCTCGAACTCGATCACGTCGTCGCGCAGACCGAGCAGGGCGATCGCATCGTCCCCGGGCTTGACGTCACCGTCGATGCGCGGGTCGAGCACCAGGATCCCGTCGTGGTCGTCGCCGATGCCCAGCTCCCTCGTGGAGCAGATCATCCCGTCCGAGAGGTGGCCGTAGGTCTTGCGTGCGGAGATCGCGAACCCTCCCGGCAGCACGGATCCCGGCAAGGAGACCACGACCAGGTCGCCCTCGGCGAAGTTGTGCGCGCCGCAGACGATGCCGCGCGAGCCGTCCTCACCGTTGTGGGCCGCGCCGACGTCCACCTGGCACCAGCGGATCACCTTGCCGTTCTTCTGCGGCTCGTCGGCGAGCTGCAGCACCCGGCCGACGACGAGTGGTCCCTCGATGTCCGCGCCGGGCGCTTCGAGGGCCTCCAGCTTGAGCCCGAGCGCGGTCAGCCGGTGCGCCAGCTGCCCCGGCGTCACGTCGGCGGCCAGGTCGACGTACTCCCTGATCCACGAGATCGGCGCGCGCATCAGACCTCCGTCCCGAACGCCGCGGTGAACCGGACGTCTCCCTCGAAGAAGTCGCGCATGTCGGCGCTGCCGTGCCGGAACATCAGGGTGCGTTCCACGCCCATGCCGAACGCGAAGCCGGTGTACTCCTCGCTGTCGATGCCGCAGGCGGTCAGCACCCGCGGGTTGACCACCCCGCAGCCGCCCCACTCGATCCAGCCCTCGCCCTTGCAGGTCCGGCAGGTCTCCACCTCCGGGCTCCGACCGAGGCAGACGAAGCAGAGCAGGTCGACCTCCGCGCTCGGCTCGGTGAACGGGAAGTACGACGGACGGAACCGGGTCGTGATCGCCTGCCCGAACATCGCCTGCGCGAAGTGGTCGAGACTGCCCTTCAGGTGGGCCATGGTGATGCCCTTGTCGACGACCAGCCCTTCGACCTGGTGGAAGACCGGGCTGTGCGTGGCGTCGAGCTCGTCGGTGCGGAACACCCGTCCCGGGCAGATCACGTAGATCGGCGGCGTGCGGGTCAGCATGGTGCGGGCCTGGGCCGGCGAGGTGTGCGTGCGCAGCACCAGTCCCCCATCGGCGGGCTCGAGCCAGAAGGTGTCCTGCATGGTGCGCGCCGGGTGGTCGGCCCCCATGTTCAGCGCGTCGAAGTTCAGCCACTCGGCCTCCAGCTCGGGGCCCTCGGCGACCTCCCAGCCCATCGCCACGAACACGTCGGCGATCAGCTCCTGGATGGTGGTAAGCGGGTGCCGGGCGCCGGGCTGCACCCGGTCCCAGGGCAGCGTCACGTCGACGGTCTCCTCGACCAGGACCTGAGCCTCGTGCTCCGCCTCGAGCTCGGCCAGCCGCGCGGTGAGCGCCTCGTTGACCGCGCCACGGGCCTTGCCGACCCGCATCCCGGCGTCCTTGCGGGCCTGTGGGGGCAGCGCGCCGATCTCCCGGTTGGCCAGCGCCAGCGGCGACCGGTCACCGGTGTGCTCGGTGCGGACCCGCCTGAGCTCGTCGAGGTCGCTCGCGCCGGAGACCGCGGCCAGCGCGGCGTCGCGCATGGCCTCGACCTGCTCCGCCTTCAGCGGGGTGACCTCGACCGGGTCGTAGGAGGAGTTGGGGCCCGACATGGCTGCCTTTCCACAGGGAGCGGGTACGAGGTGAGTCTAGGAACTGCCCCATGCACCGGGCGAACCGGTTTCACGGGTCGGCCAGGTCACTGCGGGCTGTTCTCCGGCCACATCACCGTGATCCGTGCCCCACCCCCGGGCGCGTCACCGATCTCGACGGTGCCGCCGTGGGCGTCGACCAGGCCGTGCACGATGTACATGCCCAGGCCGGACCCGCCGCGGATCCCGTGCTTCCAGAACTTGGTGAACACCCGGCTGCGGATCTCCGGGCTGATCCCGTCGCCCTCGTCGTCGACGCGCAGCAGCACCCCGGGGAAGGGGGTGCGGTCCGGGATCGGCTCGGCAGCGACCGCCACCACGCCCTCGCCGTGCCGGATGGCGTTCTCGATCAGGTTGGTGACCACCTGGACGAGCTTGTCGGGGTCGGCGGTCACCCGCGGAAGATCCTCGGACGCCTCGAGCCGGATCTCCCGCCCGGTGCCGGCGCGGATCGAGGTCAGCACCCGCTCGAGGATGTCCACGACGTTCACCGGCCGCGGGTGCAGCGCCAGCCGGCCGGTGTCGATGCGGGCCACGTCGAGCAGCTCGACGATGAGCCGGGCCAGCCGGTCGGCGTCGGAGTTCACGGTCTCCAGCATCAGCTTCTTCTGCTCGTCGTTGAGCTTGTCCCACTTGGCCAGGAGCGTGGACACGAACCCCTTGACGCCGGTGAGCGGGGAGCGCAGCTCATGAGCGACGGTGGCCACCAGGTCGGAGCGCTCCCGGTCCAGCCTGGCCCGGCCGCGTGCCGAGCGCAGCGAGACGGCGACCGACCGGACCGGCCCGTGGCGGCGCCCCCGGTGCAGTCGCGCGGTCACCAGGAGCTCGGTGCCGTCGGGGAGGAACCAGGACTGCTCGGTGAGACCCGAGCGCAGTTCCGAACCACCGTACGGATCGGTGCAGGTGAACCAGTCGTTGCCGTCACGATCCTGCAGCACCACCACGTCGGCGAGCTGCTTGCCCACCGCCTCGTCCACCTTGAGCAGCACTGCGGCGGCGCTGTTCACCGCGGTCACCACGCCGTACTCGTCGGCAAGCACCACCCCGTCGGCCAGGGCGTCCAGCATCTCGCTGCCATCGGCGGTCGGGGGTGCGGGCTGTGTCTGGGCGGTCGGGGGTGCGGGCTGCGTCTGGTCGGCCACGCGTCACAGGTTAGTACCCGAGATGGCTAGGGGGCGTAGAGCAGCCGAGAGGGAAGGTGGTTCGGTCAGGCCCGCGCGCGCTGCGCGCGGGCCGATGCATAGAGGCACACTGCGGCCGCGGTGGCCAGGTTGAGGCTCTCCGCGCGGCCGTGGATCGGGATCCGGACCCGGAGGTCCGCCCGATCCGCGAGCGCGTCCGGGAGCCCGTGCGCCTCGTTGCCGAACAGCCATGCCGTGGGCGCGGCCAGCAGCCCGTCGTCGGCGGCGGCGTCCAGGTCGGTGTCACCCCCGGCGTCCGCGGCCAGCACCTGAAGGCCGGCCGCGCGGACCTCAGCGACGGTCGCGACCGGGTCCCCGGCCAGCGCGACCGGCACGTGGAACAGCGAGCCGGCGCTGGCCCGGACCACCTTGCCGTTGTAGGGGTCCACCGAGCTGCCGAGCAGCAGGACTCCCCCGGCCCCCGCGGCGTCGGCGCAGCGGATCACCGTCCCCGCGTTACCGGGGTCGCGCACGTCCGCGCACATCGCCAGCAACCGCGCGTGCCCGCCCAGCACCTGCTGGACGGGCACGTCGAGGGACCTGCACACCGCGACCACCCCTTGGGGATGCACGGAGTCGGTGAGCGCGGCGATCGCCTGCGGGTCGGCGACGTACCACGCCGCGCCGGCGCGGGCCCCGGCGTCGGCCAAGTCGGGATGCCGGTGGGCGGTGTCCGGCAGGGCGAACACTTCGCGCACCAAGCCGGGGACGGCGAGCGCCTCGCGGACCGCCTGCGGGCCCTCGGCCAGGAACAGCCCGGTGGCAGCCCGGTCGGGCCGCCGGGTCAGCTTGCGGGCGGCCCTCACCCGGCCGGACCGCACTGTCAGGGGTGCGGTGGCGGCCATGGGTGTACGACGGACGGGCGGCTCAGGCAGTGGCCTCTTCCGGGGCCTTCTCGGCGTTCACGTCCTCGGGCAGCGCGGCCCGAGCAGTCTCCACCAGGGCCGCGAACGCGGCCGAGTCCTCGACGGCGAGGTCGGCGAGGACCTTGCGGTCGACCTCGACGCCGGCGGCGCGCAGGCCCTGCACGAACCGGTTGTAGGTCATGCCGTTGGCGCGGGCGCCGGCGTTGATGCGCTGGATCCACAGCCGGCGGAACTCGCCCTTGCGGGCGCGACGGTCACGGTAGCTGTAGACCAGCGAGTGGGTGACCTGCTCCTTGGCCTTGCGGTACAGCCGCGAGCGCTGACCGCGGTAGCCGGACGCACGGTCGAGGGTCACCCGGCGCTTCTTCTGGGCGTTGACCGCCCGCTTGACGCGTGCCACTTGTTACTCCTAGATGTTCGAGGCGAAAAGGGACGAGGGAGGTGCCGCTCAGCGGCCGAGGAGCTTGCGGACCTTCTTCAGGTCGGCCTTGGCGACCTCGGTGGTGCCGCTCATCCGACGGGTCATCGTCGAGGGCTTGTGCTCCAGGTTGTGGCGCATCCCGGTCTTCTGGCGGCGCAGCTTGCCCTTGCCGGTGATCCGGAACCGCTTGCTGGCCCCGGAGTGCGTCTTCATCTTCGGCATGTCGTGTCCTTCTCGCTCGTAGGCCGCGCCCGTACGGGTCGCGACCGTGTGGTGGTGCAGGTCTGCTTCCCGACTACTCCATGTCGGGGTCGAGGCTCTCCGAGCGCCTCTTGGGCTTCTTGTCCGCCGGGCTGGTGGGCTGCACTGCCGTACGCTCGGCGCGCTCCGCGGCCCGTTCGGCGTCACGCTCCGCGGCCCGCTCGGCCTTCGCCGCCTTGGCCTCGGCCTTGGCCTCGGACTTCTTCTTGTGCGGGGCGAGGACCATGATCATGTTGCGGCCATCCTGCTTGGGGGCCGACTCCACGAAGCCCAGCTCGGTCACGTCGTCGGCGAGTCGCTGCAGGAGCCGGAAGCCCAGCTCCGGGCGGTGCTGCTCACGGCCGCGGAACATGATCGTGATCTTGACCTTGTCGCCCTGCGCGAGGAACCGGACGACGTGGCCCTTCTTGGTCTCGTAGTCGTGCTGGTCGATCTTGGGACGAAGCTTCATCTCCTTGATGACCGTGTTCGTCTGGTTGCGCCGGGCCTCCCGGGCCTTCTGCGCGGTCTCGTACTTGAACTTCCCGAAGTCCATGAGCTTGCAGACGGGCGGGCGCGCCGTCGGCGCCACCTCGACGAGGTCGAGGTCGGCTTCCTGGGCGAGGCGCAGGGCGTCGTTCGTGGGGACGATGCCGACCGTCTCGCCGTTGGGGCCAACGAGCCGGACCTCCGGAACCCGGATCCGGTCGTTGATTCGCAGCTCAGTGCTGATGGGTCCTCCTGGGGTTGTGCCTGTTGTGGTGGTGCGCGGTGTCACGGGGGCCCGAAAAACGAAAAGGCCTCCGCGTCGCACCAGCGGAGGCCTGCTCGGCACCCGGCCCACGGACTTGGCATGCGCGAAGCCCTGGACCAGTCAACCCGACGACCTGGCGGTCGATGCGGGTGGGAGAGTGATCTCCGCTTGGTGGATCGCATCGAATCAACCCCCGGCGCGTCCCGGTTGTTCCCCCCGGGACGCACAGACGGCCGACCCGAACGATCGGTCAGGTCCACGATAGCAACCGCGGACCGGTTCACGCACATCGGCGGCCCCGTGCGACCCTCGAGACATGACTGCCCAGCCCGGTGAGAGCCGCGACATCGCCGACGTTCCGGCCCTGGAGATCGTCTCCACCACCGCCCTGCACCTGATGAGCGCCGCCGCGGTGCACCTCGGGCTGGCCGAGGACCTGCCCGAGCACCGCGACCTCGACGAGGCCCGCACTCTCATCGAGGCACTGGCCGGCCTGGTCACCGCCGGCGCCTCCCGCCTCGGTCACCACCACGCCGCGCCGCTGCGGGACGGACTGCGCACCCTGCAGCTGGCGTTCCGGGAGGCCTCGGAGGTGCCCGACCCGCCCGGCGAGGGCCCCGGCGAACGGTTCACCGGGCCGGTCCGGCCCACCCGTAGCGACCGTTGACCTCCACCAGGTCGTAGCCGGCCGCCAGCGCCTCCAGGTCCTCGCCCTCGACCACGAACAGCACCGGCCCGGCGACGTCGACCAGCAGCGCGGCGGCGCCGTCCTGCCGGGCCGCCTGAGCGGCCTGGGACGCCGAGACCGGCACCGGTCGTGCGTCCTGCTGCCAGCGGCGCAGCGGCCCGGTCCCGGTGAAGGCCAGCAGCGCGGTGCGCCCGTCCCGGCCCTGCATGAGCACGGTGGCCATGTCCGAGACCTTGTCGTGGGCGAGTCCGGCCTCGTCCACCTCCGCCTCGCCGAGCACGGCCACCACGGGCACGAGCAGGCGGGTGTGCTGCAGCACCGCGAGGGTGGCCGCTTGCCGGCCCTCCGGGTCCTGGGCGTACGCCGCGAGGGCGCTCTCCAGCCGGGGATCCACGCTCCCCTCATCACCGGGAAAACCGGGGTCCGGTATCCGTCTCACCACCCCATCATGGCAACCGGGCCGGCACCCGGCCGACACGGCCTAGGCTGGGGGCATGGGCGGATTCGGCGTCGTGGATGCGGTGACCTGGCAGGCACTGGGCCTTGCCCTGACGGTCGTCGGGCTGCTGGCCAGCGTGGTGGTCTGGCGGCGCCGCGGCGCGACGTCCGGACTTCGGGCGGTGGCCTGGTCGCTCCTCCCCCTGGCCGCCGGGCTGACCGGGGTGCTGCGGCTGCTCTGGCAGATCGGCGTGGACATCGCCGGCTGGGCGGTGCGGGTGGTGCTCAGCCCCATCGTCTGGCTGGGTGTCGTCGTGGCCGGGGTGTCCCTGGCGCTCTTCGTGGTCAGCGGCGTGCTGCGGGCCAAGGGCGTCGGCCGGCGCAGCCGTCGAGAGCCGGCCGCCCGCAAGCCTGAGGTGACCGGCACCGGCGCGCCGGCGGCGACGAGCCCGGCGGACGAGGACGACGACCTGGCCGACGTCCAGGCGATCCTGAAGCGTCACGGCATCTCGTGAACGAAGCGACGCTGGCCGGGCAGGTGGCCCGGCACCGGCTGCGTGGTCGGCTGGACGCGGCAGTGCGCGCCCTGGACGAGCCGCCGTCCAGCCCGGTCGTGGTGGTCGACCTGGACGCGTTCGACGCCAACGCGGCCGACCTGGTGCGCCGGGCGTCCGACACCCCGGTCCGGGTGGCCTCCAAGTCGGTGCGTGTGCCGTCGCTCCTCTCCCGGGTGCTCACCGTGCCCGGGTTCGCCGGGGTGCTCGCCTACTCGCTGCGCGAGGCGTTGTGGCTGCACCGTCACGGGATCTGCGGCGACGTGGTGATGGGCTACCCGAGCGTGAACCTCCAGGCTCTGCGCGACCTGACGCACGACGACTCGGCCCGCGCCGCGGTGACCCTGATGGTCGACGACGTCGACCAGCTGGACCTGGTCTGCGCGGCGGGCGTGCCGGACGGACCGCCCGTTCGAGTCGCGTTGGACGTCGACGCGGGCCTCCGGCTGGGGCTCGCTCACGTGGGGCCGCGAAGGTCCCCCCTCCGCGACGCGGAACGCGTGCTCGCGCTGGCCAATGAGGTGCAGGCCCGGCGCGGCCTCGCGCTGGTCGGGGTGATGACCTACGAGGGCCAGGTCGCCGGGGTCCCCGACGACGTCCCGGGGCAGGCGGCCCGGTCGGCCGCCGTGCGGGCGGTCAAGCGCGCCTCCGTCGCCCGGCTCCGGGAGCACCGGCGCACGGTGGCCGAGGCGCTGCGGGACGTGGCGGAGCTGGAGTTCTGGAACGCCGGCGGGTCCGGCAGCCTCGAGACGTCGTCGGCCGATCCGGTCGTCACGGAGGTGACCGCCGGGTCCGGGCTGCTCGTCCCGGCGCTGTTCGACCACTACCGCAGCTTCACCCCCCGCCCCGCGCAGTTCTTCGGCGTGCCGGTCGTCCGGCGCCCGTCCGCGCACTGTGTGACCGTGGCCGGCGGCGGCCTCGTGGCGTCCGGCCCGGCTGGCGCGGACCGGCTCCCGCTCCCCTGGGCGCCGCCGGGACTGCGGCTGACCGGCCTCGAGGGGGCCGGGGAGGTGCAGACCCCGCTGCGCGGGCCGGCCGCGCAGACCCTGGCCGTCGGCGACCTGGTCTGGTTCCGGCACGGCAAGTCCGGGGAGCTGGCCGAGCACACCAACGAGGTGTTGCTGCTTCGCGGCGACCGGATCGTGGACCGGGTCCCCACCTACCGCGGCACCGGGAACGCCTGGTGAGCGCGGTCCCGGCCGCCGTGCGACCGGTCGCGGAGCAGGTGCTGGCCGCCGCCCTTGCCCGTCCCCCGCGTCTGCCCGGGACGCGGCTGGTCTGCGTGGACGGGCCGGCCGGATCCGGGAAGACCACCCTCGCCGCCGTGCTGGCGAACCTGGCCGCCCAGCACGGGTCGGTCGACGTGCTGCACATGGACGACATGCTGGAGGGCTGGCGCGGCCTGCCCGGAGTGCTGCCGCGAGTGGCCGCCGATCTCGTCGACCCGTTGCGGTCGGGGCGGCCCGGCCGCTACCGGCGCTACGACTGGGCGGCCGGCCGGTTCGCCGAGACGCACACGGTCGGCCCCGTCGACGTGCTCGTGCTCGAGGGCGTCGGCTCCGGCGGCTCGGCGTACGACGACGCCATCACCACCCTGGTCTGGGTGGAGGTACCACGGGACCTGAGGCTGGCCCGGGGCGTCGAGCGCGACGGCGAGCAGGTGCGGGCGCACTGGCTGACCTGGATGCAGGACGAGGACGCCGTGCACGCCCGGGAACGCACCCGCGAGCGCGCGGACATCCTGGTCGACGGCACCGGCGGCACCCCGCCGGTGCTGCGTCACCGCGCCGGACGGTCCAGCACGTAGTCGGCGAAGCGCCGCTCGACGCGGAAGCCGGCGCGCTCGTACACCCCGAGCGCCCCGGTCGGGTTCTCCGAGTCCACGTCCAGGGCCGCCTCGTCGAGACCTGCGTCCCGGTAGGCGATCAGGCTGTGCCGCAGCAAGGCGCTCGCGAGCCCGCGGCCGCGGAACCCGCGCAGCGTGCCGACCTTGCCCACGTAGCCCTCGCGCCTGCCGGTGGCCTGGTGGTGAGCGTCGAACTCCGCGGTCTGCAGGTAGGCCACCACCCGGTCCGGCCGCTGCTCCTCCACCACCACGAAGCTGAGCTCCGGCCGGAAGCTGCGGCTCTCGGTCACCCACTGCTTCCACATCACGTCGTTCCACGGCGTGAAGTTGGGGTGGTCGAGGAACGCCTCGTTGTGAGCGGCCATCATCGCGGCGGCCAGTGAGTCGTCGTACCTCCGCAGCAGCAGCCCGTCCGGCAGGACCGGCACGCCTCCGTCCACGCCGGTGAGGTCCGCGCGCATGCAGAAGCTCCAGCGCTCCGGCAGCAGCCCGAAGCCGGCGAGCAGCTCGGCCTGTCCGGTGTTGTCGCTGCGCCCGCTCGTGGTGACCTTGGCGGGCAGGTGCGGGTGCTTCTCGGCGTGCGCCTCGCCGGCCCGTGCGAGCATGCGGCCGACGAGAACCGTGCCGATCCCCTGCCCGCGGCGCTCGGGTCGAACCGTGCCGTGAACGTGGATCTTGGCGAAGTCGGCGGCCCCGGACCGGGCGTAGACCAGGAAGTAGCCGACCAGCTCGTCGGAGTCGAAAGCGCCGACCACGTCCTTGCCGATCTCCAGGTCGGGGTTGGCCAGCTCCTCCTCGAGGTCGTCCTCGTTGTAGTGCTCGCCGGTGTCGTCGACTGTCTCGGCCGCGGCCAGCAGCCGGTTCCAGGCGGGGATGTCCTCACGGGAGAGGCCCCGCAGCTCGATGCTCACCTGCCGAGCGTAGGTCGGGGGCCCAGGCACCCGCACCGCCTTTTCGTGGCAGGGTGGAGCCACGACGAGACGAGAGGTGGATGCGTGGTCGCGCCCAGCGGGGAGCAGTACGACATCAGCGGTGGTGGCTACCGCGCGGTGGTCACCGAGTGCGGGGCCGGCCTCCGGCTGCTGGAGTACGACGGGGTGCCGATCGTGCTGGGGTATCCCGAGGACCGTCGCGCGGTCGCCGGCCGGGGGCAGCTGCTGCTGCCGTGGCCGAACCGGGTCCGCGACGGCAAGTACACCTTCGACGGCCAGGACCTCCAGCTGCCGATCACGGAGGTGGCCCGCGGCAACGCCATGCACGGCCTGACCCGGTGGGCGCCGTGGACGCTGGAGGAGCAGACGCGCCACTCGGTGTCGCTGGTGCACCGGCTGATGGCGCAGCCGGGCTACCCGTGGACGGTGGACCTGCACGCGCTCTACGACCTTTCCGCGGACGGGCTGACGGTGACCGTCACCGCCACCAATCTCGGCGCCGCCCGCGCGCCGTACGCCCAGGGTGCGCACCCCTACCTCTGCGCCGGCGACGGCGGGGTGGACGGCTGGGAGCTGACCCTCCCGGCCGACACCGTGGTCGAGGTCGACGAACGCAAGATCCCGTGCGGGCGCAGAGACGTCGCCGACACCGACGCCGACTTCCGGGTCGCCCGGCCGCTGCGCGGCCACACGCTGGACACCCCCTTCACCAACCTGGCGCGCGACGAGCAGGGGGTGGCCGAGGTGCGGCTGCACAACCCGAAGCAGGACCGCACCCTGGCGCTCTGGATGGACGCGGCGCACCGGTGGGCCCAGGTTTACACCGGCGACGACCTGCCCGAGGACCCGCGCCGGGCGCTGGCCGTCGAGCCGATGACCGCACCGCCGAACGCGTTCGCGACCGGCGAGGACCTGGTGCTGCTCGCCCCGCACGGCAGCGAGGGCGACGAGCACTCCAGCTCCTGGGGCATCCGCGCCCTCTGAGAGCTCAGCCGCGGTGTCTGGCCGGCGAAGTTTTCTCATGTGCACATGAGAAACCGGAACCTCACACGGCGTGTGAACCGGGTGATGTTCCGGTTTCTCGTGTGAGGTGCCTCCTCAGGCAGCCCTCCCGGTCAGGATGCCGGCGGCACGTAGCCGGACGGCTCCGGGCCGAGGTCCACGATCGCGGCCACCGGGCCGCCGCCATCCGGACCCTGGTGCGCCGCCGACACCGACACGAACACCGCCGGGTCGCCGGTGACCGCGGCGGTGACCCCGCCGACGCAGGCCTTGATCTGCCGGTGCCAGTGCACGTCGGAGTCGTCAAGCATGGCGTTGCGCCGCCCGTGCACCGTGCCGTCCTGGCTCGTCTCGCACTTGAGGAACACGTTCACCAGCCGGCCGCCCAGGTCGGCGGGGTGCGGACGCTCGGGAAGCTCCAGGCCCGCGTCCCGGATGGCCGCCCAGATCCCGTCCTGGTCCAGGGCGTCGCGCATCACCGAGTGGCCGATCCGGTAGCGCCCACCGACGCCGCGCGCGTTGCCGACCACCACCACCTGGGCCCGGTCGAGCTCGACGCCGCTGGAGCAGGAGGCGACCGAGGAGTACAGCGACCGGTCGTGCATGACGTCCTCGTCGGTCGGCTTGTCGATCTCGCCGAGCGCGTAGGCGATCCCCAGGGCGGTGCACCCGTTCGACAGGTCCATCGACTCGTGGGTGTGCTCGGTCCACACCGTCTTGCCGCGGCTCTTGGCGTCCCGGATGGTGTGGATGGTCAGCAGCGGGGTCTTGGTCTGCACGTAGTGCACGTCGGCGACGTCGGTGATCCCGGCCCGCTGCATCGCGTCCTTCACCGCGGCGGCGACCTTCTCGACCATGGCCACCCGGCCGATGTCCTCCGGCAGCAGCGTGTCGCTCATCGCGAACCCGACCGTCAGCCGCGGCTCGTCGGTGGACTCGGCCTGGTCCGCGGGCACGGTGGCGAACACCGTCGCGTGCGGGCTGATCACCCCGTCGGTGCCGCCGGACCACACGATCGGCACCTGGGCGACGTCCTGCGGCGACCGGGAGCCCTTGTCGACAAGCACCTCCCGGAAGGCGCGGTCGGCGATGATCCGGGTGTAGTCGTTCACGCCGCCGTTGCCCTCGGTCTTCCCGACCACGGCGATCACCCGGTCCGCGTCGATGACCCCCTTGTCGATCAGCTCCGCGAGCCCGCTGGCGTCGGACACGTGCAGCAGCGGGATCTTCCGCACCTCGATCGGCTCTGGCATCGGTTCTCCTTCATGGTTTCTCATCGGGTACGACGACCGTGCCGGCCGAACCGGCGACGGCGTCCTGGATCTGTTGCAGGCTGCCGATCACGGCGTACCGTCCGCCCTGCTCGACGAACCGGCACGCAGCGTCGACCTTCGGGCCCATCGACCCGCTGCCGAAGTGGCCCTGCGCGGCGTACTCGCGCATCTGTCGGACCGTCGCCTTGCCGAGCGGCTCCTCCTCGGGGGTCCCGTAGCGGAGCACCGCGTTCGGCACGTCGGTGGCGATCACCAGCACGTCCGCGGCGACGGTACGTGCCAGCACCGCCGCGCCGAGGTCCTTGTCGATGACCGCCTCCACACCGCGCAGGGCGCCGCCTTCCCGGACGACCGGGATCCCGCCTCCGCCGTTGGCGACCACGACGAAGCCGGCCTCGACGAGCGCACACACGGCCGGCGCGTCCAGGATCTCCAGCGGCTCCGGTGAGGCCACCACGCGTCGCCAACCCTTCGAGCCTCTGTCCTCCCAGGTCTCGCCGTGCTCGACGAGCACCTGCGCGTCGTCCTTGGACAGGTACCGCCCGATCGGCTTGGTGGGCCGCTCGAACCCGGGGTCGGAGGCGTCGACCAGGGTGCGCGTGACCACGGTCGCGGTCCGCCGGGTCGCGCCGCGCCGGGCCAGCGACTCCTCCAGCGCGTTCATCAGCACGAACCCGAGCGTCGCCTGGGTCTGCGCCCCGCACCAGTCCAGCGGCACGGGAGGTACGACGGACGCCGCCAGCTCGTTCTTGACCAGCAGGTTGCCCACCTGCGGCCCGTTGCCGTGGGTGACCACCACCTCCACGTCGTGCGTCACCAGGTCGGCGACCGAGGCCATCGCGAGCTTTGCCGCCGCGATCTGGTCCTCCGGACGTGCGCTCCCGTCGGGGGCGGTCATCGCGTTCCCGCCCAGCGCCAGCAGCACCCTCATCGGCTCCGCCTTCTCATCGGCCACCTGCCACGCGCAGCGTCGCCCCGGTCACGTAGGCGCACTCGTCGCCGAGCAGCCAGGAGATGGCCGCGGCCACCTCCTCGGGCTCGCCCGGTCGGCCGAGCGGCACGCCCGCGCCGACCCGTTCGAGGCGGTCCGCGTCCCCGGCGGCGGCGTGGATGTCGGTGCGGACCAGTCCGGGCGCGACACCGTTGACGCGCACGCCGTCCGCGGCGACCTCCTGAGCGAGCCCGAGGGTGAGCGTGTCGACGCCTGCCTTCGCAGCGGCGTAGTGCACGTACTCGTGCGCCGAGCCGAGGGTGGCCGCACCCGAGGACACGTTCACGATCACGCCTCCGTGGCCGCCGTGCGAGAGGCCCATCGCCAGCACCGCACGCCGGGCGCACAGCACCGCGCCGGTCAGGTTCAGGTCGATCACCCGGCGGATCACCTCGACCGGGGTGTCCGCGAGGTCGCCGATGTGCAGCGTCGCCCCGGCGTTGTTCACCAGACCGGTCACCGTGCCCTGCTCGGCGGCTTCGTCGAAGAGCTGGTCGACGGCCCCGGGGTCGGTCACGTCGGCGGCCACCACGCGACAGCGCGCGCCGGCCGCCCGGACCAGGTCCGCGGTGTGCTCGGCCGCGTCCTTGTCGGCGAGGTACCCCAGAACGAGGTCGTGCCCGTCACGGGCCAGCCGCACGGCGGTCGCGGCACCGATCCCCCGGGTCCCGCCGGTGACGACGGTGAGCGGCCTCGCCCCGTTCATCGGCCCACCCAGTCCACGTCGGCAGCGGTGGCGCCGGCGGCCAACCGGGCGTAGCCGGGACCCCGGTCGAAGAACGGCTGCTCGCCGCGCTCGGAACGCATCCGCTCGCGCAGGCGGTCGCTGGCCGGCTCGTCCACCACCGGGGCGTCGGCCGTCCCCGTCACCACGACGCCGTAGTCAGAGCGCGCACCGGCCACGGACACCTTCCCCCAGAGCACGTCGCGCGCGACCTCGTCGTACGGCCGCTCCAGCGGGTCGCCCCAGCCACCGCCGCCGGTGGTGCGGATCCGGATCACCTCACCGGCGCGCACCGGCTCGGAGTCGGCGAGCGCGTCGACCTCGCGCTCGTTCGGGCCGCCGGGGTCGATGGTCACCTGGAACGGCCGGCCGGCCTTGCCGCCACGGACTCCCCAGCAGGACAGGATCGACCGGTCCGCGATCGACATGAAGTGTGCCTCCTTCAGCATCCGGATGTGCTTCTCGTAGCCGAGGCCGCCGCGGTGACGGCCCGCTCCTCCGCTGTCCACGGCCAGCCCGAGCCGCTCGACGACGAACGGGAAGCGGGACTCGGAGAACTCGGTGGGCAGGTTGCGTGAGTCGGGGACCACGTGGATGGTGTCCTCGCCGTCGGCGTAGTAGCGCCCGCCCGAGCCGCCGCCGAGAACCTCGCGCATGAGGTACGGCGCGCCGTCCCGGTCGGTGCCGTAGACGCCGGTGTAGCGGATCGTCTCCTGGTCGGCGGGCATCCGCCCGTCAACCGCCTTGGCCAGCACGCCCGCGAGCACGCCGAGCAGCCGCAGGATCACAAACGTGCGGGCGTTGGTGGGTGCCGGGAACTCGGGGGTGAGCAGGGTGCCCTTCGGCGGGAAGCGCATCTCGATGAGCGGCACCACGCCCTCGTTGACGTCCAGCTCGGCCATCCGCTCCGGACTGTCGGCGAGGTTGCGCAGGATCGGCGCCAGCCACTTCTTGAGGAAGTTGCCGTCGGCGTAGTCACCGCAGTGGTTGATCGGCCCCTTGGCCTGCGGGGCGGTGCCGTGGAAGTCCAGGACCAGCCGCTCGCCACCGGGGTCGTCGGCGGCGGTGCGGGTCAGCGTGATCCGCTGGGTGTGCAGTTTCGGCTTCTCCACGCCGTCGTGCTCTGCATAGTCCTCCCACACGTAGTTGCCGACCGGGATCTTGGCGAGGATCTCCCTGCGGAAGGTCGCGGTCGTCGCCTCGAGGATGGCGTCGAAGCAGGCCTCGACGGTGTCCGTGCCGTAGCGCTCGAACAGCTCGGCCATCCGCCGGGCGCCCATCAGGCAGG
>DASSKA010000178.1:0-2227 GCA_035690905.1 Nocardioidaceae bacterium | reverse complement strand
GGGTCGCTCTGCACGCACAGCGTCTCGCCGGTGGTGGTGTCCTTCAGACCCATCACCGCGACGATCTGGCCGGCGCCCACCGATGCGATCTCCTCACGCTTGTTGGAGTGCATCTGGTAGATCTTGCCGATCCGCTCCTTCTTGGACTTGGTCGGGTTCCACACCGTGGCGCCCGCCTCGATCCGTCCGGAGTAGACCCGGATGTAGGTCAGCTTGCCCAGGTGCGGGTCGGCGGCGATCTTGTAGGCCAGCGCGGAGAACGGCTCGTCCTCGCTGGGCTTGCGAACGATCTTCTCCGACTCGTCCTTGACGCTGTGCCCCTCGATGCCCTCGACGTCCAGCGGGGAGGGCAGGTACTTCACCACGGCGTCGAGCAGCGGCTGCACGCCCTTGTTCTTGAACGCGGTGCCGCACAGCACCGGGGTGAGCTTGTCGGCGATGGTGGCCCGGCGGATCGCGGCGTCGAGCTGCTCCACCGTGGGCTCCTGGCCCTCGAGGTACATCTCCATGACGTCGTCGTCGGCCTCGGCCAGCGTCTCGAGCAGCTTCTCGCGCCACTCCGCGGCCTGCTCGGCCATCGCGGCGGGGATCTCCTCGACCTCGTAGTCCTCGCCCATCTTGGTCTCACCGCGCCAGGTGAGCGCGCGCATGCCGACCAGGTCGACGACGCCGATGAAGTCCGCTTCGCTGCCGATGGGGATCTGCAGCACGAGCGGCGTGGAGTTGAGCCGCTCGACGATCATGTCCACGCAGCGGAAGAAGTCCGCACCGGTGCGGTCGAGCTTGTTCACGAAGCACATCCGCGGCACGCGGTACTTGTTGGCCTGCCGCCACACGGTCATGCTCTGCGGCTCCACGCCGGCGACCCCGTCGAAGACCGCGATCGCCCCGTCGAGCACGCGCAGAGAGCGCTCCACCTCGGCGGTGAAGTCGACGTGCCCCGGCGTGTCGATGATGTTGATCTGGCGGTCCTTCCACCAGCAGGTGGTGGCCGCGGAGGTGATGGTGATGCCGCGTTCCTGCTCCTGCTCCATCCAGTCCATCACCGCGGCGCCCTCGTGGACCTCACCGATCTTGTAGGTGATGCCGGTGTAGAACAGGATCCGCTCGGTCGTGGTGGTCTTCCCGGCGTCGATGTGCGCCATGATGCCGATGTTGCGGACCTTGTTCAGGTCGGTCGTGATGTCGACAGCCACTGCTTCGTTTCCTCGGTGTGTTTCGCGTGTGCGTGGGTCTGTGCCTACTGGCGGCAGCCTGCGGTACGTCGTACGCGGCCAAAGGTCTGAAACAACCTGGGCACGCGGGCTTGTTCCGGCGTACCGCCGGGGGTCACCAGCGGTAGTGGGCGAAGGCCTTGTTCGACTCGGCCATCTTGTGGGTGTCCTCACGCCGCTTCACGGCGGCACCGAGGCCGTTGGAGGCGTCCAGGATCTCGTTCATCAGCCGCTCGGCCATGGTCTTCTCCCGGCGGGCCTGCGCGTAGCTGACCAGCCAGCGCAGGGCCAGGGTGGTGGACCGGCCGGCCTTCACCTCGACGGGCACCTGGTAGGTGGCGCCACCGACCCGTCGGCTGCGGACCTCGAGGGTGGGCTTGACGTTGTCCAGCGCACGCTTGAGGGTGACCACGGGGTCGGTGCCGGTCTTGTCGCGGCAGCCCTCGAGAGCGCCGTACACGATGCGCTGGGCGACCTGCTTCTTGCCGTCCTGGAGCACCTTGCTGACCAGCTGGGTGACGATGGGGCTGCCGAACACCGGGTCGACGTCGACCGGGCGCTTCGGGGCCGGACCCTTGCGCGGCATCAGCTCTTCTCCTTCTTCGCGCCGTAGCGGCTGCGCGCCTGCTTGCGGTTCTTCACGCCCTGGGTGTCCAGGGAGCCGCGGATGATCTTGTAGCGCACCCCGGGGAGGTCCTTGACCCGACCGCCGCGGACCAGCACGATCGAGTGCTCCTGCAGGTTGTGCCCCACGCCCGGGATGTAGGCGGTCACCTCGATGCCGCTGGAGAGCCGCACGCGGGCGACCTTCCGCAGCGCGGAGTTCGGCTTCTTGGGGGTGGTGGTGTAGACACGCGTGCACACGCCGCGTCGCTGCGGCGAGCCCTTCAGAGCGGGCGTCTTGTTCTTCGACACCTTGTCCTGGCGGCCCTTGCGGACCAACTGCTGGATGGTGGGCACCGCGTGGTTCCCCTTCGGTAGTAGTACTGGCTCCTTCGGTGACCGCGACGCCC
>DASSKA010000177.1:0-8384 GCA_035690905.1 Nocardioidaceae bacterium | reverse complement strand
TCTCGAGCAGCCGCTCGGTCGCGTCGGGGCGGCGGTTGAGCACCACGTCCTCGATGCGCTCACGCAGCTCCGGGTCGATCTGGTCGTAGGGAACGAGCGCACCGGCGTTCACGATGCCCATGTCCATGCCGGCCCCCACCGCGTGGAACAGGAACACCGCGTGGATCGCCTCGCGGACCGGGTTGTTGCCGCGGAAGGAGAACGAGACGTTCGACACCCCTCCCGAGACGAGCACCCCGGGCAGGTTCTGCTTGACCCACCGGGTCGCCTCGATGTAGTCGGTGCCGTAGGCCGCGTGCTCCTCGATCCCGGTGCCGATCGCGAAGATGTTGGGGTCGAAGACGATGTCGGAGGGGTCCATCCCGACCTGCTCGGTGAGGATCCGGTAGGCGCGTTCGCAGACGGCGGTACGACGTGCGACCGAGTCGGCCTGGCCGTCCTCGTCGAAGGCCATCACGACCACCGCCGCGCCGTACTTGCGGCACAGCCGGGCCTGCTCGACGAAGCTGTCCTCCCCCTCCTTCAGCGAGATGGAGTTGACGACGGGCTTGCCCTGCACGCACTTCAAGCCGGCCTCGATCACCTCCCACTTCGAGGAGTCGATCATGGCCGGCACCCGGCAGATGTCGGGTTCGGAGGCGATCAGCTTCATGAACCGGTCCATGGCCTCGACGCCGTCGATCATGCCCTCGTCCATGTTCACGTCGATGACCTGGGCGCCCGCCTCCACCTGCTGGCGGGCTACCGACAGCGCGGTCGGGTAGTCGCCGGTCTTGATCAACTTGCGGAACCGGGCCGAACCGGTGATGTTGGTGCGTTCCCCCACGTTGACGAACAGGGAGTCCTCGGTGATGGTCAGTGGCTCGAGGCCGGCGAGGCGGCACGCCGGCTGCACGGTGGCCGGGACTCTCGGGCTGCGGCCCTCGACCCCGCGGGCGATCTCCCGGGTGTGCTCGGGGGTGGTGCCGCAGCAGCCGCCGACCAGATTGACCAGACCGCTGTCCGCGAACTCCTGCAGCACACTTCCGGTCTCCTCCGGCGCCTCGTCGTACTCGCCGAACGCGTTGGGCAGCCCGGCGTTCGGGTAGCAGGACACGAAGCAGTCGGCGATCCTGGCCAGCTCGGCCAGGTAGGGCCGCATCTGCTTGGCTCCGAGCGCGCAGTTGAGACCGACCGCGAGCGGTCGGGCGTGCCGGACCGAGTGCCAGAAAGCCTCGGTGACCTGTCCGGACAGTGTGCGGCCGGAGGCATCGGTGATCGTCCCGGAGATGACCACCGGCCAGCGGCGACCGCGCTGCTCGAAGAGCGTCTCCAGCGCGAAGATCGCTGCCTTCGCGTTGAGGGTGTCGAAGATCGTCTCCACCAGCAGCAGGTCCGCACCGCCGTCGACGAGGCCGCTGGCCTGCTCCTGGTAGGCGGACACCAGCGCGTCGAAGCTGATGTTGCGGGCTCCCGGGTCGTTGACGTCCGGGGAGATGGAGGCGGTGGTGTTGGTGGGCCCCATCGACCCGGCAACGTAGCGCGGCCGGTCCGGGGTGCTGGCGGTCATCGCGTCGCACTCCGCGCGAGCCAGCCGGGCGGCCTCCAGGTTCATCTCGTAGGCGAGGTCCTGCAGTCCGTAGTCGGCCTGCGAGATGGCCTGGGCGTTGAACGTGTTGGTCTCGACCACGTCCGCGCCGGCGGCGAGGTACTCGTGGTGGATGGCGCGGACCACGTCCGGACGGGTCAGGTTCAGCACGTCGGCGTTGCCGCGGAGGTCTTGGCGCCAGTCCGCGAAGCGGTCCCCGCGGTAGTCGGCCTCCTCCAGCCCGTGCCGCTGGATCATCGTCCCGGTCGCACCGTCCAGGACCAGGATCCGTTCGCGCAGGGCTGCCCGCAGCTCCTCGGTGAGGTCGGGGCGGACGGGCGGCTCTGCCAAGGGGCTTCCTGTCTGGTCGGTGTCGCAGCCAACGAGCCTAGGCGCGCCGGAGACGCGGCCTCGGTGCGTCCCGGATGGCGGAACGGTGTCTCATCCTATGACCGCATCGGCCCGCGCCTCCCGGACCTCCGGTGCCGGCTGCTGGTCCGGTCTAGGCTTGGAGGCGTGATCGAGATCGAGGAAGTCCCAGAGCTCAGATCGCCCGTGCTGATCGCCGCGTTCGAGGGCTGGAACGACGCCGCGGATGCGGCGTCGTCGGTGCTCGACCACCTGATCCGGGTCTGGGACGCGCGGGTGGTGGCCGCCATCGACCCCGAGGACTTCTACGACTTCCAGATGAACCGCCCCGTGGTCGGCACCGACCCGGCCGGCATGCGCCGGATCACCTGGCCGTCGACGCAGATCTCCATCGCATCCCCGCCGGGCGCGGACCGGGACGTGATCCTGCTGCGCGGCATCGAGCCGAACATGCGCTGGCGGCAGTTCTGCGCCGAGCTGATCGCCGCCTCGCAGGAGCTCGGCGCGAGCCTGGTGGTCACGCTCGGCGCGCTGCTGGCCGACACCCCGCACACCCGGCCGATCCCGGTCACCGGCACCGCGACCGAACCGGAGCACGCCGACCGGATGAAGCTGGAGCAGTCCAACTACGAGGGTCCCACCGGCATCGTCGGGGTCTTCGGTGACTCGTGCGCGCGGGCCGACCTCCCGTCGGTGTCCTTCTGGGCCGCCGTGCCGCACTACGTGGCCCAGCCGCCGTGCCCCAAGGCGACCCTCGCGCTGCTCGGCCAGCTCGAGGACCTCCTCGACCTCAGCATCCCGCTGGCGGACCTTCCGGAGGAGGCCAAGGCCTGGGAGCGCGGCGTCGACGAGCTCGCCGAGGAGGACGAGGAGATCGGCGACTACGTGCGGGCGCTCGAGGAGACCCGCGACACCGCGGACCTGCCGGAGGCGAGCGGGGAGGCGATCGCCCGCGAGTTCGAGCGCTACCTCAAGCGCCGGGAGTCCGACGAGGACTAGGACCCGGGCTGGAGCTCGACACCGAGTCGGGCGTCGACAAGCGCGCGGGTGACCGAGGCTCCGCCCCCGTCGCCCCGGTGCCAGCCGGCCGCCCAGGCGTCGAGCGCGTCCAGCGCGGCGGGGGCGTCCAGGTCGTCGGCCAGGCACCGGCGGATCACCCGCACCAGGTGCTCGGCCTGGTGCTTGGAGGTGTCGCTCAGCGCCTTCCGCCACGTGGCCAGCCTGCGCTCGGCGCGCTGCAGGTCCCGGTCGGTCCACTCCCAGTCGTCGCGGTAGTGGTGGCCGAGCAGCGCCACCCGCACGACCATCGGGTCCACGCCGGCCTCCCTGAGCTGGGAGACCAGCACCAGGTTGCCCTTGGACTTCGACATCTTCTCGCCCTGGTAGCCCACCATCCCGGTGTGCACGTAGGTGCGCGCGAAGGTGAGCCCGTCGAACGCGGCCTGCGCCTCCGACGCGCTCATCTCGTGGTGCGGGAAGACCAGGTCGCTGCCGCCGCCCTGCACGTCGAAGTTCTCGCCCAGGTAGCGCAGCGCGATCGCGGCGCACTCGACGTGCCAGCCGGGACGGCCGCGCCCCAGGATGCTGTCCCAGGCCGGTTCCCCCGGGCGCTCCGCCTGCCAGAGCAGACAGTCCACCGGGTCCTTCTTGCCGGGCCGCTCCGGGTCGCCGCCCCGCTCGGGCAGGATCTGCAGCATCTCGGCCTCCGACAGGCCGGAGACCGCGCCGAAACGATCGTCGGAGTGCACGGAGAAGTACAGGTCGTGCTCGACCTCGTAGACGTAGCCCTTCTCGCGCAGCTGCTCCACGAGCTCCACCACGAGCGGGATCGCCTCCACCGCACCGATGTACTCGTCGGGGGCGAGCACCCTCAGCGCCGCCATGTCCTCGCGGAACAGCTCGGTCTCCCGGTCGGCCAGCTCCCGCCAGTCCTCGCCGGTGGCGCTGGCCCGTTCCAGCAGCGGGTCGTCGACGTCGGTGACGTTCTGGACGTAGCGCACCGGGTGGCCGGCGTCGCGCCAGGCCCGCTGCAGCAGGTCGAAGGCGACGTACGTCGCGGCGTGGCCGATGTGCGTCGCGTCGTACGGTGTGATCCCGCAGACGTACAAGCGTGCGTCCCCCTCTGGGCGGAGCGGGACGAGCGACCGCGACGCGCTGTCGTAGATGCTCACCACCGGCGCCGGACCGAAGCCCTCGAGCATCGGCACCTCGGGGCTCGACCACGCACGCATGTGGGCAGCCTAACGAACCCCGCTCAGAACGCCGGCCACGGGATCGCGGGCCAGCGGCCGTCGGGCACCGGCATGCGCAGTGCGTCGAGCAGGTCGCGGCAGCGCTGCAGCGTCGCTTCCACCTCTTCCGCCAGCAGGAGCTCACCGAGGCGGAGCTTCAGCGCGCTGGCGGGCTCCTCGAGCGTTGCCGCCAACGTCGCCAGGTCGGCGACGTCGTCGGGATGCACCCGCTCGTCGGCCCACCCCCACAGCACCGTGCGCAACTTGTCCTCGGTGTGGAAGCACACCCCGTGGTCCACGCCGTGCCGGTGCCCGTCGCGCATAGCCAGCACGTGCCCGCCCTTGCGGTCGGCATTGTTGATCACCACGTCGAGGACCGCCATGCGGCGCAGCGGGGTGCTGTCCTCGTGCACGAGGGAGACCGGCCGGTCGTCGCCGTCCACGGCGTCGAGCACGTGCCGGTAGCCCGGGCGGACGCCGCCCACTGGCACGATGTCGACCGGCGACTGGGACGGGTCGGGCTGCCGCCAGGCCTGCACCATGCCGGGTCCGGCCGGACCCTCCCGCAGCAGGGTCAGGGGTACGACGGACCAGCCCAGCGCCTCGGAGACCAGGTAGGCCGCCACCTCACGGCCGGCCAGCGTGCCGTCGGGGAAGTCCCACAGCGGCCGCTCGCCGCGGACCGGTTTGTAGACGCAGCGGACCGACGACCCCGCCAGACGGACCCGGCCGTAGAAGGTCAGGTTGGACGCGGGCAGCACCCGGCCGGTGAGCTCGAGCTCACCGCGGCTGAGCACCTCGGCCTCCCCCACCGCCGCCGTCTGGCGCGCGTCCCCCGTCATGGCGATCGGCGGAAGCCGTTGGCTCGGGGGCACAGATGCCCGGCGGGGTCCATCGGCCCACCACAGAACGGGCAGGGCTGGCGGCCGGCGGCGACCACCGACTGGGCCCGCTGGCTGAACGCCCGGGCGAGCGCCGCCGGGAGCCGCACGAGGAGGATCTCGTCCGGCTCCGGCTCCACGATCTCCTCCTCAGGCTCACCGGGTGCGGCGACGGCCTCCTCGTTGTAGGGGAAGACCTCGACCACCACTCGTTCGGCCTCGGCGTCCCAAGACAGCGTCATGGTGCCGGCCCGGAACTCCTCGACGATCGGCTGCTCGAGCGGCTCGGCGTCGGTGAGCGCGACCGGGGTGACCGCGGGAACCGAGGAGGCCCCGCCGGTGCTGCGCATCACCTCGTCGAGCAGCTCCTCGATCCGCTCGGCAAGCACCGCGACCTGCTGCTTCTCCAGGGCGACGCTGGTCACTCGGGCACCGCTACGCGCCTGCAGGAAGAAGGTCCGCTGGCCGGGCGGGCCCACGGTGCCGGCGACGAAGCGTTCGGGGGGGTCGAAGCTGTGGACGACGGGTGCCATCCTCCGAGCCTATGCGGTCCCGCGCCGCGCCGTGCTGGGTGACCCGCCCGGGCCGGCGCCCCCGCCGACGGGCGCGTCGCTGCTGGCTCGCCGGCGCCGCCGCTTCGGGGGCCGCAGGAAGCCGAGGTCGCCCTGGGAGGAGTTGGTGGAGACCACGAACGGGCGCATCGGGGTGTACCGGATCACCGACAGCGACGCCGGGTCCACGACGATCCGCTGGAACTGGTCGAGGTGCATGCCCAGGGCGTCGGCGAGCACGGACTTGATCACGTCCCCGTGGCTGACCGCGACCCAGACGGCGTCGACGCCCTGCTCCTCCTCGACACGGGCGTCCCAGCGTCGTACCGCCTCCACGCTGCGCGCCATCATGTGCGCCATCGACTCGCCCTCTGGGAAGGCGGCCGCGGACGGGTGGGTCTGCACGGTCTTCCACAGCGGCTGCTTGGCAAGGTCCTTGAGCGGCCGACCGGTCCACGACCCGTAGTCGCACTCCAGGAGCGCCCGGTCGGTCAGCACCCGGGCGCCGTCGGCGCGGGCACGAGCGATCTCGCGGGCGGTCTCCCGGCAGCGCTCCAGCGGGCTGGACACGATCGCGGCGAGCGGCAGGATGGCCAGCCGCTCGGCCAGCGCGCGAGCCTGCTCTCGTCCGCCGTCGTCGAGGTGCACGCCCTTGGTCCGGCCGGCAAGCGTCCCGCTCACGTTGGCGGTGCTGCGTCCGTGTCGGGCCAGGATCACCGTTGCCATGGGTCCGAGGGTAGGACACGTACCCTGAGCCGCATGATCGTTGACAGCGCCTTGTACCGCGACGGGGTCCGGGTGTCCCTCGACGTCGGCAAGGACGACCTGGACGCCGTGCTCGCAGCCCGCCAGGGAAACGGGGACTTTGTCTGGGTCGGGCTGCACGAGCCCTCCGAGACCGAGATGGACCGGGTGTCCAAGGCGTTCTCGCTGCACCCGCTCGCCGTCGAGGACGCGGTGAACGCCCATCAGCGCCCGAAGCTGGAGAGGTACGACGACAACCTGTTCCTGGTCCTGAAGACCCTCTGGTACGTCGACGAGGACGACGCCGTGGAGACCGGTGAGATCGCGCTGTTCGTGGGGAGCGACTTCGTGGTCAGCGTCCGGCACGGCAAGGGCGCCGAGCTGCACAGCGCCCGGCTCGACCTGGAGCGCAGCACCGCCGTGCTCGGCCACGGCCCCTCGGCCGTCGTCTACGCGATCTGCGACAGCGTGGTCGACGGGTACACCTCGGTCGCCGCCTCGCTGGAGGTGGACGTCGACGAGGTGGAGACCTCGGTGTTCTCCCCCGACCGCACCCAGGACGAGCAGCGGATCTACATCCTCAAGCGCGAGCTCGCGGAGGTACGACGCGCGGTGAACCCGCTGCGTGGGCCGATGGAGCGGTTCGCGATCGCCGGGTCCGTCCCGGGGATCAGCCCCGAGGCAGGCCCGTTCTTCCGGGACGTCGCCGACCACGTGGTCCGGGTCGCGGAGCAGATCGACTCGCTGGACTCGCTGCTGTCCACCGCCTTCGACGCGCACCTGGCCCGGATCAGCGTCCAGCAGAACGAGGACATGCGGAAGATCTCGGCCTGGGTGGCGATCGCCGCCGCGGGCACGTTGGTGGCCGGCATCTACGGGATGAACTTCGTGCACATCCCGGAGCTGCACTGGCGGTTCGGCTACTTCTACGCCCTCGGAGTGATGGTGCTGTTCTCCCTGCTGCTCTGGCGGTTGTTCAAGAAGTCCGGCTGGCTCTGACCGAGGGCCCGCGCTCAGGCGGCGGTGAGCACCCCGGTGCTCAGCGCCAGGATCAGCGCCAGGCCGAGCACCACCCGGTAGGGCACGAACCGGCCGATGCTGTGGTGAGCCACGAACTTCAGCAGCCAGGCGATCGAGGCGTAGGCGACCACGAAGCTGACCAGTGTGCCGACCACGGTCTCGCCGACTCCGATGCCGCTGCCGAAGGCGTCCTTGAGCTCGAAGATCCCGGCCGCGACGAGCGCCGGGATGGACAGGAAGAATGACAGGCGGGTGGCCGCCACCCGGTCCAGCCCCCGGAACAGCCCCGCGGAGATGGTCGCGCCGGACCGGGAGACGCCCGGGATCAGCGCGAAGCACTGCACAAGGCCCACCACGACCACGTCCACGACGGTCAGCCGGGACTCGTTCCTGTCCTGGGCGGCGTACCGCTCCGCGGCGAGCATCACGAAGCTCCACAGGATCAGCGCGACGGCGACCACCCACAGCGACCGCAGCGGGCCGGTGATGAAGTCCTTGGCGAGCAATCCGACGATGCCGATCGGGATGGTGCCGATAATCACGAACCAGCCCATCCTGTGGTCGAACCGGCCCCGGTACTCCGGCTTCACCAGTCCGATCACCCAGGCCCGGGCGATGCGCCAGATGTCGCGCCAGAAGTAGATGACCACCGCGGCGATAGCCCCCATCTGGATGACCGCGGTGAACGCGGTGACGTGCGGGTCGTCGATGGAGAGGCCCATGAGCTTCTCGACGATGGTCAGGTGACCCGTGCTGGAGACCGGGAGGAACTCGGTGAGCCCCTCCACGATGCCGAGGATCACTGCCTGCAGGTAGTCCATGAGCTCTTTCCTTGTCCCCACGAGCGCCGGGCGGGCCTCGAAAAGGGTACGCACATCCGGGTCCGGATCGCCGCAACACGTGCGGGTCGTCGGCGGCGAGGCGCACCTCCGTCGTACCTCCGCTGTCGATAGCGTTGCCCCATGCAACAACGCTTCGTGGGCCGGACCGGCCTCAAGGTGTCCCGTCTGGGGCTCGGGAC
>DASSKA010000176.1:0-12892 GCA_035690905.1 Nocardioidaceae bacterium | reverse complement strand
CGGATCAGACATCACCGCGGCATGCCCGATCCCGTTCAGCGCGTCGATCGAGTCGCGGACCCCGACGGTGTGCAGCCCCCGCCACGCACCTTCGGCGAACACCCGGGCGTTGACCTGCAGGTGCAGGTGCCGGTGTGGGTCCCCGGCCCGGGAGGTGTAGTGCCGCACGACCGCGGCTTCGATCCGTTCCACCGGCACCTGCAGCTGGCCACCCCGAGCGCCGACCCGGGTGGTGGCATGGCCGGCCAGCCAGCCGATGACCTGCTCCGCGGCGCGGTCCTGCGCCGCGTCATAGGCTTCGGCGATCTGCGGATCCAGGGCCGCGGCCAGCGACCAGGTCTTCGGCCCGTTGACCACCACCTCCACGAACCGCACCGCGTTCGGATCCGTCCGCAGCCGCCCCCGCGGCAAACCGCTGGCCGGGTCGAGGCCGGCGACCCACGCCTCGTAGCCGTCACCATCCAGCACACCGGCGGCCTCCACACCGCGCTCGGGGGTGGCGACGAACCGTGCGGCCAGGCCGGTGCCCTCGGCCAGGTAGTAGTCATCGACCCGGCCGTGGTCGGCCTCGACATAGGCACGCGCCGCGGCCGGGTTACCGCGGTAGACCTTCACCCCACCATGCACGCCCCGTCGCCACCAATCGTTTCCAACAACGCCCCCGAAAACGCGTCATGGGCCGCCCCAGCAGGGGCGACCCATCTACGACATTCGTAGCATGCGTGCCGGAAGAAGTGAACAAGTGGAAACAACGAGTTCAGGCCGGCAATCGTTGGAAGGTTGTGCTGGTCGAACGTCCCGGCGTCACGCGAAACTCAACGACTTGACTGTCGCAGTGCCGGAGAAACTGCCCGCATTGCTCTTGGCTCACTCGATAAGCGGCGAGTCTCGGAGCCGCTGGTCGCCTGCAGGCTGATACGTCGAGGCCGACGCCAGAACTCTCACGGACTGGCCGAGTTGCGGAGGTCCGGTCAGGGCGAGCAATCTCGCACTGAACCAAGGACGCCGCCTGCGCCGCTACCGGGCCTTCCTCGACCGGCTGCCGCGTGGGGAGCGGGCAGTCGTTGCTGTCGAGACCCAGGCCTCGCTCGACAAGGACCTCGACGACGGCCCTGTCCGACTCGCCGCGATCCGGTTCCTCGGTGCCACCGACCAAGCGCTCCTCACCCTGGTTCCGCTGAAGGACTACCCGTCGCCGCTACGTCATCATCACTATTGGGGCCATCGGCGTGACCGCCCTTGGCGGCTTCTCCGCCGTCGCCGATACCGACCCTGCGGGCGAGATCGCCACCCACCACTGGCCCATCCCGTCGTTCGTCCACGGATCGGCCCAACCAAAGGTGCTGCCGCTCGACGCCCCGAGCAGAGACCTAAGCCCCACGTCGAGCTGACCTGGCTCAACGGGCACCGCCTGAGCGACCCCCGCACGTGGCACCACAGCAGCTATCGAGTTCACGACGCCGTACGTGGAGCGCGACGCACTGGCCTTCACCGACAGGGTCAACCCGTACAACCAGCAGCGCCGCACTCCGATCGCCCCCCGCCTTCGCCGTCCCAATTCAGGTCGTTGCCGACCTGCACAAGGTCGGCTCTACCCGCTCTAGCCAGACACGCTGACATCAAAGTCGGCACCGGTCGGTAAGCGGCACAGCCGTTGGCCATCCCTGGCTGGACGTGCCGACCTGGTGACCTCCACGGGCCGGCTCTCTACGGGCGATGGCCACGGATGAGCCAGGACCCCGTGAGCAATGTTCCCGCGAGAACTGATCCGCCGACCAGCCCGAAGAGGTTTGAGATCACATCTGGTAGTTGAAATCCGATACGATCCAGTACCGGGAGGATCTGAATTGCTTCTGCAACAAATGGCAACGCGATTGCGACCAATAGCGGCCAAAGTCTCCGGCTCTCGCGAGCGAGCAATAGAGCGAAGAACCCCAATGGAACGCATAGGAATACGTTTACCGACTCATCGTTCAATGACTTTAGGTCGTAGATCCGCGGCAATGCGAGCCGCAGGTTGATGAGAGGCGCATGGGCCCAGCTTCCGGCAGTCGGGGACGGGGTCACCGTAGCAGCGAGGAAGACGCCAACTGAGCATAGAAAGCACCACACATATACTCGTCGAATCTCCAGTGCCCGAGCCACGCATGGCGTTGCGATGCTTGCCGCCAGGATTGCGAGAAGGCCCGCGGGCAGCGCCCACGGAGCCCCTCGCATCATCGCTTGGATCAGTGGCCTTGGCCTCTCGTTTGGTCTTGACCTTAGGACGGGACTGTAACTCGTTCAGACAACCTTGCCCGACTTAATACCAAGGGCAGTCTACGTGGCTTAGGTAGACCCTGCCGTTCACCCTCATGAGACCCTGCAAACACGCTGCCCCAGCGGGTGCCTTGAGGGAGGGGGAGAAGTTCCACCGCCTACCTGCGACATCACCAGCAGTCATGTAGATGTCGCCGCTTGAGTCCCACGTCCTGTCCGTTTGGGCACCTCCATTCGAGTTGACCCACTGATATCCGAATGTCGCCCACAGGCTGGAGCCAGAACTTTTGTCGTACTTGATTGTGATGTGTTCCGCGTTATTCAAGCTGCCTTTGCACCAACTGAAATAGATTATGCCGTTCGTCGTCGTCCCGTTGACCGGGCCGACGAGACTTCCAGTGGCGCAATAGTTCATGTCAAAATCTCTGTACGAAGCAGCATTTGCGCTACTTGGGAGTAAGGCGAGTGCGCCAGCCACGAGAAGAACGACGAAAGAGTATCTACGCAATTGTTGTGCCCCCGTTCGTTTATTTGTGTACCTCTACCACGCATGACGTTAATCGGGTCATGTGTCGATAGCAAGAGCGGAAGTCTTGCGTGATTATGTTGTCAAGTTTTCTGCGCAAATTCGCAAAAATTCTGTTTGCCGGACGGCTGTCGTTCCGCTGTGGTAAAGGAGTTTCGGATCTGGCGAAGTCGGAACCCGCTGCAGCGCCCCCGCATCGTGTCTTAGCTCGCCGCGACCGACGCAGTGGAGTCCAGCCATCGCCAGCTCCACCGGACAGTGTGGCCTGGTTTCGCCGTGCACGGCATCACCGTCGAACGCGTGGTGTCAGACAACGGGCCGGCCTACCGGTCCCCCACGCCTGTACCGAGACCCGCGACCAACTCGCCATCAAGCCGAAGTGGACCCGGCCCCTACCGGCCCCAAACCAAAGGCAAGGTCCAACGGTTCCACCGCACCCTCGCCGACGGCTGGGCCCACGCCCGCTTCTACTCCTCAGAAACCGAACGCCGAGCAGCCCTCGCGGGCTGGCTCCACTTCTACAATCACCACCGACCCCACAGCGCCATCGGAGGCCCGGCCGATCAGCCGACTGACCAACGTCCCTGGACATCACACCTAGTGTCACGCGTCTGAAGTTGGTTTACGGGTGGCGTGGGGTGCACGACCTCTTCGGCGGTCTTGGTCCAGATGCATGGGTGGCAGCGTTCGTTCCAGTCGTTGATGAAGGTGCGGATCGCGCCCACCAGTTGCTTGACGCGGCTCTTGGGGAAGTACTGCCGGAGCAGGCCGTTGCTGTTCTCATGGGTGGGCCGCTGCCACGGCTTGCCGGCGTGGGCGAAGAACACGCCCTCGGCGAACAGTTCGGCGATCTGGTGGTGGCCTGCCATCTCCGAGCCCTGGTCCCAGGTGAGCTTGAGCCGGGCGGCCGCAGGCAGGTGGGCCATCGTCGTGCGCAGCCCAGCGATCAGCTCCTCGGCGTGCACGTCGCAACACTCCTGCTAGATGAAGGGGTATGACGTTGGCGAGACGGGGCCGCAAGAGGCGACTGAGCATTGAGGATGTGCCGTCGACACACACCGCGCTCGGCGCTTCCTCGGCGTGTCGTTGGCAACACGTAGACCGCTGCCATGACGCTCAGCGCAGCGGAGCTTTACGAGGCGGCACTGGCCCTAGGCCTTGATCTCGGCGGCCGTCAATTTCTGGTACAACGCCGCCCTCCGCACCGCGCTGCTCGCGGACAGGCGCCGTGTCCCGTCTGTGTCCCGTCCCAGTTCCGTCCGCGGCCAACGACGACCAACGTCGTCAGATTGCCGTCACCCCGTCTGACCTGCGGTTTTGTCTACGTCCAGCACCAATCGACAGCAGCCGTCAGACCCCGGATCGCCCTGTCACGGCGGAGGCCGCGGGTTCGAGTCCCGTCGGGGTCGCGCACGACGAAGGGCCACAACCAGACTGGTTGTGGCCCTTCGCGCTTCTTGCGGCCGGCTCCGGCTCCCCTCAAGCGACTCGGCGCCACAGAGTGGAACCATCCGCATGCGACACGCCGTGGCCGCGTGCAGAACGTTCCACTTTGCGGGAGCGGGAGCGCCGCCGCCCCGAGTGTCACCGGTGCCCGGCGAGCTCCGCCTCCTGCTCCTCCCCGCCTTCGGCGGGCGCCTGCCGCTGCCGCAGCGGGATCTCCTTGATGAACAGCGCCACGATCAGCGCGACGAGCACCACCGGCAGCGCCGACAGGAACACGTCGTGCAGCGACAGCGCGAACGCGTCCAGCACCTTGTGGTAGATGACCGGCGCGACGTCCTTGAGCTGCTTGATCGCCTCCACGTTGCCGGTGATCTTGCCGCCACCGGACCCGGACGGCGCCTGCCCGCCGAACAGCGCGGTCATGTGCACCGTCAGCCGGCTGGTCAGGATGGCCCCGAAGACGGCCGCGCCGAAGGTACCGCCCATCTGCCGGAAGAACATCACCGAGCTGGTCGCTGAACCCATGTGCTTGCGGTCCACCGAGTTCTGCACGGCGGTGACGATGGTCTGCATGGTCAGGCCGAGCCCGGCGCCGAACAGGTACATGAAGATCGCGGTGTGCCAGTACGGGCTGTTCACGTCCAGTAGCGACAGCAGGTAGAGCGCGACGGCGACCGTCGCGGCGCCGAGCACCGGGAAGATCTTGTAGCGGCCGGTCTTGCTCATCGCGATCCCCGAGGAGATCGACATGCTGAAGATCCCGATCACCATCGGCAGCATCGCCAGACCGGACATGGTCGGGCTCATGTCGTCGACCACCTGCAGGTAGACCGGCATGAACACGATGACGCCGAACATCGCGAAGCCGATGATCACGCCGAAGACGTTGCTGGTCCGGAAGATCGAGTTGCGGAACAGCTCCATCGGGATGATCGGCTCGGCGGCCCGCAGCTCGACGGCGACGAACAGCACGCTCAGCACGATGCCCGCGCCCAGCAGCCCGAGCGCCAGCGGCGAGGTCCACCCGTGGTCCGGGCCGGCCCAGCTGGTGAACAGCAGGAAGGACGTGACCGCAGCCACGATCGAGGTGGCCCCGGCGTAGTCGATCTTGTGCTGACGCCGTACGTGGTGGATGCGCAGCGCGATGGAGGTGACCACCAGCGCGGCGATGCCGATCGGCAGGTTGATGTAGAAGATCCACCGCCAGCCGGGGCCGTCGGCGAAGAACCCGCCGAGCACCGGGCCGAGGACGCTGGAGGTGCCGAACACGGCGCCGAAGTAGCCGCCGTACTTCCCGCGCTCCCGCGGGGGCACGACGTCGCCCATGGTCGCCATCGCCAGGGCGAACAGACCGCCACCGCCGACGCCCTGCACCGCGCGGAAGATGATCAGCTCGCTGATGTTCTGCGAGAGCCCGGACAGCAGGGAGCCGATCAGGAAGATCACGATCGCGGCCTGGAAGATCAGCCGGCGGCCGTACAGGTCGGAGATCTTGCCCCACAGCGGGGTGACGGCGGTCGCGGTCACCATGTACGCCGTGACCACCCAGGACAGCTTGTCCAGGCCGCCGAGCTCGCTGGTGATGGTCGGCAGCGCGGTGGCCACGATGGACTGGTCGAGGGCGCCGAGGAACATCCCGGCCATCAGGCCGGCCATCACCACCAGGATCTGCCGGTGGGACAGGTATCCCTCTTGGTCGGCCTGGTGGGCCGGACGCGAGGAGAGCTGGGACATCAGTTGTTGCTCGATTCTTCGTGGTCGTGGGCCGCCTGGAGGTCGGCGGCGAGACGGATCAGGAGGCGCCGCAGGTCGGCGCGGTCGCGCTCGCTCCAGGCCTCGAGGACGCCCTCGATGCGCTGGAAGCGGCGCTGGAAAGCGGCGTGCATGGTCTGCCGCCCCTGCTCGCTGAGCTGCACCAGGCTGGCGCGGCCGTCGGCGGGGTCGGTGGTGCGCTCGACGAGCCCGCGGTCCTCGAGGCTCTTGATCTGGCGGCTCACCGTGGAGGAGTCCAGCTCCACCTTGGCAGCGAGGTCGCAGATCCGCATCGGCTCGTGGAACAGCTGCTTGGCGATCGGGAAGCACGACGGCTCCACCTGGTCCTCCGGGTGCCGAGTGCGCAGCCGGCGGCCGGCCTGCATCAGCAGGCCGATCACCGCCTCGGCGGCGCTACGGGGTACGTCGGACGGGGCGGCCGTCGTGGTACGGGATGACTCGGAATGCATGCGACAAGCATGCATCTAGCTGCGTGTCGCACGCAAATCCTGGGGCGGACCGGTCCACCGCTCCCGCTCACGCCGACCTGTCAGGCGGGTGACCGCCTATGACCGGTCACCCGCCTGACAAGTCGGTATGGGCCGGCCGACTTCGGCGACCGGGTTGCTGAGCGTGCCGACCCCGGCCACCGAGATGTCCACCCGGTCGCCGGCCCGCAGCGTGAACTCGGGCGGCGGCACGATCGAGGTCCCGGTGAGCAGCACCACCCCCACCGGGAAGTCCAGCGCCGAGAACAGCCACTCCAGCAGCTCGTCGGGCCGGCGCCGCATCGCCGACAGCGGCACGGAGTCGCCGAACAGCACCTCGCCGTCGCGGTGGATGGCCAGCTCGATCACCAGGCTGCCCAAGTGCGGCACCTCGGTGAGCGGCACCAGAGCGGGACCGAGCGCACAGCTGCCGCTGAACACCTTGGCCTGCGGCAGGTAGAGCGGGTTCTCACCCTCGATGCTGCGGCTGGACATGTCGTTGCCGACGGTGAGCGCGACCAGGCGTCCCGTCGCGTCCGCGACCAGCCCGAGCTCCGGCTCGGGGACGTCCCAGCCGGAGTCCCGCCGGATGCCGACCTCCTCTCCCGGGCCGCGGACCCGCCCGGGAGAGGCCTTGCAGAACAGCTCGGGCCGCACCGCGTCGTACACCCGGTCGTAGAAGTCGACCGGCCCGGCCTCCTCGTTGCGGGCCTTCCGGCTGCGCTCGAAGGTGACCCCGCTCGCCCACACCTCCTGGCCCTGCACGGGCGCCAGCAGCCGGCTGCCCTCCGGGACCGGGCCGGCGCCGGGCTGCCCGAGCGCGTCCGCGAGCGACGCTGACCCGGACAGCAGTACGTCGACGTCCAGACCGGCGAGGAGCAGCTCCACGGGTCCGGCGGCCGGCCCGCCGCGCGCCAGCCGGACGTCACCGTCGGGCAGCTCGACCCGGAAGAGCGCGCTGACCGACTCGCTGCTGACAGACACGGGGCACCGCTCCGTTCACACTCTTGAACAGTTGTTCTGCATGTTGACCGCACCGTACGGTCCGGCACCGCAGGCGTCAACACCCCGTCCGCCGTCGACCGCGCCGGCGCAACCCAGAACCGGGTCGCTCACATCGACGTGCCGAGCCGCCCGCGGGTCACCTGGAACGCGACGTTGCCGGTCTGCATCGCCCGCGCGGTGCGGGCGCCGGACGCGGTGGCGGCGAGCGTGTCCAACAGGATCAGGGTCTGCTCCCCGAAGTCGCCCGTCAGGACGGCGTCGAGGTCCGACCCGCACCGGTCGGCGGTGACCGGATCGGCGGTGACCTGGAGCACGGGCAGCAGCCGCTGCCCGGAGACACTCCCGCCGGTGACGTGGGTCAGCAGCAGCTGAGCACCGCCCGCGCCGAGGCCACTGCCCGCCTCGGTCCAGTCGCTGCCCGGCATCCGCATCACGTGCCAGCCGGCCTCCCGGGGTCGTTGCCCGTGCGCGAGGGTCGCCGGTACCTCGTCGGCGGACCCGAAGGCGTGCATCCGGAACCGTTCGTCGCTCAGCAGCGCTCCCCCGGACGGCAGCAGCACGCTCCCGCCGGCGCCCACGACCCAGCAGCCGAGCTCCGCGAACGCCACCGCGGTCTCCGCCGGCAGGGGACCGCGCGCGTCCAGCGCGATCGTCAGGTCACCCAGGTCGCTCTGCTCGCGTCGCAGGTCCGCCCGGCCGGCGGCCGCCTCCTCGAACCAGGCCAGCACCCGCGCGGTCGCCGCGTCGATGCCGCCGTCGCGCTGGATGCTGGCCCAGCCGAAGACGGTCGGGTCGACGCCCTCCGCCTCCAGCCGAGAGCGGAAGTAGTCGTTGTGCGTCTTCTCGCAGCCGTGCTCGAGCAGCACCGCCGCCCCGACGCTGGGATGGGCGAGGTAACCGGTCATCATCCGCGCGTAGGTGTTCTCCGCCGCCCCGCTCGAGACCCCGCAGCCCTCGGTGTGCGGCAGCGCCACCGCCCGGGTCACCCCGCTGTGGGAAAGGTCGGTCGCGGCGAGCCGGTCGGCGATGCGCACCGCGATCTGTCCCGAGCACAGGCTGGTGGGGAGGACCAGCGCGAGCCGCTCCGGGCTGCGCCGGCCACGCACGTCGTACATCGGGAAGGTGGTGGTGGCACCTGAGGGAGGGGTACGTCGGACGGGCGTGCTCAGCGGGAGGCCGGACAGGTCCTCGTCGCGGTCGTCGGCGGAGAACCCGAGGCGCACCGGCACCGGCCGGGTCTGCTTCCAGTTCCGCCAGATGGAGACCTGGCTGTGCCCGGCGCGCTCGCCCGCGGAGAGCTCCCCGGAGGCGGTGCGCACCGTCTGGTCGAAGGTCTCCGCGATCAGCTCGGGCATCGGCGTGCCGGTCAGGTAGCGGCCGGCGTCGACGTCCATCTCGTTGCGCAGCAGCTCGTACCGCGCCGAGGTGGTGACGAACTTCAGGGTGGGCACGAACGGGAAGTTGGTGATCGACCCGTTGCCGGTGGTGAAGAAGACCATGGTGCAGCCCGAGGCCACCTCCCCGGCGACCGACTCCAGGTCGTTGCCGGGACTGTCCATGAACGTGAACCCGGGCCCGGGCAGCGGCTCGCCGTAGTCGACCACGTGGTCGAGCCGGAGCCGACGGTCCCGCTTGCGGGCGGCACCCACCGACTTCAGCACGATGTTGTAGAGACCGCGATAGACGTTGCCGCCCGACGGGTTGCCCTCGGCGGTGTGGCCGTGCCAGCCGACCCGCTCCTTGAACGACTCGACGCAGCCCACGAACCGGCGGGCCACCTCGACGGACGCGACGTTCTCCAGGACGTACGCCTCCGCGCCGATCAGCTCGTCGGTCTCGGCGAGCACCGCGGCGCCGCCGTGCCGGATCACCTCGGCGGCCACCCCGCCGGCCAGCGGGTTGGCGGTGATGCCCGAGAACGCGTCCGAGCCGCCGCACTGCAAGGCGATCCGCAGGTCGGACAGCGGCTGCTCGGTGCGCTCCTGGGCGACGGCGGGCAGCCACGGTTCGACGATGCGCGCGGCTGCGACGAGGTCGGCCTCGAAGGCGCCGGTGCGGCTGAAGACGGCGTGCGGTACGGCGATGGCCGGCCGGCCGCTTCGCTGCAGGAACGCCTGCACGTCCTGGGCGCTGATCGCGTCCCCCGGCGTGTCGACGAGCAGCACGGCGCCGACGTTGGGGTGCACCACGAAGCCGGCCAGCACCGAGAGCACGAAGCCGGCGTTGTTGGGCCGCTCCTCCTCGCCCGCCTCGGTGTGCGCCACCGGGACCACCCCGTCCACGCCGGGGTGCGGGGTCCGGGAGAGCCGGTCGGCGAGCCCGGTGACGAACGCCGCGCTCCGCGAGGTGACGCCGATGATCACCACGAAGTTGCGGGTGCCGGCCGGCCCGTGCGGTCGGGCGTAGCCGAGGAAGGTGCCCGGCCGGGCGACCGGGGCGACCTGCGCACCGAGCGGCAGCGCGGACTCGTCGAGGCGGTAGGGGGTCAGCGGCTCGTTGACGGCCGTGTGCGCCGGTGGGAGGTCCGCGATCCCGCGGGCGCGCAGCGCCGCGAGGCTGGTCGGGGTGCAGACGTAGTCACCGGGCGCGAGGTCTCCGTGCGCGCGGGCGAACGGCGTCGACCAGGACAGCAGCGCCTCGCCGTCCCGAGTCGGGTCGACGACGATCCGGTGCCCCTCGAGCACCCGGTGCGCCACCACGATCTCGACGTCCCCGCGCCGGAGGCGGGTGCCCGGCTCCAGGTCCCGGGTCACGATGGCGACGTTGTCGCCCGGCTCCGGGAGGACCGCGACGCGGGCGAAGTTCTCGGTCACGGCCACGGGTCGATGCCGCCGTCCGCGTCGAAGCCCATGGGCACGGGGTCGCCGCTGACCGACAGCCGGTCGTCGGCCTCCACCTGCGCGCGAAGCGACTCGGAGACCAGCAGGTGCTCGAGGTCGAGGGTGCTGCGCATCCGCACCACGCGCGCACGTTCGAGGTCTGCCCGCCCGCAGGTGAGTAGGGCGGCCGCGATCGCGTCCCGGTCGGTCGGGAAGGCCATCGGGATCTGGCCGCGCTGCGGCCCGCCCAGCCCGGAGGTCATCGCGTTGACGTAGGCGCTGCGCAGGTCGACCTTCTCCAGGATGCGGAACGGGATGAAGTCCGCGAGGCCGACGCCGATCGCGTTGCCGTGCGAGGCGTCGGTGACGTCGAGCACCGCGATGTTCGCGATCCGCGGCCGCTCGAACTCCGCGGACCCGCGGATCATCATCCGGCCGATCACGTTGGTGTCCATCCCCGAGCCGGAGATGTTCTTGCCCATCGCGTCGACGACGGCGACCTCGAGCTCCTCGAAGGGAAGCCGGGCCATCAGCGTCTTGGCCTCGCGGAGCAGGTCGGCCTCCCCCGGTCCGGCGATGTCACCCGGCTCGAGGAAGGCGATCTTGGCCGCCCGGTCGTAGGCGTTCTCGAGGATCGCCAGCCCGCCGAGCACCTTCCCGGTGTCGATGATCCGGCGGGCCACCCGCGGGATCCAGACGCCGAGGTTGGCGGGGCCGTAGCGGTGGATGCCCTCTGCGCCGCGCTGCTTGCCCAGCCCGATGGCCACGATCTTCGCGACGCCGCTCTCCACCTCGCCGCTGAAGTCGGTGTGCGCCTTGACGCGGTTCACGGCGATGATCCCGTCCGCGGCGGCGGCGTTGACGTCCAGGTGGGCGGCCGGTCCGTCCTCGACCCGGCCGAGGTCGACGGTGTCCATGGTCGCCCTGATCGGCATCCCCATGGACTCCTCGGTCACGCCCAGGCTGCGCAGCATCTCGATCTGGCCCTCGGCGGTCGCGCCGCCGTGCGAGCCCATCGCCGGCACGATGAACGGCTCCGCGCCCACCGACCTCAGCCACGCGCCGGCAGCCCTCAGCACCTCGGGCTTGTCGTGGATGCCGCGGCTGCCCGCGGTGACCGCGACCGTCATGCCGCGGGAGATCCGGCCGCGCAGCGGCTCGAGTGCCTCTCTCGTCGCGGCGGCCAGGTCGGCCACCTGGGGCGCCTCGAACTTCTGCCGCACGGGCAGCATCCGCGGGAACGGTGCGTCGTAGTGCAGGTCGCGGACCGCCTCGAACGGCCCGAGATCCACGTTGCGTGGCGTGTCCATCGTCATGAGATCCGACGATACTCGACCTCGACCTCGATTACGCTGATCATCTGATGTCTTGGTCAAGTCCGTCGCTGTCGGGAGCTGTCGATGCTTGAAGGTGTGTACGTCGCGAACCTCACCCCGTTCCGCGACGACCCGGACCGCACCCTGGACCTGGACGCCTACCGCGGGCACGTCGCCTGGCTCGCCGAGCGCGGCGTGACCGGGGTGGTGCCGTTCGGCACCAACGGGGAAGGTCCCTCGGTCTCGCCGGGCGAGAAGTGCGAGGTGCTCCAGGCGCTGGATCGCGACGACCTCGGCCTTGAGATCGTCCCGGCGGTCACCCAGAGCAACCTGCCGGAAACGCTCGGGTTGCTCGAGAGGCTCAACGACCTGCCGCTCAGCGGGGTGCTGGTGCTCCCGCCGTACTACTACCGGCCCGCGGACGCCGACGGCCTGCGGCCGTGGTTCGAGGCGGTGCTCGAGACCTCCCGGCATCCGGTGCTCGCGTACCACATCCCGATGTTCGCCGTGCACGTCCCGACCGAGCTGGTGTGCTCGATGCCCTTCTGGGGCGTCAAGAACTCCTCGGGCGACCTCGCCTACTCCGCCCGGGTCCGGGCAGCGGGCAAAGGGGTGCTGCTCGGCACCGAGGAGGACCTGGTGGGCCAGCTTCCGGACGCCGAGGGTGCGATCTCGGTGCTGGCCAACATCGTCCCCGAGCACGTGGTCGGCATCTACGAACGCGTCCGCGCCGGGGACGTCGACGGGGCTCGCGCGCTCGAGGCGACGGTCCAGCAGCTGCGTGCCGTGGCCGGCGGCTCCTTCGCGCCCGGGCTGCTGAAGCAGCTGACCGAGGCCCGCAACGGCATCCCGATGGGCACCGTGCGGCCCCCGTTGACGCCCGTTCCGGCGACGTTCGACGCCCGGTCGGCGCTGCACGGCCTCGCGGCGGCGCCTGCCTAGACAAGCCCGGCACCGGTCGGCACGACCGGTGCCGAAGAAGCCTTGGCTTGGCGTGGGATTACAGGTCAGATGTTTAGACCAATTCGCCCTTCTCTTTCACCGGGATGCCTGACGAGATGTCCGAGGATGTCGGCATGGCAACAATGACCGTCGGAGTCGCCCTCGAGGCCGGCGACCTCCTGGGCGAGGGCCCAGTGTGGTGCGCCGAGGAGCAGAGCCTCTACTGGGTGGACATCAAGAAGCCGTCGGTGCGCCGCTGGAAGCCGGACACCGGGGAGCAGCGCGTGTGGCCGGTCCCTGCCGAGATCGGCAGCATGGCGCTTCGGTCCCTGGGTGGCA
>DASSKA010000175.1:0-5031 GCA_035690905.1 Nocardioidaceae bacterium | reverse complement strand
GGAGATCGGGTTCCACGCCGCGAACGTCTGCAGCGGGCCGGGCAGCGTGTTCAACGGCACGAACGTGTTGGCGACGAAGGTGAGCGGGAAGATCACGATGAACGCCGCGTTGTTGAACACCTCGGGGCTGGGCACCAGCATGCCGATCCAGGCCATGATCCAGGAGACGGCGTACGCGAACACCAGCAGCAGCAGGTAGCCGAGCAGCGCCTGCCCGATGCTGGTGTTGATCCGCCAGCCGACGATGAACCCGGTCACGCTCATCACGACCAGCACCAGCACGTTGTTGACCACGTCGGAGAGGGTCCGCCCGGTGAGCACCGCCGACGGTGACATCGGCAAGGTGCGGAAGCGGTCGACGATGCCCTTCTGGACGTCCTCGGCGAGCCCGGTGCCGGTGATGGTTGCGCCGAAGACCACCGTCTGCGCGAAGATCCCGGCGATCAGGAACTCGCGGTAGGCGGCCGCGTCGCCGGGTGCGATCGCGCCGCCGAACACGTAGGCGAACAGCAGCACGAACATGATCGGCGACAAGGTGGTGAACACCAGCAGGTCGGGCACCCGCTTGATCTTGATCAGGTTGCGGCGAGCGATGGTGAGTCCGTCGACGACGGGGCCGACGACGCCCATCCGTCGAGCGGGGACGGCTGGAACGGTCATGCGACCACCTCCGGGCTCTCGCTCTCGTCCTCCGCCGCAGCGGTGTGCCCGGTCAGGATCAGGAACACGTCGTCCAGCGTCGGCCGGCGCAGGCCGACGTCGTCGACGGCGATCCGCTCGGCGTCCAGCCGGCGCAGCGCGTCGGCGAGCACCGCCGCCCCGCCGGTGACCGGCACCAGCAGCGAGCGCTGGTGCTGCTCGACGGTGACCGGCCCGATCGCCAGGGGCTGGAGCAGCTCGCGGGCCTGCCCGAGCCGGGCCGCGTCCGAGACGGTGATCTCCAGGCGTTCGCCGCCGACCTGCGCCTTCAGCTTGTCCGCCGTGCCCTCTGCGATGACCACGCCGTGGTCGACCACGATGATGTTGTCGGCGAGCAGGTCGGCCTCCTCGAGGTACTGGGTGGTCAGCAGCAGCGAGGTGCCGCGCGACACCAGTCCCTTGATGACCTCCCACATGTCGGTGCGGCTGCGGGGATCGAGGCCGGTGGTCGGCTCGTCGAGGAACAGCACCGGCGGGTCCGCGACCAGCGCCCCGGCCAGGTCGAGGCGCCGGCGCATGCCGCCGGAGTAGGTCTTGGCCGGCCGGTTGCCCGCGTCGTCGAGGTCGAACTGGGTGAGCAGCTCGCGGGCCCGGGCCTGGCTGCGACGTCGGCCGAGGTGGTACAGCCGACCTATCATGTCCAGGTTCTCGAAACCGGTGAGGTACTCGTCGACGGCGGCGTACTGGCCGGAGACGCCGATCCTCCGCCGTACCTCGCCCGGGTGCGCGAACACGTCGATGCCGGCCACCTCGGCCCGCCCCGCGTCCGGCTTGATGAGCGTGGTGAGGATCTTGACCGCCGTCGTCTTGCCCGCGCCGTTGGGACCGAGCACCGCGAGCACGCTGCCCTCGGGCACCCGCAGGCTCAGCCCGTCGAGGGCCTTGACGGCCTTGTAGTGCTTGATCAGGCCCTCCGCGATCACCGCATCCGTCACGTGAGGAACCCTTGCACAGACCGCCCCCGGGCTCGACCCGTTTCCCTCCCGGCACGATGTCGGTTCGTCAGGCGCTCTGCCACAGGCCGGTGATGTTGCCCTCGGTGTCGCGGAAGTACGCCGTGAAGCCCATGTCGCCCACGACCTGCCGGCCGACCACCGTCGAACCGCCGAGCTTCTCGACCCGCTCCAGGGCCGCGTCGATGTCGTCCACGTCGATGGTGACGATCGGCGCGCTCACCGGCCCACCACGCTGGGTCATCCCCCCGTTGATGAAGCCCGGCTCGCTGGGCGGCCCCTGCTCTGGGGTGGGGCCGGTACCGACCAGGGTGTAGTCCATGTCGGGCATGTGGTTGACCTGCCACCCGAACACGTCGGCGTAGAACTTCCTGGCTCGGTTGCCGTCCTCGTACGGGATCTCGAAGTGCACCACTCGACCGCTCATCTGTCCTCCCGGTCGTCCGGCACGGCCGCATGCCGTGCTCGTCCCAGCCTTTCCGCGCGGGTCGCCGCGGTCAACGGGGATCTTCCCGGCAAGGGCTGCCGACCGGGACACAAAGTGACCACTCGACGGGACGCGACTGACCACTGAACGGGGTCAGCGGTAGGTCAGGAGGTCCGGCTCGGCCTCGAGGTGCGCGTGGTCGTTGTACGAGACCAGCGTGCAGCCCCGCGAGCCGACCACCATCTTGGTCACCGAGGCGTTGACGGTGACCGGGTTCAGCTGGGTCCAGAGGTCCGCACCGCCGCCGAGCAGGCTGGTGGCCACCCAGGACACCGGGCCGCCGGAGGTGAACACGACCGCCGTGGAGCCGCCGTCGAGCCGTTCGAGGGTACGGCGCAGCGCCGCCTCGACCCGGGCGCAGAACACGTCGAACGGCTCGTCGTACTCCTCGGCGAACTCCCCACCGGTCCACCGCAGCGTGGCCTGCTCGAACCACGCCTGGAACGCTGCCCGGGTCATCTCCTCGCCGCCGCGTCGCCCCGAGGGATGCAGGGCCAGCATCTGCCGGTGGTCGAACTCGTTCCAGCCGTCGTCCTCGACCACCTCGCAGTCCCAGCCGGCCGCGTCGAGCGCGCCGCGAGCGGTGTCCCGGTGCCGGCGCATCGCCCCGGTCACCACCACGTCCGGCCGCACCCGGCGGGCGGCGAGCGCCTTGCCGACCACCCGGGACTGCCGCTCACCGAGCGTGGAGAGCACGTCGTAGTCCGCCGCACCCCAGGACGCCTGCCCGTGCCGGACCAGCAGCAGCGCGGTCACGACTCGACCAGCCGGGCGCAGCGGCGCTCCAGGTAGTGCACGACGGGCAGGAAGCGGGCGTACTCCTCGTTGTGGGTCTGCCCGTGGTGGTAGCGGTAGTAGATCTGCTGGGCGATCACGGCGAGCCGGAACAGTCCGAACACCTCGTAGAACCGCCACTGCTCCGGCGTGACCTTCAGCCCCATCCGGTCGGTGTAGTGGTCGACCACCTCGGCGCGGGTGAGCATCCCGGGCAGATGGGTCGGCTGGCGGCGAATGGCGAGGTACTCCGGGTCGTCGTCGGCCTGGATCCAGTAGGCCATCGCCCCGCCGAGGTCCATCAGCGGGTCACCGAGGGTGGCCATCTCCCAGTCGAGGACGCCGACCACCCGCAGCGGGTCGTCGCCGGACTCCCCTGGGGCGAGCACCACGTTGTCGAACCGGAAGTCGTTGTGGATCACGCAGGTGGCCACGTCCTCCGGCTGGTGCGCGTCGAGCCAGCCCATCACCTTCTCGAAGTCGCCGACGTTGTCGGTGCGCGCCCCCCGGTAGCGGTCCGACCAGCCGGCCACCTGCCGTCCGACGTACCCGTGTCCGCGGCCGAGCTCAGAGAGCTCCGCCGAAGAGGGGTCCACCTGGTGCAGCTCGACGAGCACGTCGAGCACGCGCTCGCACAGTCGGCGCGTCTCGTCGCGGGACAGCTCCAGGCCCGGCGGCAGGTCGCGGCGCAGGATGATCCCGTCCAGCCGCTCCATCACGTAGAACTCCGAGCCGATCACGGCCTCGTCGCCGCAGAACGCGACCATCGGTGCGACGTAGCAGAACACCGGCGCGAGCCGCGACTGGATCGTGAACTCGCGCAACATGTCGTGCGCGCTCTTGGCCTTCGCCCCCACCGGCGGCCTGCGCAGGATCAGGTCCCGCCCGGGGAAGCGCAGCAGGTAGGTCAGGTTGGACGCGCCTCCGGCGAACTGCTGCACCTGCGGCGATCCCTCCGGGACGTCCGCGTGCTCACGCAGCCACGCAACAGCAGCGTGGACGTCGAACGCGTCCTCGTCGCGGACCGGGCCGGCACCCTCCACCCGGCTCATCGGCCCGCCTGCTCGCGCTCGAAGGCCCGCCGTGCGTTGAGCTGCATCTGGTCGTCGTAGGCGCCGCGGTCGCTGTGCTTGAGGAGGTACGACGCGCGGCCGATGTCGTCGGTGAGGATCACCGGGTCCTCGGCATCGATGCCCTCGAGCACCACGCCGGCCACGTCCTCGGCGGAGAGCTCCGAGTTCTCGATGAGCGCGGCGGCCCGTTCCACCACGTCCGGGTCGCCGCCGCGCAACGAGGAGGCCAGGTTGCTCCGGAAGAACGACGGGCACACCACCGAGGTGCTCACGCCGTAGGGGGCGAGCTCGTGGTACAGCGTCTCCGACAGCGCCACGACGCCCGCCTTGGTGGCGTTGTAGCAGGCCATCCCCGGCGGGTGCACCAGACCGGCGATCGAGGCCACGTTCACGATGTGCCCGGACCGCTGCGCCTTGAGCATCGGCGCGAACGTCCGGCAGCCGCGCGCAGCTCCCAGCAGGTTCACCGCGGTGACCAGCTCCCAGTCGGCCATCGGGGTCTTGTCGATCCGCCCCCCGGCGGCCAGGCCGGCGTTGTTGACCAGCACGTCCAGCCCGTCCCAGGTCCGCTCCACCCAGTCCCGTGCGGCCTCCCAGTCCTCGTCGCTGCGCACGTCCAGCTTCCGGAAGTGCACCTCGTCCGGGAGCGCGGGGGTGTCCGCGGCATCGGTGGCCAGCACGTCGTCGCCGCGCCCGGCGAACCGTCGTACCAGCTCCAGGCCCAGACCGGACGCGGCGCCGGTCACCAGCACCCGGCTCACCGGCTGGCCTCGCGGAAGCGGGCGAGCTCCAATCGGGCGATCACCTCGCGGTGCACCTCGTCCGGGCCGTCGGCCAGCCGCAACGACCGCGCACCGGTCCACGCGCCGGCCAGCGGGTAGTCGTCGCTGAGCCCGCCCGCGCCGTGCAGCTGGATGGCCATGTCGATGACCTGCTGGGCCATCGCGGGCACGGCGACCTTGATCTCGGCGACCTCCTTGCGGGCCCCCCGGCCCCCGACGGTGTCCAGCTTCCAGGCGCAGTGCAGCACCAGCAGCCGGGCCTG
>DASSKA010000174.1:0-31085 GCA_035690905.1 Nocardioidaceae bacterium | reverse complement strand
AGCCGTGCCACGTCGAAGGGCAGGCAGTGCTCGAAGATCGGCCAGTGCCCGAACTGCGGTGCGAGCGCGGCGTGTGCCGCCTGGAAGGCGTCCTTCAGGGTGCCGCCGCGCCGGTGCACCGCACCGACCTCGGTGAGCATGGTGTTGAGGAAGCCGCGGGTCTGCTCGACTGCCGCGCTGACCGCCTCCGCGCCGTGCGCCACCGCGCCACGGCCGCCGATGAGGTGCTCGGCGGCCAAGGCCCCGACCCGGTCCAGCGTGCCGGTGGACCAGTCGCGGTGGAACGCGTCGCCGGTGTAGAGCGCTGCCTGGGCCTCCACCAGGTCACCGGCGAACAGGATCTTGTGCCGGGGCAGCCAGGCGACGATGTCGCCGGCGGTGTGGCCGCGGCCGCAGTGCTGCAGCACCAGGTCGCCGCGATCCCCGCCGAGGTCGATGGTCATCCGGTCGCTGAAGGTGGCCGTCGGCCAGGTCAGCCCGGGAATCGAGTCCGGGTCCTTGAACAGTCGCGGCATCCGGCCGAACTCGGACTCCCAGTCCTGCTTGCCGCGCTCGGCGATCAGCTCCCGGGTCTTCTCGTGGGCGACGATCACGTCGGCGTCGAACTCGCTCGCCCCGAGGACCCGGACCGCGTGGTAGTGGGAGAGCACCAGATAGCGGACCGGCTTGTCGGTGTGCTCCCGCAGCCGGGCCAGCCACTGTTTGGCGGCGGTCGGGGTGGCCAGCGCCTCGAAGCAGACCAGGAAGTCCTCGCCCTCGATCGCGCCGACGTTCGGGTCGCCCTCGGCGGTGAGCGCGTACACCCCCTCGGCGAGGGTCTCCAGGGTCTGCTCCTTGGCTTCGGTGTCCGCGGTGGACGCGAACGGCGTGGTCGCCATGCCTCTCCGATCTGTGCGCGCACTAGTGCCAGCGGGCTGGTCCGCCGCACGCAAAGGTTGCTCCACCGCAAAAATAGGTGACTTGGTTCACAGTGTGAAGGCCTGGCATGGTCCGGGTTTGCTAGACACCCGTGCAATCGCCGTTGAGAGCCTGGGGTGCACGGGTGAACGACCCGGCCCTCAACGCTGGTGGCGGCGCACGTGGGCGACCACGGCGTCCTGGATGAGGTCGAGGTCGGCAGCGTCGGGAAGATGAACCCGGCCGTCGACCCGCCGGGGTGGGCTGCCAGTTCTCACCCAGGGAAGGCGCGGGGAAGGCCGGAGGAAGGTGCGGCGGCCAGGGTTGCCGTCATGACCAGCACCCAGCCCACACCAGGGCCGACCCCGGGGCCCCCGGTCGGCGCCTTCGCGAGAAGGACCCGGACCGTCACCCGGCACGACATCGAGCTGTTCACCGAGCTGACCGGTGACCGCAACCCGATCCACTACGACGCCGAGCTGGCCGCGAGGTCGCGGTTCGGCGGCCTGGTGGTGCAGGGCGGGGTCACCTCCGGCCTGCTGAACGCGCTCGTCGCCGAGCAGCTTCCCGGCCCGGGAAGCGTGTTCCTGGAGGTGGCCTGGCGGTTCCTGGCACCGGTGCGGCCGGGCGACGTGATCACCGCCGAGGCGGCGGTCACCGCGGCCCGTGCCGACAAGCCGGTGACCACGCTCGTCACCCGGATCGTCAACCAGGACGGCGCCGTCGTCCTGGACGGCACCGCGGTGGTGTGGCGGGACCCGGTGCTGGCCGCTCATCACGCCGCGTCCGCGGCACCAACCATCCCCGCCGGTTCGCCGGCACCACATCTGGAGGAGTCATGACTCTCACCGCCAAGCCCAACCTGAACGGCGTCGACGTCCCGACCCTGTTCGCCACCCTTGACGCCGTCAAGGGCCAGCCCGAGATCGCCGCGTTCCAGTTCCGGGCCAGCAACACCTGGCTGGCGGGCACCCACAGCCGGTCGACCGTGCACGGCTACTTCGGCGCGGGCCAGGAGATGCAGCACAAGCAGCCCGCCGTCATCGACACCGACCACCCGGAAGTACTGGTCGGCAAGGACCACGCGCCCACCCCGGCCGAGATGCTGCTGCCCGCGCTCGCGGCCTGCCTGACCGCCGGCATCGCCAACATCGCCGCCGCCCGCGGCGTGGAGCTGACCAAGGTCACCTCGACCGTGGAGGGCGACATCGACCTGCTGGGCATCCTGGGTCTTTCGGACGGCTCGGTGCGCAACGGGTACCAGCAGATCAAGGTCACCTTCCACATCGAGGGTGACGCCGACGACGAGACGCTGCGCAAGATCGTCGACCAGTCCCGGCGCCGGTCCGCGGTGTACGACGCGCTCACCAACCCCACCCCGGTGGTCGTCGACGTGGTCACGGGGTCGTCATGAACCGCGTCGACACCGTCGTCCTGGGCGCCGGCCACGCAGGGCTGGCGGTGAGCCGGCTGCTGACCGAGGCCGGCCGCGAGCACGTCGTGCTCGACCGGGGCCGGGTCGCCGAGCGGTGGCGCAGCGAACGCTGGGACTCCCTGCACCTGCTGTCGCCGAACTGGATGACCCGGCTGCCCGGCTGGTGGTACGGCGGGCCCGACCCGGACGGCTACCTGAGCGCGGCGGGCTTCGTGCACTACCTGGAGCGGTACGCCGCCTCCTTCGTCGCCCCGGTGGTCGCGGGGACGACGGTCACCCGGTTGTCCCGGGACGGCGACGGCTACCGCCTCGACACCGACGACGGCGGCTGGCTGGCCCGCGACGTGGTGGTCGCCAGCGGCCCACACGGGGCGCCGGTCGTGCCGCCAGGGTTGGAACGGCTGAACGTGCTGACCGCCAACCGGTACCGCAACCCGCGCCAGCTGGCGCCCGGGGGCGTGCTGGTGGTCGGCGCCTCGTCGTCCGCCCTGCAGATCGCCGACGAGCTGGCCCGCTCCGGCCGCGAGGTGACCCTCGCGGCCGGGCGGCACAGCCGGATGCCGCGCCGCTACCGCGGCATGGACTCGTTCTGGTGGCTGCAGGCCACCGGCCGGCTGGCCCGCACCATCGACGAGATGCCCGACCCGGAAGCGGCCCGGCACGAACCGTCGGTGCAGCTGGTCGGCCGCAACGACCCGTCGGCCACCGACCTGGACCTCGGCACCCTGCAGCAGCGCGGGGTGCGGCTGGCCGGCCGGCTCGTCAAGGCCTCGGGATCGACCGTGCACCTCGGTGACAACCTCGCCGAGGACGTGGCGGCGTCCGACCGGCAGCTGCGCCGGTTCCTGGACAGGGTCGACCACCATGTCGCGTGCAGCGGGCTGAGCCGCGAGGTGTGGGCACCGGACCGGCCGAGTCCGATCCAGGTCGCCGAGCCGCCGCGGCGGCTGGACCTGCGCGCCGAGGGGATCGGCACCGTGCTGGTGGCCGCCGGCTACCGGCCGGACTACCCGTTCCTGGAGGTGCCGGTGCTGGCCGACGACGGGCGGATCCTGCAGCGGCAGGGCGTCACGCCGGCACCCGGTCTCTACGTGGTCGGCCAGCGCTTCCAGCACCGGCGGGACTCGGCGACCATCGACGGCGCGCGGCACGACGCGCGGGCGGTGGTGGGGCACCTGTTGGCCCGGTCCGGCGGGCTTCGACAAGCTCAACCACCGATGGGGGAGGAGTCGGCGGCATGAACGACTACGACGTGGTGGTGGTCGGCGCCCGGGTAGCCGGCGCCTCGACCGCGATGCTGCTGGCCCGGGCCGGCCTGCGGGTCGCGCTGCTGGACCGGTCGGCCTACGGCAGCGACACGGTCTCCACCCATGCGCTGATGCGCGCCGGGGTGCTGCAGCTGTCCCGGTGGGGGCTGCTGGACCGGGTGATCGCGGCGGGCACCCCGCCGGTGCGGAAGGTGGCCTTCCACTACGCCGGCGCGGAGACGGTGCACGTCTCGCTTCGGCCCAGCCCGGGCGTGGATGCGCTCTACGCGCCGCGCCGGCACCTGCTGGACCGGATCCTGGTGGACGCGGCCGCCGAGGCCGGCGCGGACGTGCTGCACCGTACGACGGTCACCGGGCTGCTCCGTGACGAGCACGGCCGGGTGGCCGGCGTGACGACGGCCGGACCGCCGTTCCAGGTGAGGGCCCGGTTCACCGTCGGCGCGGACGGGATCCGTTCCGTGGTGGCCCGGGAGACCGCCGCGCCCGTCGTACACCAGGGAAGGGCGGCCGGCGCGGTGCTCTACCGGTACCTGTCCGGTCTCCCGGACGACGGCTACGTCTGGGCCTACGGCCCGGGCGCGGCGGCCGGCCTGGCCCCGACCAATGACGGACAGACCTGCGCGTTCGTGACCACCACGCCGGAACGCATGCGGGGGCTGCGGGCGCGCAGCGCCGAGGCAGCGTTCCGGACCCTGCTGAACGTCGCGGCACCAGAGCACGCTCAGCGGGTCGCCGGCGCCGAGCCGGCGGGACCGTTCCGCGGCTGGGCCGGCGTGCCCGGCTACCTGCGGCGGCCCTGGGGTCCCGGCTGGGCGCTGGTCGGTGACGCGGGCTACTTCAAAGACCCGATCACCACCCACGGCATCACCGACGCGCTGCGAGACGCTGAGCTGCTCGCCGACGCGCTGGTCGAGGTGCTCACCCGCATCACCCCGGCCGCCGTCGCGCTGGCCCGCTACCAGGCCGCCCGTGACCGGCTCTCGCGCGACCTGCGGGACGCCACCGAGGCGGTCGCGGCCTACGACTGGGACACCGTGCAGGTGCAGGCGCTGCTGCGGCGGGTCAGCTCGGCGATGAGCGACGAGCTCGAGCACCTGCAGACACGGCCGGATCGCGGCATCGCGCAGGGAATCGACGGGTTTCTGCGGCCTGACAGCCTCCGCGCCCGGTCGTAGCCTGCTTGAGGGAGGCGAGCGCCGATGATCGTGGGCATCAGGATGCTCGGGGGTTTCGGGGTGACCGTGGACGACGTCCCGGTGCCGGCCGACGCGTGGGCGCGCCGCCATGCGGCCTGGCTCGTGCAGCTGCTGGCGCTCTCTTCAGACCGGCGGTTGCACCGCGAGCAGGTCGTCGACGCGCTGTGGCCGGGGCTGTCCTTGGAGGCGGCCGGACCGCGGTTGCACAAGGCCGCGCACTACGCCCGCCGCGCGCTCGGAGGCTCCGACGCGGTGGTGCTGCGCAACGACGTGGTCGCCCTGTGGCCGGGCGCCTCGGTGCAGCTCGACGTCGAGTCGTTCCAGCAGGCTGCGCGAGACGCCCTGGCATCGGGTACCACGGACGCAGCGGAGCATGCCCTGGCGCAGCACGCCGGGCCACTGCTTCCCGATGAGGTCTACCAGCCCTGGACCGACCGGCCACGCGACGCCGTACGCACTCTGCACCTCGACCTGCTCCGGCAGGCCGGCCGGTGGGAGCAGCTGCTCGCCGAGGAGCCCGCCGACGAGGCCGCACACCTGGCCCTGGCCCGGGCCTGCGTGGACCGCGGCGACCTCCCGGCCGCGCTGCGGCAGCTGGAGCGGGCGGACCAGGCGCTGCGCCGCGAGCTCGGCACTGCGCCGTCTCCCGAGGCCGCGCAGCTGCGCGCGATGCTGGAGCAGCGGGTCGCGAAGCCCGCCGCGCGCCCGCAGGGCACCCGGCTGTTCGGACGCCGCGACGTCGGAGACCGGGTCCGGGACGCGATGGACCGCGCCGCGGCCGGCCACGGCGGGACGCTGCTGTTCACCGGTCCACCGGGGGTCGGCAAGTCCGCCGTCCTCGACCTGGCCGTGGTGCTGGCCGGCCGGCGCGGCTGGCGCACCGGCCGCGGCACAGCGGCTGCGGTCGAGGGGCCGTGGCCGTACTCACCGGTGCTGGAGGCGCTGGGCGACCTGTGCCGGGCACACCCGAGCCTGCTGGACGGGCTGGACGACGCCTTCCGGGACGAGATCGAGCGGGCGCTGTCCGGGCGCGACGTCGCGTGGACCGGTGAGTCGGGGCACCAGCGGCTGTTCGTGGCGGTGGCCGAGCTGGTCCGGCTGGCCGCCGCCGGCCGCGGTCTGATGCTGGTCGTCGACGACCTCCACGAGGCCGACGACGCCTCCCTTCGGCTGCTGCACTACCTGTCCCGGTGCGCGCTCACCGAGCCGGTGCTGCTCGTCCTGGCGCACCGCGAGCCGGCCCCGGTGGCGGTCGAGCAGATCGCCGCCAGTCTGGTGGCCCGGGGCACCGGGGCCCGGGTGCCGCTGGCGCCGCTGGACAAGGCAGTGACCCTCCGGCTGCTCGCGGACCGCTTCGCCTCGCTGGACACGAAGACCGCCGAGGCGATCTGGTCGGCCAGCGGCGGACTGCCGTTCACGGTGCTGGAGCTGGCCGCGCGTGCGGGGTCGTCCACCGGTGGGCTGCTGCCGGTGCTGCCGGCCCCGGTGCTGCGCACGTTCCAGCGGGTGGCGCTGCTCGGCACGGTGTTCACCACCGACGAGCTGCTCGCGGTGTCCGGGGTCGGCGAGGAGGAGGGCTACCGGCACCTCGAGAGCGCGCTGGCCGCGCTGCTGGTGGAGCCGTGCGGGGGAGGCTACTGCTTCCGGCATGCCCTGGTCCGGGACGCGCTGGTCGAGCAGATGTCGCCGGTGCTGCTGGCCACTGCCCGTCGAGACGTCGCGGCAAGGCTGTCCGGGCTGGGGGCCCCGCCGGGCCGGGTCGCGCACCAGTACATCGCGGCCGGGCTCCCGTCACGGGCGGTGCCCTACGTCATACGTGCGGTCGAGTCTGCCGGGGCGCTCGGCGCCTACCGGGACGCACTGGGCCTGGTCGAGGCGGTGCGACCGCACGCCGACCAGACCGACCTGCCACGTCTGCTGGCCCGGCGCGGGGACCTGCTGATGGCCCTGGGCGACCCGTCGGCCATCGCGGCCTACCGCGAGGCGGTCGGCGTCACCACCGGCACCGAGCACCGGCTGGTGCGGGCCCGGCTGGCCAGGGCCGCGTGGTTCGAGGGGGACCTGGACACCGCGCGAGCCGCGCTGGCCGGCCTGCGGTTCGAAGGCGACGCAGCGGACGCCCCGATCCTGCTGGCGCAGGCGCACGCCGCCTACTTCGCCGGCGACGTGGCCACCGCCTGGGACATCACCGACCGGGCCCGGGATCGGCTGCAGTCCCCGGACGACCCGTGGTACCTCGTCGACCTGGTGACGCTGCAGGGCCTGATCGCGCACGAGCGGGGGGACTGGTTCGAGCGCTTCCGGATGGAGCTGCGCCGCACCCAGGGCAAGCAGCAGATGGTCACCGCCTTGTTCGACGCCCACCTGTGTGTGGCGGAGTACCTGCTCTACGGCCGAGTTCCCTACGACGAGGTGATCAAGGACGCCGAGGAGCTGCGCACGCGGGCCACCCAGGCAGGCGCGCTGCGCGGGGTCGCCTTCGCGACCGCCCTGATCGGCGAGGCTGCCCTGCACTCCGGTGACCTGGAGCGCGCCGAGCACGAGCTGGTGGGGGCGGTCGACCTGCACCGCGAGATCGACGCCGCCGCCGGGGAGGCGCACAGCCTGGAGAGGCTCGCCGCTCTCCGGCTGCTGCTCGGCGACCAGGCCGAGGCGCAGCGGCTCCTGCAGCGCGCGCTGCCGCTGGCCCGCTGGTCGGTGATCAGCAAGCACCTGCTGCACCGGGTGTACGGCACGATGATCGGCGCGGCATCCGATCCGGCGGCCGCCCGCGCCGTCGTGGACCAGGCCGAGGCGACCCTGGGAGAGCCTGACCGGTGCCCCACCTGCGCGGTGATGCTGGCCGTGCCTGCGGCGATCGCCTGCGCGGACGTGGGCGACGTCGACCTGGCCCGCGACCACCTCCGCGTCGCCGAGGCTTCGGTGGCCAGGCGGTGGGACGGCAGCGCCTGGGAGGCCGCGCTGCTCGAGGCCCGCGCGCACCTGGCTCGCGCGGAGGGGCGCGAGGAGGACGTGCCGGCTCTCGTGGCCGGGTCGACGCGGCTGTTCACCGCGGTCGGGCACGCAGGCGACGCGGTGCGCAGCGCAGCGTTCGGGGTGATGGCCCCGGCTCGGGTCTGACCCGGCGGGATGTCAAGCGTGTCGTTCCCGGTCAGGCCAGACAAAGGAACGCTGTCGTCAAACAACGACCGCTCGGCCGCGGCCTCCTCGGCTCTCGCGGTGCCGGGCAGCGCGAATGCCCGCGAACGACTGTCCACAGGGCGCAGGCGTTTGGGGTCTGCGCATGTCGGGTATCTCGGACGAACCCTGACGAACAGGCGTCACGGAACGGAGGAACACCGACGATGAGTGAGCAGCAGAACAGGCACGGGCTCAGCGACGAGGAGCTCCGGGCCGAGGCCGGCATCGCGCTGCCCGACAAGGAGGTCGTCTCGATCCTCGACCTCAACGCAGACATCAACCTGGCCATCGATGCCGCGGCACCGATCGACCTGGCGGTAGCAGCCAACGCCAACGTGGCGGCCCCGATCAACGCCTCCGCGGACGCGAACATCCTGTCGGCGGGGTCGAGCGCGCAGTCGCTGAGCGATCAGGGCGCCCTGATCAACCAGAACATCGACGCGACCGCTACCGCGCACTCCCTCCAGGACAGCGGCATCCACCAGGGCGCCACCGGCGGGACGGACACCGGAGGCACCGACACCGGCGGTACGACGGACGGCGGGGCCACGTCCACCACCACGGACACCGGCACCAGCGCGCTGAATGACGGCAACCTTCTCAACGTGAACGTCAACGTCGACGGCAACGCGGACCTCGCGGCCCCGGTCGACGGAGCGGTGGCCGCCAACGCCAACGTGGCGGCCCCGATCAACGCCGGCGTGTCCGCGAACGTCGGCTCGATCGACAGCCAGGCGGTCTCGGTCTCCGAGCAGGACGCCATCATCAACCAGAACATCGAGGGCGCGGCTACCGCCGTCGGCGACCAGACCTCCACCATCGACCAGTAAGCCGCGGTGACCACTCTCGGGGGCGTCGAGGTACTGCGCCGTGCCGACGGGGTGCAGCTGATCGGGGAGATGGCCGGATCGGGCTACCGTGATGCGCCGGCGCTGGTGCGCCGTGCCGACGGCCAGACCATCTCGCTCACCCCGCTGCTCTACCTGCTGCTCGAGGCGGTTGACGGCAACCGTGACGTGGAGCAGGTCGCCGCCCTGGTCTCGGAGCGCTCCGGTCGGCGGGTGAGCGCCGCGAACGTGCGCAGCCTGGTCGACGCGCGGCTGCGGCCCCTGGGCCTGCTGACCCTCGCCGACGGCAGCCAGCCGCCGGTCAGCAAGTCGCATCCGCTGCTGGCGCTTCGGCTGCGCTGGGCGGTCACCGATCCGGACCGCACCCGCGCCCTGACCGCTCCGTTCGCGCGGCTGTTCCACCCCGCGCTCGTGGGCGTCGTGGTGGCCGCTTTCGCGGCCGTGTGCTGGTGGGTGTTCTTCCAGAAGGGCCTTGCCTCCGCGACGTACCAGGCCTTCGACAAGCCGGGGCTGCTGCTGCTCGTGGTCGCGGTGACCGTGCTCTCGGCGGGGTTCCACGAGTTCGGGCACGCGGCGGCGGCACGGTACGGCGGGGCCACACCCGGCGTGATGGGCATGGGCGTTTACCTGATCTGGCCGGCGTTCTACACCGACGTCACCGACTCCTACCGTCTCGGCCGCGCGGGGCGGATCCGCACCGACCTGGGCGGCCTGTACTTCAACGCGATCGTCGCCGTCGCGATCAGCGCGGTGTGGTGGGCGACCGGGTACGACGCGCTGCTGCTCGTCGTCGCGACCCAGATCCTGCAGATGGTCCGCCAGCTGACGCCGCTGGTGCGCTTCGACGGCTACCACGTGCTCGCCGACGTCACCGGCGTCCCGGACCTGTTCCAGCGCATCGGCCCGACACTGCGCGGGCTGCTGCCCTGGCGATGGCACGACCCGGAGGCCACCGTGCTCAAGCCGTGGGCGCGTGCCGTGGTGACGGTGTGGGTGCTCGTCGTGGTGCCGGCGTTGCTGTTCAGCCTGACCGTGATGGTGGTCGCCGCACCGCGGGTGGTCGGCACGGCCTGGGAGAAGTTCGGGGAGTACCACACCTACCTCGCCCAGGCGTGGGCCCAGGGGGACGCCACCCGGTCGGCGGCCGGCGTGATCGCGATGGCGGCGATCGCCATGCCGATCGTGGGTAGCGGCTACGTGCTGGTGCGGGTGCTCCGCAAGGTGGCGGCGTCGACCTGGCGCCGCACCAGCGGCCACCCCGTCCGTCGTACCGCTGCCGGCGTGGTGGCCTGCCTGATGGTCGCCGGCGTGGCCTGGGCGTGGTGGCCGGGCGGGCACACGTACCAGCCGATCCAGCCCGACGAGCGCGGCACGATCATGGACGCGGTCGGGCTGCTGCGACCGGCATCCGCACCGGCGCCGGCGCTGGCGTCCGGGCTTCGCGACGGGCAGCGGGGCACGGCGTACGCGGTGTGGGGGCCCGACCAGCCGCGTCCGACCAAGGAGGATCCGCAGCTTGCGGTGGTCATGGTGCCCCGGCCGGCCTCCCAGTCACCCCAGGCGGTGGCCGCGGCGAAGCAGGCGCCGACGTGGGTGTTCCCCGTCGACAAGCCGCTGGCGCCAGGGCCCGGGGACAACCAGGCGCTCGCGGTGAACACCGAGGACGGGACCGTGGTCTACGACACCGCGTTCGCGCTGGTCTGGGTGAAGGACGGCCAGGACGCGCTGAACCGCAACGAGGCGTACGCGTTCGCCAGCTGCATGCACTGCGCCTCCGTCGCGATCGGCTTCCAGGTGGTGCTCGTCGTCGGCGACAACCACGTCGCCGCACCGCAGAACATCTCCGGCTCGCTGAACTACCAGTGCGTGAACTGCCTGACGTACGCGCTCGCCGAGCAGCTGTTCGTCACCCTGCCCCGCCCGCTGAGCGGGAAGGCCCACGCGCAGCTGGAGCAGCTCTGGCGGCGGATCGCGCACTTCGGGCGCCGGATCGAGAAGGGCACCGTGCCGCTGGCGAAGATCCGGCCGCGGCTGGAGTCGTACAAGAATCGTGTGCTGGCGATCATCGGCGCCGATGAACCGGGCGTGCTCGCGTCGCCGTCGGCATCGCCGTCCGTCTCCCCGTCGGCGTCGCTGTCGTCCTCGCCTTCCGGGTCGCCCTCTGCGGCGCCGTCCCCGTCTCCGTCCGCGAGCACGTCGTACGGCGTGGGGGCGACGACCACGTCGCCCGCGCCGTCTTCCTCGCCCACCCCTTCACCCAGCCCGTCACCCAGCCCGTCGCCCAGCCCGTCGCCCACCCCCTCACCCAGCCCGTCGCCGACCTCCTCGCCGACTGCGTCTTCCTCGCCCACCCCCTCACCCACAGGCACCAGCTCGCCCTGAGCGGAACTGTCGGGGGCGCATGGTCTGCTGCTCCCAGGCGTCGATCGAGACAGCTGGAGCAACCATGAACCCACCACACGACACGGCGGCCGGCCGACGATCGGGAGCAGGTCCACCGCATCACCAGATGGCCGACCACCCCCGAGACCTGGAACACCCACTACCTCCCCGACGGCACAGTCCGCTTCCACCGACGCACCTGAGCCGGATTGCTGACTAGGCTGGCGGGAAGGCCGGGGCGCGGACGAAGGGAGCGGGTCGTGGGACTTCTCGACGGTATCGACTGGCAGGGCAAGATCTTCAAGGGCGGGAAGTGGGTGCCCGGCCGTGGCGGCGGCGACTATCCCGTGGTGGAACCGGCAACCGGGGCCGAGCTCGGACGGATGGGACAGGCCACCGCAGAGGACGTCGCGGAGGCGGGCCGGGCGGCGGTCGCCGCTCAGAAGGACTGGGCCGCGACGCCGCACACTGCCCGGGCCGCGGTGCTGCGCCGGGCCGGTGACCTGTGGAGCGAGCACGCCGCGGAGATCAGCGGCTGGAACGTCCGCGAGGTCGGCGCCGTGGCCGGGATGGCTGGCTTCGCGGTGCACGTGGCGGCCGAGGAGTGCTACGGAGCCGCCGCGCTGCCGGGCCACGCCATCGGCGAGATCCTGCCGTCCGAGCAGCCGCGACTGTCCCTGGCCCGCCGGATGCCGGCCGGCGTGGTCAGCGTGATCTCACCGTTCAACGTGCCGATCATCCTGGGCATTCGGTCGGTCGCCCCCGCACTCGCCCTCGGCAACGCCGTGCTGCTCAAGCCCGATCCGCGCACAGCGGTCACGGGTGGCGCCCTGATGGCAAGGATCTTCGAGGAAGCCGGTCTTCCGCCTGGTGTGCTCCAGATGCTGCCCGGCGGCGCGGAGGTCGGCGAGGCGCTGGTCACGGACCCGAGCGTGCGGGTCATCTCGTTCACCGGCTCGACCGCCGTCGGCAGGCGTATCGGCGAGCTGGCCGGAAAGCACCTGAAACGGGCCCACCTCGAGCTCGGCGGGAACTCAGCCTTGCTCATCCTCGAGGACGCCGACCTCGAGGCCGCTGTGAACCTCGCCGCGTGGGGCTCGTTCTTCCACCAGGGTCAGATCTGCATGACGACCGGCCGGCACTTCGTCCACGACGGGCTGTACGAGGAGTTCGTCGAGCTGCTCTCGGTGAAGGCGGAGAACCTCCCGGTCGGCAACCCGCACACTGACGAGGTCGCGCTCGGGCCGGTGATCGACGCCGGTCAGCGCGACAAGATCCACGGGCTGGTGAGGGCGAGTGCCGAGCAGGGGGCGAAGGTGGCCGCCGGAGGGTTCTACGAGGAGCTGTTCTACCGGGCGACCGTGCTGTCCGACGTACCTCTCACCGCGCCGGCGTTCACCGAGGAGGTGTTCGGGCCCGTCGCACCGGTGACGCGGGTGAGCTCGGTGGAGGACGCGGTGCGGCTGGCTGCGGAGAGCGACTACGGGTTGTCGCTTGGCATCGTCACCCGCGACGTGATGCGCGGGCTCGCGGTCGCCGAGCAGATCCCCACCGGCATCGTGCACATCAACGACCAGACGGTGAACGACGAGGCGAACGCGCCGTTCGGCGGAGTGCTCGCCTCCGGGACCGGCTCGCGGCTCGGCGGGGCGGCGGCAAACGTCGAGGCGTTCACCGAGACGCGCTGGATCACCATGCGCGGGGAGCCGCCGACCTACCCGTTCTGAGCTGCGCAGCCTCCGCAAGGCTCAGGAGCGTCGCGAGTCTTGCTGCGACGGCTCCGACGGGGACCGGTCCGGGGTACGACCGGCCGCTCGCCGGGCAGGGTGTCCTCGTCGGGGCGTTCGTTGCGCCCGCCGTACGGCTGCTTCTCGCTCTCGCTCATCGATGCCTCCTTCCGCGGGCCCGTAACCCGACCCGCCGGAGGGCCTTCGGTCTAGGGGTCCTCCTCGGCAGGGAAGCGGAGCCCTCCGCAGCACTCCTGGTACTTCGTCCCCGAGCCGCACCAGCACGGGTCGTTGCGTCCAGGGGGCCAGGGCCTGGCCCGGTGGAGGTAGCCGAGATGGGCGCCGTACGCCGCGCGCGTGGCCGACTCCGCGGGTTCGTTGCCCTCCCGCGCGGCGAACTCGACGTACTCCTCGACGTCGCCGTCGCCCACCAGCATCCGGACACCCTGCTCCGACAGCCGCCGCACGGTCCGTTCGACGTACCCGGCATGCTCGGCGTGGTCGTCGCCGTACTCCTCGCGCATGTGTGGCCAGCGGTCGACGAGTCGTTCGAACTGGTCGGCCGGCCAGTGCAGGGCGACGAGCTGGGTGGGCTCACCGAGAGGCGCGACCTGCTCCTCCTCCCGGTCCAGCTCGTCCTCGTAGGTGTGGCGTCGCTCCTCGCAGAGCTCGTCGAAGCGGTCGCGGGGGAGGCCGAGTTGCCGACGGACCCGGTACCTGCCGTTGAGGCAGCCGAGATCGACATCCTCGGGATCATCCCGGGCCACCTGGGTCAGACCCGAGGTGAACCAGCGCAGAGCCTCCTCCAGCCGGTCGTGCAGCTCGAGCGCCTCGCCGACGTATTCGTGGACGGGTCCACGCAGCCGCCCAAGGCCCAGGTCGCTCCGCAGCTCATCGAGCAGCGGCTCCGCGGCGGGGTCTCCCAGGTCCAGCAGCACCGACACCAGGGAGGCTCGAGGGTCGATCCACGCGACGCCGCCGTCGCGGACCGCTTCCTCGTAGCAGGCCCGAGCACGAACCAGGTCGTCCGCCATCTCCCACCGCTCGCCGGCATGCGACAGCCACGCGGCCCGTTCCCGCGCTCCGGGGTCAAGCGCCTGGGCGCGGTGCTCGAGCAGCTGGGCGAGATCTGTGTCCGAGTGCTCGACGGCGAGGTGCTCGACCTCGTCGAGCAGGTGGTCGAGCATCTCCTCGTCCTCGTGCATGCCGCCAGGGTAGAGCCGGCTCGGGACCAGACGCGGCTGGGAGCCCGCGGCTTCGGTCCGTGTCAGTCGGCTGCCGGGACGACGATGTAGCCGGTCTCGGCGTCGCCGAAGACCGTGGTGCGCTCCGGCCGGCACGCGGCGAACAGCGCGATGTAGGCGCACAGCACGGCGTCGACGACGTCCTCGGCGGCGCGCAGCTCGCTCTTGCGGGCCGCCGTCTCGACCGCCTGCCTGAGCCGCTGCCAGTCCGCGCTCTCGGCGACGCGCAGGGGAGGGTCGGCGAGCTCCGGTCTGCTCGTGGTGCACGGGTGCGCGCCCGCGTCGTACCTGGCGAAGACGGCGTTGAGCTGCGCCTCGCAGGGGCGTCTGCCGGCCGGGTTGCGAGTACCCCAGGCCAGGTCGACACCCAGGAGCGTCGCGCTCTCCACACCGTCGGCCTGGTCAGTGATGGTTGCGCAGGATCTCCAGGACGGTGTCCAGCTTGGACTCGCCGCCGTCGAGGCGGGACCCGACTGCCTCGAACTGCCGGTCGGGTCCGCGACCCGCCAGGCGTCCCCGTGCACAACCCGCCCGGGTGGGTCGGACATCAGCGAGCAGCGCGGAGGAACTGCTCCAGGATCGGTCCGGCGGTGTGCGAGCCGGACTCACCGACATCCACGAACACGGCGACCGCCAGGTCGCCCTGGCTGGCGATCATCCAGGCGTGCGTGGCCAGCGGGGGAGTGGTGCCGAACTCGGCCGTTCCGGTCTTGGCCAGCACCTGGCCGCCCGGCAGGTCGCCGAGGACGGTGCCGGTGCCGTAGCTGACGACGGCGGCCATCAGCTGCTGCAGCTGCTCCGCCTGGTGCCCGGTGAGCGGCACCTGCGGCGCGGCGGTCGGCTGGGTGTCGGTGAGCAGGGTGGGCACCACCGTGTGGCCGGCACGCACCGAGGCGGCCACCGCGGCCATCGCCATCGGGGAGGCGAGCACGTGTCCCTGGCCGATCATGTCGGCGGCGTGGGTGGTGGGATCGGAGTCCGCCGGGACCGAGCCGAAGTACGACGGGAAGCCGACGTCGTGGTCGACGCCGATGCCGAGCGCTGCGGCCGCTTGGCTGACCTCCTCTGGGGACACCCGCCGGTGCTGGCCGACGAAGGCGGTGTTGCACGAGTCGGCGAACGCCCGTTCCAGGGTGATGCGGCCCAGGGCGCTGGGCGGGAAGTCGGAGTAGTTGGTGAAGCGCTTGCCGTTCACGACCACGCTCGAAGGGCAGGCGACCGGGCTGTGGGGGCTCAGACCGCTGCGCAGCAGCGCCAGGGCAGAGACCACCTTGAAGGTGGAGCCGGGCGCATAGCGGCCCAGGGTGGCAGTCGCGTAGCCCTGCGACCCGGGCCCGCTGACCGCGGCCACGATGTCGCCGGTGGACGGCCGGATCGCCACCAGCGCGCTGGCCGACCCGACTCCGGCCAGCGCGCGTTCGGCCAGCGACTGGAGGTGCTCGTCGAGGGTGGTCTGCAGCGGGGTGCCCGGCCGAGGGGCCGCGTGGTAGAGCGTCCGGACGCTGGTGCCGTTGACCGCCTGAACCGTGGTGCCGGGTGTGCCGCGCAGCTGCTCGTCGTAGCGCTGCTCCAGGCCGCTGAGGCCCACCACGTCGCCGGTGGTGTAGGTGCCGGCGTCCTGCTTCAGGATCTCGGCGGTCACCGGCCCGACGGTGCCGAGGATCGCCCGGGCGAAGTCGTGGGTCGGTGCCAGGGGCATCTCGTCCGGGAGGGCGCGAGCTCCCGGGATGCTCCTGTAGCCGGCGCGCACGTCGGCCGGCACGTCTCCGGTGCGCAGCACGATCGCCTCGACGAACGCCTTGTCGCCGGCCACGTCCACCTCGTGGGCGTAGCCGGAGGCGTCGATGCCCAGCAGGTGGGCAAGCTGCCGGGCGGAGGAGGACTGCTGGGTCCGTCGTACCTGCGTCTTGTCGATGCCGAAGCGCAGCACCGGCCGGTCGGTCACCAGGTGCACGCCGCCCGCGCCGAGGATGTCCGCGCGCCGCGCGGGTTGCTCGGTCAGCGCGAGGTGCTCGTCCTTGCGCAGCCCCACGACCGCCGGGGAGAGCACGATGGCCCAGCGGTTCCTGGTGAAGCGGAGGTGAAGGGTGGCGGGGTGGGTCCAGGTGCGGTGGCCGGGGAGCGCCCAGGAGCTGGTGAGTCGGGCGGTGGCCCGGTTCCCGTTCTCGCGGACACCGCCCACCACCAGGTGCAGGTCGGCCTCGCCCATGCCTTCGCGGGCCTGGTCCCACCAGTGCTGGGCCTGCCGGCCGGTGCTGTTGGTGAAGCGGACGGCTGTCAGGTGGTCGGTCGAGAGCGCGGTCGCAAAGGCGGTCGCGGCCTGTTTCGCCGGCGGCCGATCCGTGCCGGTGCAGCCGGAAGCCAGCAGCAGCACCGCTGTGGCCGCGGCCCCGGTGCGCAGCAGGACGCGCCGATTCACCCGCAAGGGATATCACGACGCGGTCGGGAGGCGCCGGACCTGACGCCTGAGGGAGTCGGCCCGGGTGGCTCTCCCGGGCCGACGGTCCCTCACGCGAAGGGGCAGGAGGGCAGCGTCCGAAGCTGGGCGGGGGTGAAGTCGAAGGTCTGGATGAACCAGCCCAGCGAGTGGCCCATGGTGGGGTTGTCCGGGTCGGCGGGGTTGTTCAGCCAGGGGCCGGGCGACTGCGAGGGCAGCACGCCATTGCCGCTGGGACGCGGGTTGGTGGCGTTGCCGTAGAGCTGGTCGATGCAGCCGCCCACGCCGTTGCCGTGATCACCCGGTGCTGCCATCGCCGGAGCGGCCACACCGGCCGCGAGAAGGACGCCCGCTGCTGCCGCGGCGAGCTTGGTGACTGTTCGCATAGATACTCCCTCTGCTCTGTGTCGCCCATGTGGGCCACACACGTCTGCTGAGCGGAGGTTACGCCCCTGCGGGCAATAGGTGCAATCGCCACGAAAGGGGCGAGTCAGTCCAGGGATCGGGGGTCGGCGGGCACGTCCACGGCATGTTCCCGCAACCACGCGAGTGGAACGACCTCGAGGGCCTTCTCGTTGGTGGAGGCGAGCACCACTGGCGCGGCCACCCCTGCGTCGTACGCCTGGGCCCACCGTGCCGCGACCACGCACCACCGGTCCCCGGGCTGCAGCCCGGGGAACCCCCACTCGGGGCGCGGCGTGACGAGGTCGTTGCCGACGGATCGCTGGTGCTCGAGGAAGTCCGCGGTCAGCACCGCGCAGACGGCGTGCAGGCCGACGTCCTCGGGGCCGCAGGCGCACGAGCCGTCGCGGTAGAAGCCGGTCACCGGGTCGATGCCGCAGGGCTCCAAGGGCTCGCCGAGGACGTTGCGTTCAGTCACGGCCCCAGCCTGTCATGCCGGCCGGGTCACCGGACCAGGTCGGCTGGGGGAGTTCCACAGGTCCGATCCGGGACAGGTCGGGACACCGCTCCCGTGACCGCGGGACAGCCGAGCACCGACGCTGGAGCGGCCGGTCATCGGGCCGGCGTACGACGTGCGGAGGTTGACCCATGACAGACAGCAAGATCCCCTGGTCGGGGTGGGACCGAGCAGGAGCGCTGTGCGGAGCGGCGTACATCGTGATGATCAACGTCGGCAACACGTTGCAGACCGCCGGCAGCACCGACCCGCACCCGTCGGGCGCGGCGGACCTGGCGGGCTTCGGCGGGCACCCGAGCGTGACGCAGAGCATCGGCTTCGGGCTGGAGTTCACCGGCATGCTGAGCTTCTTGGTGTTCCTCGGCTGGTTCGCCTGGTTCCTGCGCTCGCGGGGCGGCCCGGCTCCATGGCTGAGCTCGGTGGCCGGTCTGGCCGGCGGGGTGACGATCGCGGTCAAGCTCGCGTCGGTGATGCCGATGGGCGCGGGCGACCTGGACCACGCGGTGCTCACCCCGGCGCTGGCGCGGGTGCTGGCCGACATGAACGGCGCCGCGTTCGTGCTCACCTTCCTGCCCTTCGGCGTGTTCATGCTGGCGACGGGCCTGGCGATCCTCAGCAGCCGGGCACTCGGCAGGATCGCGGGTTGGACGGCCGTGGTCATCGGCGCTGCCGGTGTCGTGCTCACTCTGGCCACCGGCGTGGACCCGGTGGCCACGAACGCGCTCCCGTTCATGCTCGGCATGCTGTGGGTGCTGGTGGTCGCGATCCGGCTGGGGGTTCGGCCGCCGCGCCCGGTGCCCGACGCGGCGGTCGGCTCCGAGCTCGCCGCCGCCTGACCGGTGAGCAGCCGCCTGCCCCGGCCCGCGCAGCGGTTTCTGCTGCGCGGGCCAGGCGGCTCGGTGCACCATGGCCGGGTGCGTACCAAGGGCCTGGTGTGGCTCCTCGCCGCGCTCGGTCCGGTGCTGCTCGCAGTCTGGCTGACCATCCCGGACCGCACGCCCGCGCGCGGGCACGACTGGGTCGGCGAGGTCTACCCGAACATCGTGATGGGTGCCCTGCTGCCGCTCCTCGGCGCGCTGATCCTGTCCCGGCTCCCACGCCACCCGGTCGGCTGGCTGTTCCTCGGCTGCGGTCTGGTCAGCGCGTTCACCCTGGCCGTCTACGCCTACGCGGCGTACGGCCTCGTCGAGCACCCGGGCTCGCTGCCACTGGCGCTCGGCGCGGGCTGGGTGTCGGCCTGGGTGTGGAGCCTGGGGTTCATGCCGCTCGCCGGACTGGGCCCGCTCCTGTTCCCCGACGGGAGGCTCCCGAGCCGCCGCTGGCGTCCGCTGCTGTGGGTCGCCATTGCGGGGCCGCTGCTCGTCGTCCTCGCGAACGCATTCCGGCCGGGGCCGCTGGAGAACCATCCCGTGCGCGACAACCCGCTCGGCCTTGCGCTGCCTGCGCCGGTGTTCAGCATCCTCGGCGCGGCCGGACTCGGCCTCTTCCTGGTTGGCTTCCTCGGCTCCGTCGCGGCCGCGCTGGTGCGGTGGCGCCGTGCCAGGGACGTTGAGCGCGAGCAGCTGCGCTGGTTCGCGCTGTCCGTGGCGTTGCTCGCGGTCGCGGTCATCCCGCCCTATCCGTCCTGGCTGGCCGTCCCGCTCGCGATCGTGGTCACCCCGATGTTCCCGATCGCGATCGCCGTCGCGATCTTGAGGGACAAGCTGTACGGCATCGAGGTGGTGGTCCGGCGCTCGTTGGTCTACGGGACGCTGACCGTCGTGCTGCTGGTCGGCTACGCCGTCGTGGTCAGCCTGCTGGGACTGGCCGTGCAAGGGCACGCCGGATCGGGCGTCCGGCTCGCGGCCACGGCCCTGGTGGCCATCGGCTTCGCGCCGGTGCGCACGCGGCTGCAGCGGTCCGCGGACCGGCTGGTGTACGGCGGGCGGGGCGACCCGTACGCAGTGCTGACCGATGTCGGACGTCGGCTCGACGTGACCGAGGACGCCGACAGCGAAGTCCTCGACGAGGTGGCCGAAGCGGTGGCCATGTCGCTGCGCCTGCCCTACGTCCGGGTCGAGGTGCACCGGTCCGGGAAGGTCGAGGACCCGATGACCGCCGAGTGGGGAGCCCGGCGCGAGCCGCTCCACGAGGTTTCGCTGTCCTTCCGGGGCCAGCGGGTGGGCGCTCTGTTCGCTGCCGCAAGGACGGGACAGCGGCGGTTGTCCTCCGCGGAGCTGCGGCTGCTGGAGGACCTCGGTCGCCAGGTGGGCGTGGCCGCGCACGCGATGCTGCTGTCGCGGGACCTGCAGCGGTCCCGCGAGGGCATCGTGGCCACCCGTGAGGAGGAGCGCCGCCGGATCCGCCGGGACCTGCACGACGGGCTCGGTCCGGCCCTCGCGGGGGTGGCGCTCGGTCTGGATGCGGTCGGCCGGCTGGTGCCGGTGTCGCCGGACGAGGCGGTCCGGTTGGCCAGCGGTCTCAAGGAGGAGGTGCAGGCCGGCATCGCCGACGTCCGCCGGCTGGTCGAGGACCTGCGGCCGCCTGCCCTGGACCAGCTGGGCCTGGTCGGTGCGCTCGAGCAGCACGCCGCCCGGCTCACCGAGCGCGACCCGGGGCTGTCCGTGCGCGTGGAAGCCTCCGGCGTCCCTGCCCTTCCGGCCGCGGTCGAGGTGGCCGCCTACCGGATCGCCACCGAGGCGCTCAACAACGTGGCCCGGCACGCCGCCGCCCGGCAGTGCCTGGTGCGTCTCGCGCTGGAGGATGGGCGGATCCTCGCCGTGCGGGTGGAGGACGACGGCATCGGCTTCACGGCGCCGGCCCGGCTCGGCATCGGCCTCCCCGCGATGCGCGAGCGGGCCCTCGAGCTCGGCGGCAGCTGCGAGACCGGGCCCGGCCTCAGCGGCGGCACCCGGGTCGCCGCGCGCCTTCCCCTAGGGGCCACATGATCCGCGTCGTGCTGGTCGACGACCACCCGGTGTTCCGGCACGGCCTCACCGCGCTGCTCGGGGCGATGCCCGAGATCGAGGTGCTCGCCGAGGGAGCCACCGGCCACGACGCCGTACGCCTGGTGGCCGAGCTGCGGCCCGACGTGGTGGTGATGGACCTGAACATGCCGGAGCTCAACGGTGTCGAGGCGACCCGGCTCGTCACAGAGCAGCACCCAGGGGTCGGCGTGCTGGTGCTGACCATGTTCGAGGACGACGACTCGGTCTTCGCCGCGATGCGGGCCGGCGCGCAGGGCTACCTCGTCAAGGGTGCCGACGGCCCGGACGTGTTGCGGGCGATCACCGGCGTCGCCGCGGGAGAGGCGATCTTCGGCCCGTCGGTGGCCCGGCGGGTGCTGGCCTACCTGACGCGGCCGCTGTCGGTGCACGACGAGCGGGTGTTCCCCGACCTGACCGCACGCGAGCGGGAGGTGCTGGAGCTGGTCGCCGCAGGGCTGGGCAACGCCGCGATCGCGCACCGGCTGTCACTCAGCCCCAAGACCGTCCGCAACAACGTGTCCAGCATCTTCACCAAGCTGCAGGTCGCCGACCGTGCGGAGGCGATCGTGCGCGCGCGCCGCGCGGGGCTCGGGCTCGACGGACCTGGTTAGCCGCCCGGACTGGTCCGAACGTGTCAGAGACACCATCCCGGCACGCGCCGGACACTGGTCCCGTTCCGCATCTTCAGCCCGGTGGAACGGGAGGCGTCATGCTGGACCGCCCCACGATCAGTCTCGGCGACGACGAGCGTCTGGAGAGCCTCGGCTACAAGCCGCAGCTGAACCGGGTGCTCGGGCTGTTCGCGAACTTCTCGGTGGCGTTCACCTACCTGTCGCCGATGGTAGGCATCTACTCGCTGTTCGTCCTCGGCGTCGCCGCGGGCGGCCCGCGGTACGTGTGGCTCACCTGGATCCCGGTCGCTGGGATGCTCCTGGTCGCGCTGGTCTTCGGTGAGCTCGCGAGCCACTACCCGATCGCGGGAGCCCTCTACCAGTACAGCAAGTTCTCGGTCGGCCCGGCGTACGGCTGGTTCGTCGGGTGGTTCTACGGGATGGCGCTGCTGATCACGGTGGCCGCGGTCGACACCGGCGTGGTCGGCTACGCCGTGGACCTGTGCAACCGATGGTTCGGCACCGGCTTCGACCCGGCCAACCACGTCACCATCCTGGTGGTCACGGCCGGTCTGCTGCTGGTGCAGACGGTGCTGAACATCACCGGAGCCCGGGTGATGGCACGGGTCGCGCAGTTCGGGGTGTACGTCGAGATCGTCGGCACGCTCGGTATCGCGATCATCCTGGGTGCCTTCGGCTTCCACCACGGACCGGGCTTCCTGTTCTCCACCGAGAACGTGGAGAACGCCGCGAGCAACCCGCTCGGCCTGGACTTCGGCGGCAACTGGTGGACCGCCGCCGCCCTGATCGCCGTGCTCGCGCCGGTCTACATCTTCTACGGGTTCGAGGCCTGCGGGGACATCTCGGAGGAGACCAAGGACGCCGGTGCGAAAGTGCCGCGTGCGATGCGGTGGACCCTGTTGTACGGCGGGCTGGCGTCCTTCATCCTGATCGGTGCGCTGTTGCTCGCGATGCCGGCGGGCAGCAACCCGGTCGGCAGGACCGTGAACGGCGGAGGCGTCCCGTTCATCCTGGCCGAGCTTCCGGGGGGTCTGCAGGACTTCCTGCTGCTGCTGATCATCTTCGCGTTCTTCTCCTGCGGCACGTCGATCCAGGGCGCCGGCAGCCGGCTGGCGTTCTCCTACGCCCGGGACGGCGCCCTGCCCGGATCGTCGATCCTTGCCCGGGTGCATGCGAGGTTCAAGACCCCGACCAACGCGCTCATCGCGGGCGCCGTGGTCACCTTGCTGTTCGTGCTGCTCGTCTTCTACACGCCGGCCCACGACGTGCATCTGGGGTTCATCACCTACCCGGCCAACGTCAACGCGCTGCTGGCCCTGGTCTCCTTCGGGGTGAGCGGCATCTACCTGTCGTTCCTGCTGACCGTGCTCGGTGCGATCATCGCCCGCGCCCGGGGCTGGATCCCCGAAGGGCGGTTCACGCTCGGCCGGTGGGCCTGGCCGGTGTACATCGCCGGTGCGCTCTACCTGGTGGCGATGTTCGCCAACGTGGTGGCACCGACCGGGATCACCAGTCCGCGCGGCGCCTTCAACCTCGACTGGATCACGCTGCTCGTCATCGCGGTCGTCGCGGTGGTGGGGGCGATCCTGTTCCTCCTGCGGCGTCCGGACCGGATGCTGCGGCAGCACGTCCACGACGAGATCGAACCCACGGGTGCGGAGCGGCACCCCCAGCCCAGCTGAGCCGGTGAAGGGGGAGCGCGCCTCGCTGCGACCGGCCGCCGTCCTGGCGGTGGCCGGGTGCCTCGCCCTGGTGATCTCCGCCTGCAGCGGGCCCACGACGGGCGCAGGGTCCCATCCGTCCGCCGGGACGAGTGCCGCCGCGCAGGGCACGAAGCCGTCCGGCGGGCCGTCTCGGGCGCTCCACCCACGCGCCCGTGGGAAGGCCTTCGCGCCGAGGTCGGTGAGCGCCGTGTCCGCCAAGCGGGTCTGGGTGCTGGGCGAGCGCCGGTGCGCGGTGTCGTCGTGCCGGGCGGTGGCCTACCGGTCCGGTGACGGCGGCAGCTCCTGGCGACGGCTGCACATTCCCAAGACACCGTTTCGGAGCGATCCGTCCGCGGCGACCAGCGGGGTGAGCCAGATCGCCTTCGCCAACGACAAGACGGGCTGGCTGTTCGGCCCGGACCTGTGGGTGACCAACACCGGCGGGGACAGCTGGCGACGCGTCGACGTGCCCGGTGACGTGGAGGGCCTCGCCGCGGGGCGCGGCGCCGTGTGGGCGATGGTCGGTGTCTGCACACCGGGACAGGGCTGCGAGGCGCAGGCGCTGCTGCGTGCCCGGCTCCCCAGCGGGCGCTTCGAGCCGGTGACCCTGCCCGGTCCGCTCATCGGCGGAGGCCCGGTCCCGGACCTGGCCGCCTCCGGCGACACGGTCGCGGTGCTCACCAACCTGCCACCCGTGCCGCCGGGGGACCACAACCTGCTGGAGGTGACCACGGACGGAGGCGCCACCTGGACGTCTCGGCGGGCGCCGTGCTTCAACGAGCTCGGCGGCGAGCTGTCGGTGTCCGGTATGTCGGTGTGGGCGGTGTGCCCGACCGGCTCGCTGGCGCACGTGTACGTCACCACCGGCGGGCGGTTCAAGACGGTCGACGTCTTCGGCGGGCCGCTCCCGAGCTTCACCGACGTCACCGCGCTCGCACCCGACACCGCGCTCACAGTGGTGCTCGGAGCCCGGGTGTTCCGGACCACCAACGCCGGTGGCTCGTGGCAGCGGGTCCAGCTGCCGCCTCAGGCAAGGCAGGGGGAGGGCATGGTCGCGGCGTTCTCGAGTCCGATCCACGGGTACGCCGTGACGATCGGGGCAACCGGGTCGGGGCTGATGCGCACCGATGACGGCGGCCAGCACTGGCGCCCGGTCATGGTGCCGTAGCGCCCTCCGCCCAGCTGCGCAACGTGGCGTCGAAGCCGGCGACCAGCCGGTCGTAGCTCCGGTCCACGTCGACGGGCATCCGGAACCCGCCGGCGGCCTCCAGGCTGACGAACCCGTGCAGCAGCGCGCGCAGGGAGCGGATCGCGTCGACCGTGTCGTCGCCGGTGAGTCCGTAGCCGTCGAGGATCGCCTCGACGACCCGCAGCACGGCTGCGGCCGCCTGCACGTGCTCGTGGTTGTCCTTCAGCGGCGCAGCCAGCGTGGCGGCGTACCGTCCCGGATGCTCTTGTGCGTAGCCGCGGTACGCCTCCGCGACGGCGACCAGCGCGTCGCTGCCGGACCGGCCGACCGCGGCCGCCGTCATCGCCTGACCGAGCTGCCGCAGGCCCAGCACGCTCACCTCGGTGCGCAGGGCGTCGAGGGAGGCGATGTGCTTGTACAGACTGGGCAGTCTCACGCCCACCCGGGCCGCGACGGCGGCCAGGGACAGCCGCTCCCAGCCCACCTCGTCGGCCACCGCGGCGGCCTCCGCGACCACCCGCTGCGTGGACAGCCCGGCCCTAGGCATCCCGCAGCACCCTGCTGCAGAAGTCGACGAGCGCGGGGTTGACCCGGTCCGGGTACTCCGTCTGCGGGTAGTGGCCGGCTTCGGGCACGAGCAGCTTCTCGGCCCCCAGCTGATCCGCGATCCAGTCAGCTTCGGCGATCGGGTCCCTGAAGTCGGGGTCCGCCCCGCCCATCACCACCAACGCCGGCGCGGTGACCTCGGCAAGGTGCGCCTCGGCGGGCGCGTGGCTGGTGCGGGTGGTCGCCGCGAACGCCTTGGCGTGCCCAGGCAGGCGCATGCTGGCGCGGATGGCGTCACGGTGCTCGGTGAAGTCGTCCGGGCGGCAGCCGGGGTAGAGGGAGGGCAGGTACCTGCCCCACACCGCCGGCGCCCAGGGGCCGGACATCGCGGCCCGGAAGGCCAGCGCGAGCAGCGGGTTCATCGGTGCGTTGCGCACGAACGGGCCGACGAGGACGAGCCCGCTGACCAGGTCCGGGCGTTCGGCCGCAGCCAGCACCGCCGCGCCGGCCCCCATCGAGTTGCCGACCACGACGGCGGGGCCGCCCTGCTCCTCGATCAGCGCGAGCACATCGGCGCCGGCGGCGACGTCGTCGTACCGGCTGAATGTCGCGTCGCTGCCGCCGTGGCCGCGCAGGTCGAGGGTCGCGACCCGGAAGCCCGCGCCGGCCAGTGCGGGGACGGTGAACCGGTAGGAGCCACGCAGCTCGCCCATGCCGGGCAGGCAGACGACCAGCGGGCCGTCGCCGGTGACGTCGTACTCCAGGGACCCTTCCGGGCGCCGCAGCGCGTGGACCGTTTGGATTGTCATGACCGCCCCAATCGCCTAGTGAACATAGCGATAAGGCTAATGAAGATAGCCAGCCGTGTCAAGATGCCAGCCGCTGCAGCAGTGGAAGTGATTGGCGCCGATCGTCCGATTGGTCCGACCGGGGCTCGCCGCTCCGGTGTCATCTCGGTCACAAGTTTCTGGGCGATTCCGTACAAGCCGCTCAGATCGTCCGGACCCTTGTGGTTGACTCGCAGTTGCTCTTTGCGCAGCACCGCCCGGGCGAAGGCCCGGCCAAAGAGCCGGCATGGGGGAACGCGGTGTTTCCCGCCGCAAGCCGACTACGTACTGCCACCATCAGTCGAAGGACGGAGCACGCGCATGAACCCTGCGCCCCATGTGGTCAACCAGTACCTCATTCTCGAACTCTTCGGTCCCGAGGGCACGTCGCCGATCGAGGCCGAGCTCCGCTACGACCCGGCGGACCCCTATGCCGTGGCCGTGGTGTTCTTGATGGCCGGCCACGAGGTCACCTGGGTCTTCGCGCGAGACCTGTTGATCCGCGGGGTTCAGGGGCCGGTGGGCGACGGCGACGTCGTGGTGTTCCCCTCCCTCGACGACGACGGCCGCCTGGTCGTCGGCCTCGAGCTGAGCTCCCCGCAGGGACGCGCGCTGGTGGAGGCCAAGGCGCAGGACGTGCTGGAGTTCCTCGCGCGGACCCGGTTGGCGGTCTGGCCGGGCACGGAGGGGGACTACCTCAAGCTCGACGAGGAGATCGCCGCGATCCTGGTCGAGGACTGACCTCGGCCTGCTCCCGGCTCTCTTCGACCTCTCTTCAACCCAGCGGAGCTGGGCTCACGTCCCGGGGTCTCCGGGCGATGACCCCGCGTTGGGGTACGTCTCGGCCGGGGGTGTGACGCCGCTGCCGTCCCCGTGCTGTCCGGCCAGCTTCGACGACGCGGCCGACGCCGCCCGCTGCGCCTGGGACGGGGCTCGCGACGCGGCCTCCTGAACCCGTGGGTTCTCCCACAGGCTGCGCGCCTGGGCGACGATCTGGTCGTACCGCTCCCGACCGGCGCGCGTGCCGAGCACGTAGCCGACCGCGCCGCCGACGACGAGTGCGATCTTGCCCTTCATGACTGGTCTCCTTCTCCGACGGACGAGGTCATTGCCCACGTCCCCAAAGCGCGGCCGGGCAAACCCTGCGTTCACTCGCCGGCTGCGGAGAGGGTGTGCGTGGCCAGGAGGGCCATCATTGCGAGCGCGGGCTGGCCGGGACACAGGCCTGACCGTCTCCGCGCGGTGCAGCAGGACGACCGCCGCGCTGCAGACGCCACGGGACCGACTACTGTCTGCCGCGGGGAGGCCGACTCCAGCAGACAGGACCAGTTCAGAGGAGCCATGCTCGACCAGCTCAGCTACATCTCGATCGTCTACGCCGCCCTGGTGACGATCGGGGCCGCCGTCGTGTTCTTCCTGCGCCGGCCGCGCCCCAAGCTCCTGGACACCACGGCGTGGATCCTCGAGGGCCTGATGGTGCTGCGCGCCCTCGCCGGAGCGGGCACGCTTCTGCAGGGCCAACGCGCCACCGAGCAGGCCCCCTACATCGGCTACCTGATCGCGTCGGTGTGCATCATGCCGATCGCGATGAACGCGGTCAGCGAGGACCGGGGGCCGTGGTCGTCCGCGGTGATCGCCGTGGCGAGCCTTGCTCTGGCGGTGATCGCGGTGCGCATCCTGATGACCTGGGGCGGTGGGACCCATGGGTGAGCCGCAGGTGGCCTCGGCCGGTGCGGTGCGCACCGGTCCGCACAAGGCGCTGCTGGCGTTCTACGCGATCTTCGTGCTGGCCGCCGGCGCGCGCAGCGCCGTCCAGCTGGCCACCGCCGCGGACCGCGCGCCGATCGCCTACAGCCTGTCCGCGGTCGCCGCCTGCACCTACGCCGCCGGATGGGTCGCCATCCGACGTGCCTCCCGCGGGCACACCGGGTTCGCCAGCGTGATGCTGTGGGTGGAGCTCTTCGGCGTGGTCGCGGTCGGGACGCTGAGCCTGGTCCGCGCGGACTGGTTCCCGGATGCATCGGTCTGGTCGGAGTACGGCAGCGGCTACGGCTTCGTTCCCGCCGTCCTGCCGTTGGCCGGGCTGTACTGGCTGCACCGGCAGAAGCGGGCGAGTGCCACGGTCGGGGACAATTGACCCAGCCCTCGGTGACCTTCGGCCCCTGATTCCCGGCGCCCCGGTTGAGAGCCTGCTCCTGGCACATTCCTCATCTGCGACCCAGGAGCCGCTTTGACCGCGTCCACCGAGGCCGTGACAGTCCCGGACCGCACCGCCACGCGTTCCCCCGGCCTGATGCTGACCGTCGCGACCGTCGGGTTCGCGGTGAACTTCTGGGCCTGGGCACTGCTCAGCCCGCTCGGACCGCTGTTCCGCGACAACGGCACGCTGGGCGCGCTCAGCGAGTCCGACGTGGCCCTGCTCGTGGCCGTCCCGGTCATCGTCGGCTCGCTCGGTCGGATCGTGGTGGGCGGGCTGACCGACCGGTTCGGTGGGCGGGTGATGTTCCCGCTGGTGTCCGCGGCGACGATCGTGCCCATCCTGTTCATCGGCTTCTTCGCGCTCTCGTCGTACTGGGCACTGATCACCGGCGGCTTCTTCCTCGGCGTCGCCGGCACGGCGTTCGCGGTCGGTGTGCCGTTCGTCAACGCCTGGTTCCCGCCCGAGCGCCGAGGCTTCGCCGTCGGTGTCTTCGGCGCCGGCATGGGCGGCACCGCGATCAGCGCGCTCACCACGGTGACGCTCTACACCGAAGTGGGGGAGCGGGCTCCGTTCCTGATCACCGCCGGAGTGCTGGGGGTGTACGCCGTGGTGGCGTGGCTGGTGCTGCGCGACGCGCCCGGCCGGGTGCTGGTCACCACCTCGCTGGTCAGCCGGATCCGGGCGAATGCGAAGCTGCCGATCACCTGGCAGGCCTGCATCCTCTACGCGGTCGCCTTCGGCGGGTACGTCGCCTTCTCGGTCTACCTGCCCGCCTACCTGAAGACCGACTACGGCCTCACTCCGGCTGCGGCGGCCGACCGGATGGCAGGCTTCGTGGTGGTGGCCGTGCTGATGCGTCCGGTGGGCGGCTGGCTGTCCGACAAGCTCGGGGCGATCCCGGTGCTCACCACGGGATACGGGGTGGTCGTGGTTGGCGCCGGGATCGCTGCCGGCCATCCGCTGCTCGAGCCGCTCGGTGCCGTGGCGTTCCTGGCCATGGCGGGCGCGCTGGGCGCCGGCAGCGGAGCCACCTTCGCGCTCATCGCCAAGGTGACCGACCCCTCCCGCGTGGGCGGGGTGACCGGTCTCGTCGGCGCGGCCGGAGGCCTCGGCGGGTTCGTGCCGCCACTGATCATGGGCTACGTCTACGGGCGTACCCAGTCCTACGCGATCGGGCTGTGGATGTTGTCCGCGACAGCGGCGATCACACTGCTGCTCACCCTCACCGTGGTGCGGGCGACCGCGCGGCGGGCCGGCGCGCGCGTCAGCCGCTGAGCGGCGGGCGCCCTAGGCCAGCGACAGGAAAAGCCGCTCCATCTTCTGCGCGTCCAGGCTGCCCAGGCCGTCCCCGGAGGCCAGGCACTCGCGCAGCCCGGTGGCCACGATGGCGAACCCGGCCCGGTCCAGGGCACGGCTGACCGCGGCCATCTGCGTGACCACGTCCTCGCAGTCCCGCCCCTCCTCGAGCATCCGCAGCACGCCGGCCAGCTGGCCCTGTGCGCGCTTGATGCGGTTGATCACCGGGCCCAGCTCGTCAGTGGGCAGCTGCACCATGTCGGCCTCCTTCCGTGCCCGGGTTGCCTATACCCCCCGGGGTGTTACGGTTGCAGCGTACCTCATGGTGGTACGGGCCCACCCAGCCGCAGGAGTACGTCGACGGCGCCCCAGAGGCGCCGCACCGAGCACGGGAGCAAGGCAGATGACCGACAACTGGCAGGTCAACGGTTTGACCGTCCTGGTCGTGGAGACACCCAGCCTGGGCGATCGCAGCTACCTGGTGCACGACGGCGAGGTCGCTTTCGTGGTGGACCCGCAGCGCGACACCGACCGGGTTCTCGCGCTGCTCGACGAGCACGGGGTGCGGCTCACCCACGTCCTGGAGACCCACATCCACAACGACTACCTGACCGGTGGTCCCGCCCTGGCCGCGGCCACCGGCGCGTCGTACCTCGTCAACGCCGACGACCCGGTCGGCTTCGAGCGGACCCCCGTTCGCGACGGCGAGACCGTTGCCGTCGGCGACCGGATGCGGCTGACGGCGCTGGCCACCCCCGGGCACACCTACACCCACCTGTCCTACGCGCTCACCGATGCCGAGGACACCGCAGGGGTCGACGCGGCGCTGGCGGTGTTCACCGGCGGCTCGCTGCTGTTCGGGGCCACCGGTCGCCCGGACCTGCTCGGGCCGGACCACACCGAGGAGCTTGCCCGGCTCCAGCACGCGTCCGCGCACCGGCTTGCCGCGCTGCTTCCCGACCGCGCGAGCGTGCTGCCCACCCACGGGTTCGGGTCGTTCTGCTCGGCCACCCAGACCGAGGCGGACGAGTCGACGATCGGCCGGGAGCGCGCCGGCAACCCGGTGCTCACCCAGGACGAGCAGACCTACCTCGACGAGCTGCTGGCCGGGCTGGAGGCCTATCCCGCGTACTACGCGCAGATGTCTCCGGCGAACCTGGCCGGGCCGGGCCGCCCCGACCTGTCACCGCCGATCGAGGCCGAACCGGACGAGCTGCGGCGCCGAATCCAGGCCGGTGAGTGGGTGGTGGACCTGCGACACCGCACCGCGTTCGCCGCCGGTCACGTCCCGGGCACGCTGAACTTCGGCCTCGACGGCAGCTTCGCCACTTACGTGGGCTGGCTGATCGACTGGGGCACCCCCATCACGCTGCTCGGCAGCAGCCCGGAGGAGGTGTCGACCGCCCAGCGGGAGCTGGTCCGCATCGGCATCGAGCGGCCCGCGGCGGCCGCGTCCGGCAGCCCGGAGCAGTGGTCGACGTCCCTGTCGAGCTTCCCGACCGCGACCTTCGCCGAGCTGGCCCGGGTGCGCCACCACCGCGCGGTCGCCGTGCTGGACGTGCGGCGCGGGTCGGAGCACGCGCAGGGGCACATCGACGGTGCCGTGCACATCCCGATCCACGAGCTTCGGCACCGGACCACCGAGGTTCCGGACGGGGAGGTGTGGGTGCACTGCACCAGTGGCTACCGCGCCTCGGTGGCCGCGTCGCTGCTGGACGCCGCGGGCCGGCGGGTGGTGGCCGTCGACGACGAGTTCGAGAACGCCGCCAAACAGGGCCTGGACGTCATCAGGGCCCGGGAGACGAGCGCGGCCCGCTGAGGGCACGCCCGACACGAAGGAACGAGGTATGTGCAGAGCTGTTGTGTGCCGCACCTGCGGCAAGACCACCTGGGCCGGGTGCGGCATGCACGTCGAGCAGGTGCTCGCCGGTGTGCCCGGTTCGCAGCGGTGCGCCGGCCACGGCGACGCCGAGAGCCCGGTGCTGCGCGGGCTGCGCAGGTTCTTCGGCCGGTCTTGAAGCCGGGCGGCCGCCGGGGTGCGGCCCCGCCGGCGGCCGGCCGGCGGCTCAGATGAACAGCAGCTGGGCGCCCTCGGTCTTCTCGATGAAGTCCGCGGCGCTGATGATGCCCTCGACGGCCTCGAACAGGTGCTCCATCTCGAGGTGCTGCATGTCCGCCGACATCCGGCAGGCC
>DASSKA010000173.1:0-12310 GCA_035690905.1 Nocardioidaceae bacterium | reverse complement strand
GTCACATCTCCTCGTGGTGGTCCGGATCGCCGCCGAACAGCCGCCCATCGGGGCGGGCGAGGGCGGTGATCGCGGCCACCTCGTCAGGTGCGAGCTCGAAGTCGAAGACGTCGAGGTTCGCGACCTGGCGCTCCCGGGTCGCCGACTTGGGGATCGGGACGCAGCCCAGCTGGACCTGCCAGCGGAGGATCGCCTGGGCGGGGGAGACGTCGTGCTTGGCTGCCGCCTCGGCGACCGCGGGCTCGGTGAACGGGGCCCGGCGCTTCCCCAGCGGGCTCCACGACTCGGTGCGGATGCCGAGCTCCTCGTTCACCCGCCGCATCTCCCGCTGCGGGAAGTACGGGTGCAGCTCGACCTGGTTGACCGCCGGGGTCACTCCCGTGTCGTCGATGATGCGGGCCAGATGCGCTTCGGTGAAGTTGGAGACCCCGATCGACCGCACGAGACCTTGGTCACGGAGCGCGACCAGGGCACGCCACGCTTCGACGTACTTCCCGACGCTCGGGTTCGGCCAGTGGATCAGGTGCAGGTCGAGGTACTCGAGACCGAGCCGCTCCAGCGACTCGCGCGTGCTCTTGATCGCGTCGTCGTACCCGTGGTGACGGCCCGGGATCTTGCTGGTGACGAACAACTTCTCGCGGGGTACGTCGGAGCGTCGGATCGCCTCGCCGACCTCCTGCTCGTTGTCGTAGTTCACAGCCGTGTCGAGGAGGCGGTAGCCCACCTCGATGGCGCTGCTGACCGCCGCGACCCCCTCGTCGCCGCGCAGTGGGTACGTCCCGAACCCGATCGCCGGGATCGTGTGACCGTCGTTGAGCGTGTACGTCGGAACCATGGTCCGAACCTAGGCGACTGGCTCCCGGACTCCGCACGCGCCCCGAGCACGGACAAGGCCTGCACTAATCCGGTTTCCTGCGGCGCGTGGCGTCTGCTTGGCTGGCCCGACCATGGAGATCCGCGAACTCTCACCATCCCGGCTCGCCGAGTTCGCCCGTTGGCACACCGCGCTGGCCGCCGGTGCGGTCGACGGCCGCGTCGGCGCCACCGTGTCGTCCCTGACCGAGCTCACCGACTCGCTGGCGGTGCCGTCGCCGGTGAAGCGACGCACCGCGGTCGGCGCGTTCTCGGGGGAGGAGTGCGTCGGGGCCATGCTGTTCGAGCTGCCGTTGCAGAGCGACCTCGACACGGTGCTGGTCGAGCTCGCCGTACCCCCGCCCTGCCGGCGCCGGGGAGTGGGCGCCGCGCTGTGGGACTGGGCCGACGGCCGGGCACGCAAGCTCGGGCGATCCATCTTCCAGACCGAGGTCTTCGTCCCCGCCGGCCACACCGTCGAGACCTGGCCCGGTGCACGATTCGCGACCGCGCGCGGGTTCGTGAGCGCGAACGTCGAGGACCACCTCCTCGTCGACCTGCCGTACGACGCGGGGCGGCTCGCCGCGATCGAGAACGGCGAGGACCGATCGGACGGCTATCGCATCACGTCATGGGCAGGAGCCTGCCCGGACGAGTATGTCGAGGCGTGGGCCGAGCTGCACACGGCGATGTCGGCCGACGTGCCCACCGGCGAGCTCGCTCGGGACGTGGTGTTGCACTCGGTGGACGGGGTGCGGCTCAGCGAGTCGCGGATGGCGAAGAACTGGATCACGCTGAACGCGCTGGCCCTCAGCGAGGGTGGGGAGCCGGTCGGGTACAGCACGCTGTTCCTGCCGCGCACCCAGCCGGAGCACGCCTACCAGGACGACACCCTGGTGCTGCGTGCCCACCGGGGCCACGGCCTCGGCGCCCGGCTCAAGATCGCGAACCTGCGTCGGCTGGCGGGGCTCCCCGACACCGACGTCGCGCGGCGGCGGTGGCTGCACACCTACACAGCCAAGGACAACGCGCCGATGCAGACGGTGAACGCACGGTTCGGCTTCCGCGCGGTCGAGGAGCTGCACGAGTTCGAGAGGCGCAGCTAGGCGCGACGGCCCCGGGGCAGCAGGAACGACACGACCAGCACGACACCTCCGGCCACGGCCACCGGGACCAGCAGGGAGATCACCGTCGGGTAGGAGGCGCCCTGGGCCGCGGCGGCCAACGCGTCGGCCCACACCCGGTGCGAGGCCAGCCCGGCCAGCGAGGGGATCGCCCACCACAGCACGGCGGTGGCTGCGCAGCTGGCCAGGATGGCCCACCCCACACCGCCGAGCGTCCGCCGCCTGTGGCGGGAGACCAGCAGCGCGAGCAGCAGCAGCGCGACCGCGACGATCCCGCCGACCCTGGCGACGGTGCCGGCCGTGCGTCGCGCCTGGGCGTAGCTGCGAGCCACGTGCCGCGGCAGCTGCGCGGTGGCCGGGCCGCCGACCGCGGACAGGATCGAGGCGGCCGGCCCTTGGCCGTGGGCGCGTAGCCAGCGCTCCAGCTGCCGCCGGAGCGGGGCCAGCTGCACCGTGCCGTCCGCCTGGATGCGCACGTGCCGGACCGCCGCGTCGAACTTCGGGTTCTGGGCGATCCGGTTGAGCTCGTCCTGCACCGGGGAGGGCAGGGTGTCGTAGCCGGGCACGACCGCGGCCAGGATCCGGTGCCGCAGGGCCGGCTGCTGGAGGGCCGACGAGAGCACCCGGCCGGAGTCCTGGGTGCTCAGCGCCGTCCGCGACGCGACGTACGCCGTCAGAGCAGCCGTGCCGACGACCGCGGCGAGCAGCAGCGCCAGGGTTGCGAGGAAGGAGCGCATGCTTCATGGTGCCTGCCGGCCATCGGGCCGCCGTCGGCGGCTCCGGAGGTACGCCGGGTCAGGGCGTGACCGTCAGCGGCAGGGGAGCCGAGACCGTCGTCTCGCGGTCCAGGTTCAGCAGTACGACGAGGTGCCACTGCCCCGGAGGGACGGCGTACCCGAGCCGCGGGACCACCGAGTCCGTCCCGATGAGCACCGGAACCTCGGCGTGATGCCCGGCCTCGACCGGGAATCTCACGAACGGGAGGTTCTGGGCGCCGACGTAGCGGCCCACCACGGCTCCCGCCCCATCGACCACCGCCGACTGGAGCTGACCGTTGGTGCCGAGCACCTGCTTGTCTGTCGAGTGGTTCACCACGCGCACCCGCGGCATGGCGCTTCGGCCGGTGCGCACCGACAGCGGGGTCGCCGGTTCGACGCTCAGTCCCATCGAGGCTGCGCGGGTCTCGGGGAGGGTCGCCAGCGGACCGGCGACGAACTCCTGACCGGGAAAGGGCATCGCGCCGACCTCGAGGGCGACCGTCTCGCCGTACTTGTCGTGCAGCGCGGTCGCGACGTCGCTCGCCCAGGCGGCCAGCCGCACCGAGAAGCGGACCTCTCCGGGACGCTCTCTGTCCGGGTCGGGGTAGGACAAGAAGGCGTCCGGCGACTCCCGGCTGATCCGCCGGATGTCCTCCCGCAGCTCGCTCCACCCGGGCATGCAGGCGACACTAGTGGTTGTCACGGCGGCTATGCTCAACATACCCCTATGGGTATGCGGAGGTGAGGTCGTGCTGGCGCTGGCAGTGATCGCCGGGGTGCTCGTCGGCCTCAGTCTCGGCGCGCTCGGTGGCGGTGGCTCGATCCTGGCCGTGCCCGTGCTCGTGTACCTGCTCGACCAGACGCCGGCCGCGGCGACCACCGGTTCGCTGCTCATCGTGGGCATCTCCGCGGTGAGCGGTGCGGTGGTGGCCTGGCGTGCCGGCAACGTCTACCTGGCGCGTGGGGTCGCCTTCGGGCTGCTCGGGATGGCCGGTGCGGCTGCCGGCGCGACGCTGTCGGTGCACGTCGCCCCGGACCTGCTGCTCACGCTGTTCGCCGCGCTGATGCTCGTGGTCGCCGCCGTCATGCTGGTCCGGCAGCTGCACGGTCGCGGATCGGCCCGGCGCAGCGTGCCAGCCCCGCACCTCGACGACCCGATCATCCGGGTCAGCCCGACGTTCATGTGCAACTGCCCGGTCGCGGCCAAGGTGGCCGTCACCGCGCTGCTGGTCGGGCTGCTGACCGGGTTCTTCGGCGTGGGCGGCGGCTTCCTGGCCGTACCGGCCCTGGTCCTCGCGCTCGGCCTGCCGATGCCGGTCGCGGCCGGCACCTCGCTGGTGGTGATCACCATCAACAGCGCCGCCGCGTTCGTCACCCGTGTCGGGGCCGGCGTCCACGTGGACTGGGTCCCGGTGCTGGCGCTCACGGTGGCCGCCATCGCCGGAAGCCTGGCCGGCGCCCGGTTGGCCGGTCGGTTGGACCCGCGCGCGACGGGGCTGGCGTTCAGCGTGCTGCTGGTCGCGATCGCGTCGTACACCGCCGCGCAGAGCATCCCGGCACTGGTGTCCTGACCAGGGAGGGTGCCCGCGACGGGCCGGCCGCCGGCCGCCGGACTCCGCCGAGCCCGGCGGCCGGCGTGGCCCTCACCCCTGCCGCTGCTCGGGGACCGCGGTCTCGTCGAGGGCCACGGCCACCCCGAACGCACCGCGCAGGATCTTGCCGGTGGCCGCGGCCACCCGGGCGCTGCCGACCACCGGGGCGATGCCGATGAGGACGCCCTGCACGTCCTCGATCGTGACGCCGGCGTCGGCGGCGAGACCGAGGTTCATCACGTACGACACGGGGGCGGCGTCCATGGCGACCAGCGCCGCCAGCCGGGCCAGGAAGTAGGTCCTCTCGTCCAGGCCGGAGCCCTCCAGCGAGTCCAGGTTCATGGCGATCAGGCGCTCGAGGACCGGGGTGTCTCCCTGGGCGATGCTGCCGAGCGTGGCTTCCGGAGCAGTCTGCGAGGTCATGGGTCCTCCCTGCGGGTCGGGCGATGGATGCACCCACTCTGGCCACGGCGGCTCCGCCTCGGCATCACCCGCGCCGGATGAGGCGACGACCGGTGGGAGTCAGCCGATGACCGCCTCAGGCGGCGGCGAGCGCGGGTGCGATCCGGGACAGGACCGCCGGCCAGCCGTTCCCCATGCCGTCGTACGCCTGCCGGCCGACCGGGGAGTCGCGGTGCTCATGGTCTCTCCTCGTCCAGGACGTCTCGCAGGGAGCGCAGGCGGGTGCGCCAGAAGCGCTCGAACGGGTGCAGCCAGGCCTCGACCTCGGCCAGTGGCCCGGCCTCGAACCGGCCGGCCAGGTCATTGACGGCCCGCGGGCCGTCCCGGAGCAGGGTGAGGATCTCGCGCCGCACCGGGTTGGCCAGTACCGCGAAGACGTCGGTGACCACCCGCCGAACAGTACGTCGGAGGATTCCGACGCAATCGGGCTGACCCACGAACCTGTCCGACTGGCGTCGAGGAGTGGCCGGAGGACCCTTCCCAGGTCTTCGCCGGACCGCGATGCTGCAGGAGAAGCAGCTCCGATCGGTGAACTGGACGGGACACAGAGTGATAGCCCGCAGGTCGGGGAACCAACACGGCATGGGTTCCAGCGGCCGCTACACCCGGCTCCGCCTCTCCATGGGGCGGCACCCGCTCGACCTCACCCTCATCGCGGTGGCCGCCGGCGTGGTGCTCGGCTGCCTGGCCGCGGCCCGGAACCCCTCGGTGAACCCGGTCGAGGCGGCGATCTTCACCCAGATCGAGGAGCTGCCGTCGTGGTCGACGCCGGGTTGGCGGGCGATCACCTGGATCGGTTCGTGGCCGGGCATCGCCGCGGCGGTCGGCATCGCTCTCTACATTGCCCGGATCCGGATGGCCGTCGCGCTGGCCGCGGCGGGGGCCGTGAGCTGGGTGCTGGCCGTGATCATCGCCTGGCTGGTGGGACCCCGGCCGGTGCCGACCTGGCTGATGCAGCACGCGCTGCGGGCACCGGACGACGGCGGGTTCCCCTTCCCGGCTGTGCAGGTGGCGGTGATGGCCGCGTTGGCCACCGCCGCCGGGCCGTACGTCGGACGACTGACCCGGCAGCTGCTGTGGGGGCTGGTCGTGCTGGTCGCGGTCGCCGACGTGTTCTTGGGCCAGAACCTGCCGTTGGGTGTGTTCGCCGGCGCGGTGCTCGGCTGGGGCACCGGCCGGCTGGTCCACCTGGTGCTCGGCGCGCCCGGCCGGCGCGCCTCGGAGCAGACCGTGCTGGTGGCGCTGCGCGAGAGCGGCCTGGACCCGCAGTCGGTGGTCACCACCGGGCGCAACCTGCTGCGGCCGGAGAACTTCGAGGTGCTGACCATCGACGGGCAGCGTCTACAGATGAAGCTGGTGCGCAGGCTGCACCGGGTGGCCGGGCCCGGCCACAAGCTGCGGCGCGCGGTCGCCTCGCTGGACGTCGAGCACGAGCCGCGGCTGTCCACGCCGCGGCACGAGGTGGAGCACGAGGCGTACGTCACCCTGCTCGCCGAGCGAGCCGGGATCGGGGTGACTCCTGTGCTGCTGGCCGGCGAGATCGAGCACGGCCCGCCGTTCCTGATCCGACGCTGCGTGGACGGCCGGCCGCTGTCGTCGCTGGCCGCGCACGACGTCGACGAGGGGCTGCTGGACCGGATCTGGAAGGACATCACCCGGCTGGAGGACCAGCACATCGCCCACCACGACCTGCGCGCCGCCAACATCCTGATCGACCGGGAGGGCTGCCCGCGGATCACCGACTTCACCTTCAGCCGCGTCGGCGGACCACCGGACCAGGCGGCCCAGGACGTCGCCGAGGCGCTGGTCTCCCTGGTGTCCGTGGTGGGGGTGGACCGGGCCGTGGAGAGCGCAGTGCGCTGCCTGCCGACGGAGAAGCTGCAGCAGGCGCTGCCCTACCTGCAGTGGGTGGCGCTGCACCGCCGCATCAAGCGGCAGGTGGAGGGCGGCAAGGTCATCGTCTCCTACCTGCGCGAGTCGGTGGCCGAGGCGATCGGCGTCCCGGTCCCGTCGTTCCGGTCGCCGGTGCGGCCCTCCACGCTGGCGATGTTGCTGGCCGGCGGGGTGGCGGTGTACTTGCTGCTGCCCCAGCTGTCGAGCATGTCCGACGTGGTTGACTCCATGGCGCACGCGAGCTGGGCATGGCTGGCGGTGGCGGTAGCCACCGGGCTGCTGGCTATCGTGGCCTCGGCGATCACGGTGCTCGGCTCCACGCCGCTGCACCTGCCGGTCGGCAAGACCATCGCGGTGCAGCTGGCCGCCGCGTTCACCGGGCGGACCACCGCCGCCGGGGTGGGCTTCTACGGGGTCAACCTGGTCTTCCTGGATCGGCTGGGGTTGCGCCGCGCCCACGCGGTCGGGGTGATCGTGTTGAACCGGGTGGCGATGGGGGTGGTCAGCGCGGTGCTCACCGCGCTGGGCGTGCTGGTGATCGGCAACGCGGTCCCGGTGGGGGACATCAGCCTGCCGAGCAACCCGCTGGTGCTGGCCGGAATCGGCGCGGTGGTCGTCGCGGCGAGCGCGGTGCTCGCCTCGCCGTTCGGCCGGCGGAAGGTGTGGCGGCCGGTGGTGTCCGGTGCCCGCGAGACGATCCGGGGGCTGCTCCCGGTGCTCCGGCACCCGATCAAGACCGGTGAGCTGTTCGGCGGCGGTGTGGTCTTCCTGGTGCTCTCCGCCTACGGCCTGGTGGCCACCCTCGCCGCGTTCGGTGCCGACTTCGCGGTGCTTCCCGTGATGGCGGTGTTCGTGGTCGGCTCCACGCTCGGGCAGATCGCACCGACTCCCGGCGGGCTGGGTGCGGTGGAGGCCGCGCTGGTCGCCGGGCTCACCGCCATCGGCATCGCACCCGCGGTCGCGGTCGCGGCGGTGCTGGCCTCCCGGGTGCTCACCTTCTGGCTCCCCGTGCTGCCCGGGATCGCGGCGTTCCGGATACTGCAGCACCGCGGCGTGGTCTGACCGAGGGTCAGCGCCAGTAGACGAAGTAGGCGCCCACCAGGGTCGGCAGCCAGCCGAGCAGCAGCCACGGGCTGAGCAGCGGCCTCCGGTGGATGGCCAGCGCCGCGGCCACCCCGCACACCCCGGTGACCCCGGCCAGGAGGAGCAGCGGGAGGCGGCCACCCTGGTGGGTGGGGCTCACGGTCAGCGCGGCGAGCACGATGCCGCCGGCGAAGTGCGCGATGGTCACCATCGTCAGCGTGGAGATCACCCAGCGCTGCACCTGGGTCAGGCTCATCGGCTCGCGCCGTCGGGGCGGTGGTGGGTTGTCCCAGTCGATCAGGTGCCGGGGCTTGCGGCGCTCAGGTGTCTTCGGGCCGTCGGCCAACAGGTCGTCTCCGCTCATCTGGATCCCTGGGGGCTTCGCACCGACGATTGGTGCATCAACTGTTGACAGTTTAACGAACCCGCTGGCTCGCCGAGTTGGCAGGAGGTCACCTGGTCATGGCCGGGTCACCTCCTGACAAGTCTGCGAGGATCGGGCCATGGACGACGCGGCGACGGCCGGGGACCCTCCCACGGACCCGTACCTGCAGCACCGGCGGCTCCTGCTCGGGGTGGCCTACCGGATCCTCGGCTCCTACGCCGAGGCCGAGGACGTGGTCCAGGAGGTCTGGCTGCGCTGGGACGCCGACCACCACCGGGTGGAGAGCCCGAAGGCCTGGCTGGTCACCGTCACCACCCGGCTGGCCGTGGACCGGCTGCGCCGGGCGATGGCCCGTCGGGACAGCTACGTCGGACCCTGGCTGCCCGAGCCGGTGCGCACCGAGCCGGACGTCGCCGAGGACCTGGCCCGGGCCGACAGCGTGAGCCTGGCCATGCTCGTGGTGCTGGAGGCCCTCTCGCCCCTGGAACGGGCGGTGTTCGTGCTGCACGAGGCGTTCGACTACCAGCACCCGGAGGTGGCGCAGATCCTCGGCCGCACCGAGCCGGCGGTGCGGCAGCTGCTGAAGCGGGCCCGGGACCACGTGGCCGCGTCCCGGCCCCGCTACGACACCGACCGCACCACCCGGCGGCTGGTGACCGAGCGGTTCTTGAAGGCCTGCCTGGACGGGGACGTGCACACGCTGCTGGAGGTGCTGGCCCCAGAGGTCCAGCTGGTCAGCGACACCGGTGGGCAGGGCAAGGCGCCGCTGCGGGTGATCGACGGGATGGACAAGGTGCTCCGGTTCTTCGTGGCCATCGCCCAGCAGCCGGTCCCGGACCAGCGCATCGAGGTCACCGACGTCAACGGGGTGCCGGGGGTGATCGCCTACTCGGGGAGCGAGCCGAGGTACGTCGCGGTGCTCGACACCCGGCACGGTCGGGTGGAGAGCATCAAGCTCACCGCCAACCCCGACAAGCTCACGGGGGTGGCCGACGCGGCGAGGCGGCCCGCGTGAGCCGGGACCTGGTCGCCGCCCTGCCGAAGTGCGAGCTGCACCTGCACCTCGAGGGCTCGCTGCGTCCCGACACCATGCGCGCGCTGGCGGCCCGGCACGGCACCACCATCCACGAGGACCTCGGCAGCGCCTACGAGTTCGGCTCCTTCGACGAGTTCGTGCGGCTGTTCATGCTGGGGCTGTCGCTGCTGCGGGACGCCGAGGACTTCTGCGCCGCCACCGTCGCGCTGGCGGCCGAGCTGGCCTCCCAGAACGTCCGCTACGCCGAGGTGACCAGCACCGCGTTCAGCCACGTGCGCCGCGGGGTGCCCCTGGAGGAGTACGTCGCCGGCCTCGACGAGGGACGCCGGCGGGCACGAACGATGGGCGTGGAGCTGGCCTGGGTGATCGACATCCCGCGGTCCCTGGAGCCGCCCGACTCCGGGTTCACCGCCGACCTGCTGCTGTCCGGCCGCGCACCGTCCGGGGTGGTCGGGATCGGGCTGGGTGGACCCGAGGTCGGCTACCCGCCGAGCCTGTACGCGCCGTCGTTCCGGCGCGCCAAGGCGGCCGGCCTGCTGTCCCTGCCGCACGCGGGGGAGACCACCGGCGCCGACAGTGTCTGGCAGGCCCTGGACCTGCTGGGCGCCGACCGGATCGGGCACGGGGTGCGCTGCCTGGAGGATCCGAGGCTGGTCGAGCACCTGGCCGCGACGGGCGTCCCGCTGGAGGTGTGCATCACCAGCAACGTGCTGCTCGGCGTCGTCCCGTCGGTCGAGGAGCACCCGATCCGCCGGTTGCGCGACGCCGGGGTCCGGCTCAGCGTGAACACCGATGACCCCGGCTACTTCTCGACCACGCTGACCGGCGAGCTCGCCTTGGCCGCCGGCCTGCTCGGCTCCGACGAGGTGGCCGCCCTGGTCGAGGACGCGTTCGCCTGCTCCGCGCTGGACGACCCCGCCCGCGCGTCCTACCTCGCGGAGCTCGGCGACCAACCGCGCCGCTAGCCGCGGGGGACGCGCGTCGGTGACGGCGACCGGTGGTGCTTGGCGATCCGTGCCACGCCGTCCCGGTAGCTGGGAACCTGCGGCGCCCAGCCCAGCTCGCGCCGGGCCTTGGCGTTGGAGGCGCAGACGCCGCCCCGCATCACGGTCCGGATGTACGGCGTTGCGGCGAGCGCCCAACCAGGCAGCGCTAGAGGCGGCCGCGTGTCGAGCGCGCGGGCCAGCTCGGTCATGAGCACCGTCCAGCTGACCGGCTCGTCGTCGACGACGTTGAAGGCCTCCCCGGACCGGCCACGCTCCAGGGCGGCGACGGTGGCCGAGACCGCGTCGTCGAGATACACCCACGACAGCGGACCGGCCTCACGCAGCACCGGCAGCTGGCGTTTGCGGATCGCCGCGACCATCTGGTCGTCGGCGGCGCCCACGCCGTAGAAGAGCCCGTAGCGCAACGCGATCCCGTCCAGCTCGGGGTTGCCGAGCACCAGCCGCTCGTTGGTCCGCATGGCGGCCAGGTGCTCCTCGAACCTGCCGCGGCCGGGGGGAGCGAACGGGTCCTGCTCGGTGTAGACCTTGCCTCCGGCGTCGTCGTACCCGTAGCCGAACAGCATCGACTGGGTGACGAACCGGCTGGCCCCCACCAGCCCCGCCGCGCGCACCAGGTTGCGGGTGCCCAGGTCGCGCAGCCGGTCGGTGCCGCGCATCCCGCGGTGGAACACCGGCGGCTTGCGCAGCTCGGTCAGCTGGTGCACCACCGCATCGGCCTTGACACCGTCCAGGGCCGGGCCGAGCGAGTCCCAGTCGAGCACGTCGGCAGCCACCGGCCGCACTCCGAGAGCACGCAGCCGGTCGTGGCTGCGGTCGCTGCGGGTCAGCGCTGTCACGTCGTGGCCGTGCTCGAGCAGCTGGTGGGTCAGGGGCAGGCCGATGGCTCCGCCGGCCCCGGCAAGCAGCACCTTCACGGTGGTCTCCTCTCGTTCGCGGTTCACCCGTCAAGACGCAGGAGAGCCGGGATCTGTGACATCGTCGGGCAACCCTCCGCGAAGGACAGGCGTCCTAGAAGCATCCGAGAAGGAACCGGCCCGACCAGGGGGGAGAACTATGCGTCGCCGTACGTCTGCAATCGTCCTGGTCGCCTGCCTGCTCACCGCTGCCGCGCCGTTGGCGGCCTCCGCGACCGCCGCTCAGACCGGCGCTCCGACAGGCACTTCGGCCTCCGGAGCCCGGCAGCCGGTCACGGCCTCCGCCGGCAGCGTGCCGAAGACCCGGATCACGCTGCGCGTGGACCGCTGCGTGCACTGCCCGGTGATGCTCGTGCAGGCGTTTTCGGGCCCGGACGGTCATGTGTGGCAGACCCGGCAGCACCGGGTCCGGGCCGGCTGGGTCAGCTTCACGGTGCCCACCCGGCGCACCGTCGGGATGTCCATCGACCTGTACCCGCGCTGGTCGAAGTTCGAGGCGCACACCAACGTGGTGATCCGCTACGCGCGCACCCGGGTGGGGCAGCGCGTCGATGCCGCGACCGCCCGGCACAAGAGGCGCGCCGAGGGCTGCTGGGCCGGCACCACGGCGTCCCAGGTGACGCTGCGGGTGCGGGTGATCAGGTTCCCGTTCACCGACTACGCCGGTCACCACGGCTACGCGCCGCGCGCCTGGCTGGCCCGCACGCACGAGGCCGTCCCGCCGATGGTGCGTACGACGAAGGGAGCGATCGGCAACCAGGACGCGTTCTACTGCGCGCCCTAGATCTCCTCGGGGACCATCTGGATCGCACCTGACGGGCACTCGGCCACGCACAGCCCGCAGCCCTTGCAGTAGTCCAGGTCGATCAGGTAGTCGCGTCCATCGACCGGGCTGTCGAGCTTGATCACCGCGTTGTCAGGGCAGACCGCGAAGCAGTTGTCGCAGTCGAAGCAGTTCCCGCACGACAGGCACCGGCGCGCCTCGTAGAGCGCGTTGGTCTCGTCGAGCCCCTGCACCACCTCGTCGAAGGTGGACTGCCGGCGCACCGTCTCCAGCACCGGTCGGTGCACCCGGTCGGCGTCGGAGTAGTACCAGGTGTTGAGGTGCGCGAACTCGGCGAGCTGTCGCTCCGGCTCGGCCGGCGGAGTGGTCCCGGCCAGCCAGGCGTCGACGTTGAGCGCGGCCCGCTTGCCGTGGCCGACC
>DASSKA010000172.1:0-13114 GCA_035690905.1 Nocardioidaceae bacterium | reverse complement strand
GATGCCCTCGGGGCCGTACATGTGGCTGTCGCCGAACAGCGACGCCTTCCAGCCGCCGAAGGAGTAGTAGGCCACCGGCACCGGGATCGGCACGTTGATGCCGACCATGCCGACCTCGACGTCGAACTGGAACTGCCGGGCAGCGCCGCCGTCGCGGGTGAAGATCGCGGTGCCGTTGGCGAACTCGTTGGCGTTGATGATCCCCAGCGCTTCGTCGTACGTCGACGCGCGGACCACGCTGAGCACCGGACCGAAGATCTCGTCGGTGTAGACCGTCATGTCCGGGGTCACGTTGTCGAGCAGCGTGGTCCCGAGGAAGAACCCCTCCGTCGGGACGTCCGCGTCCCTCCCGTCGACGACCACCCGGGCGCCGGCCTTGGCGCCCTCGTCGATGTAGCCGGTGACCTTGTCACGGTGCTCGGCGGTGATCAGCGGGCCCATGTCGGTGTCCGGCTCGGCACCGGGGCCGACCTTGAGCTTGGGCATGCGCGCGGCGATCGCGTCGACCAGCGGGTCCGCGACATCGCCGACCGCGACGGCCACCGAGATCGCCATGCAACGCTCGCCTGCCGCGCCGTACGCCGCCGACACAGCAGCGTCCGCGGCGAGGTCCACGTCGGCGTCCGGGAGCACCAGCATGTGGTTCTTCGCGCCCCCGAGCGCCTGGACGCGCTTGCCGTTCCTGGTCCCGCTCTCGTAGATGTGACGGGCGATCGGGGTGGAGCCGACGAAGCTGACCGCCGCGATGTCGGGGTGGGCGAGCAGGCCGTCGACGGCCTCCTTGTCGCCCTGCAGCACGGTGAACACGCCGTCGGGGAGCCCCGCCTTCTGCCACAGCTCGGCGATCAGCAGCGAGGCTGACGGGTCTTTCTCGCTGGGCTTGAGCACGAACGAGTTGCCGCACGCGATCGCGTTGGCGCACATCCACAGCGGAACCATGATCGGGAAGTTGAACGGCGTGATCCCGGCGACCACGCCCAGCGGCTGCCTGATGGAGTACACGTCGACGCCGGTCGAGGCCTGCTCGGAGAAGCCGCCCTTCATCAGGTGCGGGACACCGCTGGCGAACTCGACGTTCTCGAGGCCGCGGGCCACCTCGCCGGCGGCGTCGGCGAGCACCTTCCCGTGCTCGGCGGTGACCACCGCTGCCAGCTCGTCGGCGTGCTCGTGCAGCAGCTCCCGGAAGGCGAAGAGCACCGCCGAGCGCTTCGACAGCGACGCGCTGCGCCACTCCTGCGCGGCCTTCTTGGCGCTCTCGACAGCCCGGTTCAGCTCATCGGCCGAGGCCAGCTCCACCTCGCCGGTCTGCTGGCCGGTGGCGGGGTTGTACACCGGCGAGGTGCGGCCGCCGGAGCCGGGGGCGAGCTGGCCGTCGATCCAGTGGGAGATGCGTGAGGTCATGGCCTCAGCCTAAGTTCATCGGCAGCTGGCACAAAGGCCCTGATGTACTGTCACAAACATGCGCGACCTGCTGTCGGCGATCGAGCAGCGCCTCGACCGGCCCACCTCTCGGGGACTGGCCGCCGCGGTCAGCCGGGCGGTCTCCGAGCGGGTGCTCGCGCCGGGCACCAAGCTGCCGCCGATCCGCACGGTGGCCGCCCAGCTGGCGCTCTCCCCGACCACGGTGTCGGCGGCGTGGTCGCAGCTGACCCGCTCGGGGGTGATCCGCACCGACGGCAGGCGGGGAACGACGGTGGCGGACGGCGCCTCCGGCGGTGAGCGGTACAAGCGAGCGCTGGGCCAGCCGGTCAGCCTCGCCCAGGACCTGTCCACCGGGGTTCCCGACGGCGCGCTGCTTCCCGGACTGGGGCGGGTGTTGTCAACGCTGGAGACCGCGGGCACGCCCAGCAGCTACCTGGAGGGACCGGTGCTCCCGGACCTCGAGGCGCTGCTGCGGCGTGACTGGCCCTACAAGCCCGAGGCGCTGACGGTCGTCGACGGGGCGATGGACGCCCTCGACGTGGTCACCCGCACCCAGCTGCGCTTCGGCGACCGGGTCGTCGTCGAGCATCCCGGCTTCCCGCCCGTGGTCGACCTCCTCGAGGCGCTCAACATCGAGGTGCTCGGCGTGCCCGTCGACGACGAGGGCCTGGACGCCACGGCCCTCGCGACGGCGCTGGCTCGCGCACCGGTCGCCGCGGTGGTCATCCAGCCGCGTGCGCAGAACCCGACCGGGGTGTCGATGAGCCGCCGCCGAGCACAGCACCTCGCCGACGTGCTGCGGCCGAGCGACACGCTCGTGGTCGAGGACGACTCGACGCACGGCCTGTCCCGGACTCCCGCTATCAGCCTGGGGGAGTGGCTGCCGGAGCGCACCCTGCACATCCGCAGCTTCTCCAAGTCGCACGGACCCGACCTGCGCCTGGCGGCGCTGAGCGGGAGCAGCCAGCGGGTGCACACCATCGAGGCGCGGCGTCACCTCGGGCAGGGCTGGAGCAGCCGGCTCCTCCAACGCATCCTGGTGGGCCTGCTCACCGACCCGGAGGCGGTCGCGGCCGTGGGGCGGGCCCGCGACGTCTACGACGGGCGCCGCACCCTGCTGGTGGACGCGCTCGCCGCCCACGACGTCGAGGTGGGCGGGGAGGAGGGGCTGAACATCTGGGTGCCGGTGCACGACGAGTCGGCCGCCATCGTCCGGCTGGCCAGTCAGGGCATCGGGGTCAGCGCAGGCGCCCCCTTCGCCGTGCTCCCCGAGCCACGTGGCTTCATCCGGGTGACCGCGGGACTCGTGCGGGACCGGCACGCCGAGATCGGCGCTGCCATCTCGGAGGCAGCGCACACGGGCGGTTGGGGTTCCCGCGCGCGCTAGCGGGCCCTCGCCGCGCTGAACGCCGCATGTGCGAGAGTCGGTGACATGGCCGACACCAGCTCGAGCTCTGCTGTCCGCGTCGTCGACGATCCCGACGGGGAGCGCTTCGAGGCGTACGTCGACGGCGAGCTCGCCGGGTTCGCGGAGTACCAGCTCGCGCAGCGACTGTTCATCTTCACCCACACCGAGGTCGAGGACCGGTTCGAGGGGCAGGGCATCGGTTCGGCGCTGGCTCAGGCGGCCCTGGACGACGTACGGCGTCGCGGCCTGAAGGCCTTGCCGCTGTGCGCCTTCATCAAGACCTGGATCGACAAGCACCCCGACTACCGCGAGCTCGTGTACGGCGCTCGGCCGAGCAAGGTGACCGACTAGCGACCCGCCGCCTGCACCACCCGGGTTCCCGCCAGCCGGTCAGGCAGGGCGCGCCTGGTCAGTTGCGCTTCCTGCCGACGCCGACGGCGATCATCACGATCACGCTGATCGCGATGACGAAGATGACGACAGAGGGCTGATCCATACCGGCACGCTATCGGTCAGGGCCCGGTGTCGCCTCCCGAATTTGCCCTCGCCCCTGAGCACGGGCGGGATGTCGGCGCCCGCCGCTACGGTCTCCGCATGGCTGACTTTCTCAACGAGGACCTGCGAGGGTCCCGGTTCGACCGCGTCGATCTGAGCGGCGCCCGTTTCTGGGCCAGCGAGCTGAACGGCGCGCAGTTTCGAGGCGTGGAGCTCCACGGGGTCGTCATGCGGGGTGTCGAGCTGGCCGACGTCGACATCCACGGCGAGCTCCTCAACGTGACCGTCAACGGTGTCGACATCGGCCCGTTGGTCGAGGCCGAGCTCGACCGGCGCTACCCGGACCGCGTCAAGATGCGCCCGACGGACCCGGCCGGCTTCCGCCAGGCGTGGGACATCATCACCGGCCTCTGGGACGGCACCGTCGAACGCGCCCGCCGACTGGACCCGCCCCTGCTGCACGAGTCCGTCGACGGGGAGTGGTCGTTCATCGAGACGCTGCGCCACCTGGCGTTCGCCACGGACTGCTGGATCAGGAGGGCGCTGCTCGGCGACCCGGCACCCTGGGACGCACTGGACCTGCCGTGGGACGAGATGCCCGACACCCCGGGCGTGCCCCGCGACCGCCAGGCCAGACCGTCCCTTGACGAGGTGCTGGAGCTCCGCCGGGACAGGATGACGACTGTCCGGGAGGTGATCGCCGACCTGACCGAGGAGTCGCTGGCCGGGCACACCGAACCAGTCGAGGGACCCGGCTGGCCGGAGCCGCGCCGCTACGCCGTGCGGGAGTGTCTGCTGGTGATCCTCAACGAGGAGTGGGAGCACCGGCTGTACGCCGAGCGGGACCTGGATGTCCTGGAGGCGCGAGGGCGCTCCTGACCATCGCGGTGTACTCGGCGATCACCGCGTCGGCGGCCGCCCGGTCCCCGGTGAGCGCCACCTCGAAGAGCACTCCCCGGCCGACCGCCAAGGACAGCCGGGCCAGCCGCTCGGCGTGCTGCTGCCCGGTGACCCGGGCGAAGCCCGCGGTGAAGGCGGCGACCCAAGCGTCGGTCAGCACCTGCTGGAGCCGCTCGGCATACGCCTTGCCGTACATCGCATGCGCGGACAGCTCGTAGAAGAGCGGCGCGAACACACCGGCGGTCCCGGCAGCGTGCTGCCAGTACGACGCGGCGCCGTCGACCGGGTCCTCGGATGCGGCCAGGCACTGTCGAAGTGACTCGTCCTCTGCCTCGCACACCTTCGCGATGACGGCGGCGAGGAGCTGTTCGCGGGAGCCGAAGTGGTAGTTCAGCATCCGGTTGCTCGTGCCGACCCCGGCGGCAAGCGTGCGCATGCTCGTGTCCAGCACACCGTTGGCGGCGAACCACTCGATGATGCGCTCGAGCAGCAGGTCCCGCGGGTGAGTGACCGGACGGTTCACTGCCGATGGGCGAGCCGCGCGAACGTGTCAGCCTCGAGCTCGACCATCCGGCGGGCCTTGGCGCCGAACATCAGCCGGACCAGCCAGGCCAGCGGCCCGGACCAGTCGATGCCGAGCACCAGGCGGGTGTGCCGGCCCTCCGCCGCCAGCTCGTGTGTCGCCGTGGTGCGGACACCGGGTGCGGCCGCGACCCACGTGAACCCGGCGTCGGGACGCCACTCGGTGATCTCGTAGACCGCCTTGGCCAGTCCCGGCTGGTGGACCTCGAACCGCGACCCGACCGCGATCGGACCTCCGCCGTCGAGCCGGGTCACCTTGTCCACCGTGGGCAGCAGGCTGTCCCACTCCGCGACGTCGCTGATCTTCCGCCACAGGTCCTCGGCGGTTGCGTCTACAACCTTCGAAACTCGAATCATGTAACACATGATACATGCGCTCCGCGCCGAGGGACCAGCCGCGTCCCCTACCGGCTGCGGTTCATGCCCGGCCCGGGTCGCCCCTGGCAGGCTCGTCGGTGGCGCGGATGCCGTGGCATGTGCCGGGAGCGGTGCTGCGTGGCGGCGGGGTTACGGCGTCGCGCTCCGTCAGACGACCCGGGACTTGATGCGCCGGGTCAGCGTGATGCCGAAGGTGACGAGGTAGACCGCCAGCAGCAGGGACATGGGGCCGGTTCCCGCGAAGGTGCCGAGGATCCAGAGGACGGGCCAGACGCCGAGCATCCACTTCGGCAGCAGCCCGGTCCGCCACGACCCTGCGGCGAGCAGCGCGACACCCACGAAGGTGAGGAAGGAGCAGACGACGTACGTCGGCCCCCAGCGCAGCTCGGCGCCCGCGATGACGGAGGACAGCAGCTGCACGAACAGCTCGGTCAACGCCAGCGCGTTCACCCACACACCGATCGTCCCGAGCCGTCCGTCGGCTCCGCGCTGCAACTTGTGCACGCCGAGGGCGAGACCGATCCCCGCCACAGCCATGGGAAGGCCGGCGCCGGTGTACCAGTAGTCGGCGGTGTACCTGAAGTCACCTTCGCTGATCGTGGTGAAGAGCATGCCTACGGCAGCGAAGACGACCACGGCTGCGACGCCGAGCGCCAGGGAGAGCTGCACGAGCCGCAGCCAGATCATCTCGGTCTGGATCTGCGGTGGCACGGTGGCGGTTGAGCTGGCCATGGGGCGTCCTTTCTGTGGTGAGGCTGTCACCCAGGACGCTACGGACCCCGGATCGCGCGGTCGTCCGCCCACAGGCCGATCGTCATCCTCCGCACGATCTCCGCCGCAAGGAGGACCCACCGCGCCCCGAACGCCCCTACGCTGGGCGGGTGCGGGGCTCGAGCAGGACCGACCTGATGGTGGCCGTCGGCTTCGTGCTGGCCGCAGCCGCCGAGGCCGTGGTCCGTCATCACGCCAGCCCCGGCCTGCTCGCGTTCGACGTGTCCGGTGCACTGTGGCTCGGTTCCCTCGCGGTACGTCGCCGGCACCCGCTCGTGCCGATCTGCGCGATCGCGGGCGCCGGCGTGGTCGGAACCACGGTCACCGCTCTCTTCTGGCCCGAGGCCACGGAGGGCTCCGGGGTGTGGATCCTCGCGATGCTGCTCGCGTCGTACTCGATCGGTGCGCACGGCGCCGGGCGTGTGGTCGTCCTCGGGGTGCTGCTGCCGCTGGTCGTGGTGGGGGCCGCCGACCTGACGGCCCGGAGCGGGTGGTCCAGGATCAGCGGCATGCTGTTCGTGACCGTGTTCGTCGGCCTGCTGCCCACCGCCGTGGGTCGCCTGGTGCGGGCCCGGAACGAACGGCTGCACACGCTACGCGGCCAGCACGAGCGCATCGTGCGGGCGCAGCGCGCCCAGCAGGAGTCCGCCGTCCTGGCCGAGCGGCTCCGGACCACGGAGCGGCTGCACCCCAGCCTGGTGCAGGGGCTGCAGGCACTTGCGGTCTCCGCCGAGACCCGGGGGGACCCGAGCGAGATCGAGGTCTCGGCGAGGAACCTGCTGACGCGCACCCGGGAGGAGCTCGTCATCCTCACGGCCCCCGTCGAGGCGCCCGCGGTCCCCGAGCTGCCCCCGCCAGACCATCTGCGCGCGTTCCGAGAGGCCGCGCAGCCGTGGACGGTCATCGTGGCCGGCGCGGTGGGGGCCGGGCTGGCGGTTGAGTCCGCCCGCGTGCTCGACCCTTCGGGGCCCGGCTGGCTGGTGGTACCGGCGAGCCTGGTCGTGGCGGCTCCCCTCGCGCTGGCCTGGTGGCGACCGGTGACGGCGGTGACCATTGCGTGGATCGTGGCCGCGGCGTACTCCCGCCTGATTGCGCCGACTGACGGCAGCCTGAGCGAGACGGCCTTCGCGCTGGCTGCCGCGTTCGCCGTGGCAGCGCTGTCACGGCGGCGGATGGCGGTCGTGGGCCTGGTGGTGTGCTGGCTCGGCCAGCTGGCCGGAGTCGGTACGAGCGATCCGCTGGGTGAGGTCGAGCTCCTGCTCCTGTGCTGGCTGGGCGGACTGGCGGTCAACGAGGTGAGCGTGCTGGTGGAGCAGACGCGCACCAACAACGAGATCCTCAACGAGCAGGAGACGATGTCCTCGGCGCGTGCGGTGGTGGAGGAGCGCCTGCGGCTGGCCCGTGAGATCCACGACGCGATAGGGCACAGCCTCACGGTGGTGGCGCTGCAGGCGGGCGCGGCACGTCGGCTCGCGGCGACAGAACCCGGCCGAGCTCGTGAGGTGATGCGCACGGTCGCCGCAGCGGCCCGCAGCGGCGTCGCTTCGCTGGCTCTCGACAAAGCCAGCGTCGACATCGCCGGCCTTGTGGAACGCGTCCGCGCGGTAGGCCTGACGGTGGACACTGACCTGGCCGACGAAGCCCTGCTCGATCCGGTCCAGCAGGCGATCGCGTTCCGCGTCGTCCAGGAGGGACTGACCAATGTTCTGCGCCACGCACCCGGCTCACGCGCAACGGTCGCGGTTCGCCGCCGCGAGAACGAGGTGGAGATCATGATCGCCAACTCCGCACCGGAGGGCGGCGGTGCAGGACCGGGGACCGGGCGCGGCCTCGCCGGCATCCGGGAGCGTGTCACCGCCGCGGCGGGCCAGGTGACGTGGCGGCCACTCGAGAACGGCGGGTTCCAGGTGCGTGCGCTGCTGCCTCGTTCAACCGTCGTGGTGCCCGCGCCGTGAGCACGCCGACGATCAGCATCGCCCTGGCCGACGACCAGCCGCTGGTGCGCAGCGGACTGCGGATGATCGTCGAGGGCGAGCCCGATCTTCGGGTCGTCGGGGAGGCGGGCGACGGCGCCGCGGCGGTCGATCTGGTCGCGACTACGCGGCCGGACGTGCTGCTGCTCGACGTACAGATGCCCGGCGTCGACGGGCTCGCCGCCATGGAGCAGATCGCCGCGACCGAGGCGTCCACGCGAGTGCTGATGCTGACCACGTTCGACCTCGACGAGTACGTCTACCGGGCGATGCGAGCCGGAGCCTCCGGCTTCCTGCTCAAGGACATGCCCGGTGAGGACATCGTCAACGCAGTCCGTCAGGTCGCCCGCGGCGCCGACGCACTGCTGGCTCCGGCGCTCACCCGCAGGCTGGTCGACCGGTTCACGGAGACCGGGTCCCGGACCACGACCGTGGATCTGGACCGGCTGACCGCGCGAGAGCTCGAGGTGCTTCGGCTCCTGGGGCGCGGCCGGTCCAACGCCGAGATCGCCGTGGAGCTGTTCATCGGCGAGACGACGGTCAAGACCCACGTCGCCCGCGTCCTCTCGAAGTTGGGCCTGCGGGACCGGGTTCAGGCGGCGATCCTGGCCCACGACGCCGGGCTGGCGTGAGGTCAGCTGCGCGATGGCAGCACACAGAATTCGTTGCCGGAAGGGTCCGCGAAGACACGCCATGGCAGATCGCCCCAATCGGGGTGGAGCTCGCGGCCACCGCGATCAGCGATCTCCCGGGCCACCGCATCGGGGTTGTCACCGGGCTCCAGCCGGACGTCGAGGTGCATCCGGTTCTTTGCCTGCTTCTTGGGCTCCACCTCGGGACACAGCTCGAGCAGCGGGCCGCGGCGCGACGAGTGCTGCAGGCTGCGCAGCCCGTAGCCGTCGACCGGCACCCAGCCGGTCAGCCACAACCAGAAGTCGCGTTCTCGATCGGGGTCGGCCACGTCGAGGGGAAGTGCAGCGATCGGGCCGGTGTCGACGTACGCCGCTCGCTCCTCCATCACGCAGAACGGGTTGCCCTCAGGGTCGGCGAGCACCACCCACGGCACCTGGCCCTGACCGATGTCGGCGTGGCTGGCGCCCAGCGCGAGCAGGCGCTCGACCACCGGCTGCTGCTCCTCGGCGCCCCGCAGGTCGAGGTGAAGTCGCTGCGGCTCGACGGGGCGTTCCGGGACCCGCTGGAAGCACAGGTCGAGCACCGGGCCGCCCGGCACCGTCAGCCGGGTCTCGAACCCGTCGAGCTCGTCGGTCAGTGTCTCGGTGCCCAGGGCGGCCTCCCAGAACCGGCCGAGTGCCTGCGGGTCGGTAGCGTCGACGACGACGTTCTCCAGGTACACGGGCTCAGCGTAGTCGGGAGGCGGCATCCGGGGCGCTCACGGCATCCGGGGTCTGCACCAGTCGCACCGACGCCATCACAAGCAGCGTTCGGAGTCTGCAGCCGACGCCGGCCCCAAACGCCTCCGCTCAACAACGCTCGTCCCGGTCACCACGCTCAGCGGAGGCACGTCCCTCGCCACGACAGCACCCGCACCGACCACCGAGCCACGACCGACGGTCACTCCAGGTGTGATCGTGGCCGCCGCGCCGATCCAGACGCCATCCTCGATGACGATGGGAGCGTGGGTGATGAAGTCGTAGCGCTCATCGGGTTCGACTGGATGCCCAGCGGTGCTCAGCGTCACTCGCGGACCGATCAGGACGCGATCACCAATGGTGATGCCCCCGAAGTCGAGGAAGAAGCATCCCTGATTGATGAACACGTGCTCGCCGAACGATGCCCCGAGGCCGTAATCGCAGTAGAAGGGCGGCAGGATTGACAGCGAGCCAGGAAGGGGCCCGCCGAAGATCTCATTGAGAACGTCCCTGCGCTCATCGAGGTCGTCGAACGGCAGCATGTTGAGTCGCGAGGTCAGGCTCATCACATGCTGCACGCGTTCCGCGAAGGCTCGCGACTCAGGCGTCCGGGTCCGAAGGCGTTGCTCGTTGCGCACGCGACCGATGCTGGCACAGCCTGCCTCGGACCCGACCACCCCGGCGCGCGTCGGTGACGGCCTGTCGGTCTGCCTGCTTTCCGCGGGTCGGCCATAGCCAAGAGGGGATGCGGCCTGGTCGCGCACCCTCCTGGTCAGCGGTCGTCGCCGTATTCCCCCAGCCCGCGCCACGCCGGCACCAGCCGACGCATCCTCAACCGAAAGCCCCACCCGCACCCCGGCCCAAAACGCCCGCCGAGCCGCCCGAAGATGAGCCACAACAACCTCCTGGGATCAGAGGTGTTGCACTGGCGCCTTGAACCCGCACGATCAGCGGAAGCCTCCGCCGACTGACCGACGACGGTGCGGGCAGTCCGTCGCCGCCGAGGACGTTCGGCACTGTCGCCGTGCGCCGGCGACGCCGACACTGTGCAGAGGGTTTCTCCCGAGCGAGTGGATGGAAGATGCCGCGCTACCTGACCGCGATCCACACGGCGTGGTCCCCAACCGAGGCATTCGGGTTCATGGCGGACGTCGGTAACTTCGTCCGCTGGGATCCGGGCGTGGAGTCGGTCTCGGTCGTGGCCGGTGACGGCCCGGGTCCGGACGCGTCGTACGACGTCGTGGTGCGCGCCGGTCCGCGGCGGCTGGTGCTGCGCTACGTGGTTGTGGAATGGGAAGCGCCGCACCGGTTGCTTCTGGTCGCGGAGACTAGGACGCTGCGGTCGGTCGACGAGATCGGGGTCCAGCCGGCCGACGGTGGCGCGCTGGTGACCTACGACGCGACGCTCGACCTGCGCGGGGTCTTGTCAGTGGGCAACCCGTTGCTCGGTTTGGTGTTCCGCCGGGTTGGGGACCGTGCGGCGTCCGGGCTCCGTCGAGTGCTCGATGGCGAGCCGTGGGTGTCGCCGTGACCTTGGTCGCCGACGTGGTGGACCGGGCGCTCGAGGTTGCGATCGCCCCGAGCTTCACCCGGATCGGCTACGCGGCTCGGTCGCGGCTGTATCGCTGGACGCGGCTGGACAGTTACGACCTGACCGGTCGGGTTGTTGTCGTCACGGGTGCCACGTCAGGACTGGGTCTGGCCGCGGCACGGACGCTCGCTGCCGACGGAGCGACGCTGGTTCTCGTCGCCCGCAACGAGGAGAAGGCACGCGGTGTGCGCGACGGTCTGCTCGACTCGGGCGCTCGCGGCGGCGTCGACATCGTGATCGCAGACACCGGCGACCTCGACGCGGTCCGCCGAGCCGGCGCCGCGCTGGCCGAACGGCACGGGCAGGTTGACGCCCTGGTGCACGCCGCCGGCGCGCTCGACGAGGCCTACGCCGCCACGCCGCAGGGCATGGAACAGACGGTGGCGAGCCAGGTGGTCGGCCCGTTCTTGATGACCCAGCTGCTGGTGCCGCTGCTGCAACCGGCGCCGTACGCCCGGGTGGTCTGGGTGGCTTCCGGCGGCATGTACTCCGAGCCGCTGTCGGTCGACGACCTCGAGATGGACCCGAGGAACTACAACGGCACCCGCGCCTACGCCCGGGCGAAACGGGCGCAGGTGACGCTGGCGGAGCTATGGGCCGACCGGCTGCGCCCGGAGCACATCGCGGTGCACTCGATGCACCCCGGCTGGGCGGACACCCCCGGCGTCCGACGCTCGCTTCCCACCTTCCGTCGCATCGTCGGCCCGTTGCTGCGCACCCCCGCCGAAGGCGCCGACACGATCGTCTGGCTCGTCGCCGACGATGGGCTTCCTGTACGGACCACGGGGCTGTTCTGGCACGACCGCCGGGACCGACCGGTCCACCGGCTGCCATCCACCCGCCGATCCGACACTCCGGCCGAGCGGCAACGCCTGTGGGACTGGTGCGTCGACCGGGCCTCGTGGACCGCCGGCCCACGCTGACATGACAACCGGGCTGCCAACCGGTTTGCGCAACCGACACCTGCGCCGAGCGGTCACCGTCCCCGCGGTGACGACCGGCGCGGTGGCACTCGCGGCGTCCGCCGCCGTGTGGGTGCCCACCGCCGCAGCCTTCGACCTGCTCCGCGGGCGGAACCGGCTGCCGACGGTGCGATCACTTTCCCTGGCGCTCGGGTGGTCGACCCTGGAGACCCTCGGCGTCACCGCGTCGACCGCCCTGTGGGCAAGCGGCCGCAGCAACGACCAGGACGCCCACTACGCCTTGCAGCGCTGGTGGGCCGACCAGCTCATCCGCCTGCTGCACCGCACCGCCGGCCTCACCCTCGAGGTCGACGAACTCGACAAGGTCATCCCCGGACCCATCGTGATGTGTGCGCAGCACGCGAGCCTCATCGACGCCCTCATCCCCGTGTGGCTGCTCGGCCAGGTCGGGATGCGCCCGCGCTACGTGCTCAAGGACGACTTGCAGCTCGACCCGTGTCTCGACATCGTCGGCAACCGCCTGCCCAACCACTTCATCGAACGCGACCCGAGCAACAGCACCGCCGAGACCGCCGCACTGGAGCGACTCGCCGTCGGCCTCGGCCGACGTGACGCGTCCGTCATCTTCCCCGAGGGCCGCATCACCACCGCCGCGACCCGGAACGCCGCGGTGGAGCGGATCGCCGATCGGGAGCCCGCCCGGCTGCCGCTGGCCCACGTGCTCACCGTCCTCGGCCCGGTCCGGCCCAGCGGGACGGCGGCCCTGCTGCACGGCGCTCCCCAGGCCGACCTGGTGTTCGTCACCCACACTGGCCTCCAGGCGCTGCAACGGCTTGCCGACGCCCCAGGAGGGCTCCCCCTGCGCCGTTCGGTCCGAATCCGGGTCACACGAGTGCCGCGACACGAGATCCCCCACGGCGTCGCCTTCGCAGGATGGCTCGACAGCCAATGGGCACGACTCGACCGCGAGCTGGCATCGCCCCCACGCGGTGCCACGCAGCCCATGCTCGCCGGCGACCCGACAAAGCAATGACGGCGCCCCACCAGATCGTCGCGCCTCTCAAGAACCTCGTCGCCGGGGCCCTCGGACCCTTCCGGGGCAGGCACCCGTCGCGTCAGGCTTGCACAGTCCGACTGTCTGAGAATGTTGATGACGAAACGGGTCCTCCTCACCGGCGGCGGTCGCGGGCTCGGTCGCGTGACGGCCGAGAAGCTGGCTACCCTCGGCCGCCACGTGCTCCTCGTGGCGCGGACGCTGACGGCGGCCCACTCCACCGTGGACGAGATCCGGCGCCGGCACC
>DASSKA010000171.1:0-8834 GCA_035690905.1 Nocardioidaceae bacterium | reverse complement strand
CTGACCCTGGATGGTCATCGCCTCCGCACCCCCGGCCCACAGGGCGTTCGCGACCGCCTGGATGTCCTGCTGGTGCACCACGAGGTTGTTCGGGTTGGTGTCCGCCGACGCGATCACGTCGCTCGGCGCGTCGTCGAGGGTGACCGTCAGGCCGGGGCCGGTCACCGGGTCGAGGCCGACCGGGCCGCGCAGTGCCAGCGCCTCCTGCCGGGCCTGGCTCACGTGCTGCGCGCCCACCTTGCCCGACAGCGTGTTGACCTGCTCGTTGAGGGTCCGGGCCCGGGCGCGCAGCGCCTGCACCTGCTGGCTCTGCTGGTTGACCAGCGAGGCGAGGTCGCTGAACCGCCCGGCGCGCAGGTCGGTGCCGCCGGAGCTGATCGCGCTGGCCACGAACAGCACCCCGGCGAGCACGCAGGTCACCGGCACCAGGAGCCGCCATGAGGGAGGACGACGGGCCGCCATGGGTGGATGCGCTTTCGTGTGGAGGGCTTGCCGCCGACTACGCTACCTACAATCTTCCAGGCGACCTTCGTCAACCGCACCCGAGGAGTGGAGAACGTGCCCCAGTCGAGCCGCAACCGGCCCACCAAGGCGAGCCCCCTGGAGCACGGCCCCCGCGGCACGTCCGCGCCGCGGTCGCTGACCCGCACGGTGGCCTGCTCCGTGCTCGTGGCGATCGGCATCGCCTGGATGGCGGTCTACCTCAACGTGGCTGCCGGCGCCGGGACGCTGAGCTGGATGGCCGACCTCGGGCGGTGGAACTTCCTGATCGGCTTCGGGCTGGTCTTCCTCGGGCTAGCCCTGGCGGCGAACCCCAGCACCCCGCTCGGCCGCGGGCAGGGCGTGGTGGTCGGCATGCTCGGCTGCTTCCTGATCGGGCTGGTCTGGATCGTCGTGTACTACGTCTTCGGGCAGAGCGGCTCGGTGCCGCTGCTCCGCGACCTGGGGCAGTACAACCTGGTGGTCGGCATCGGGTTCATGGCCGTCGGGTTTGTGTACGCCACCCACTGGGAATGACCCGGTTCACACAGGCTGTGCATACCCCTGTGCACGAATCACACGGGTGAAATTCCGTCCACAGGGGTTATCCCCAGTGTGGACAGTCACCCCTCCGGAGATCCTCAGCCGAGCATCGCGGTGCGTACGACGTACGCCGCCACCAGCAGCGCGCTGAGCACCCCGAACCCGGCGGCCTGCCACGCGGCCCGGTTCCGGCGCGGCGCGTAGGCGATGATCGCGCCGACCAGCACCCCGCCGATGAACCCGCCGAGGTGCCCCTGCCAGGAGATGAACCCGCGGCCCACCACGGTGATCAGGAAGTTCAGCCCGATCCACATGAGCAGCTGACGAACGTCGGCCTTGACCTTGAGCGCGATCACCAGCAGCCCGCCCATCAGGCCGAAGATCGCGCCCGAGGCGCCGATGGTCAGGGCGTACGCCGGGGCGAACCAGTAGACGAACAGGCTGCCCACCAGGCCGGACAACAGGTAGAGAGCCAGGAACCGGGCGCGGCCGACCGCCGCCTCGAGCTGCGGGCCGAGGAACCACAGCGCGAGCATGTTGAAGCCGATGTGCCAGACCTCGACATGGGTGAACATCGCGGTCAGCGGCTGCCAGTAGGCGCCGTCCAGCAGCCCCTGGAACACCTGGGCCCCGCCCTGCACCGGTGCCCGGAAGGTGCCGGTGTGCAGCCCGAGCGTGTAGTACCAGGGGCTCCGAGTCCCGCCCGTGATCAGGATCAGCGCCCACACCGCGACGTTGATCCCGATCAGCACCTGCGAGGTGCGCGCCGGGTTGCCCGAGCGGCGTCCCCCGTACGCCGTACGCCCGGACCGGGTGGAGCGGGCCCCCTCGCTCACGCACTCGGGGCACTGGAACCCGACCGAGGCCGGATGCATGCAGTCCGGGCAGATCGGACGCCCGCAGCGCTGGCAGCGGATGTGCGCCTCGCGCTTCGGGTGCCGGTAGCAGACCGGAGCCGCCTGCTCCGGTGCGCCGGCGGGCGGCAGGTTCCCGGTGCTCAGCGGCGATCCACCTCGACGGACTCGATCACCACGTCGTCGACGGGCCGGTCACCGGACCCGGTCTTGGTGGTGGCGATCGCGTCGACCACGTCCTTGCTGGCCTGGTCCTCGACCTCACCGAAGATCGTGTGCCGGTTGTTCAGCCACGGCGTCTGGCCCACGGTGATGAAGAACTGCGAGCCGTTGGTGCCCGGACCGGCGTTGGCCATCGCGAGCAGGTAGGGCTTGTCGAAGGACAGCTCGGGGTGGAACTCGTCGGAGAAGGTGTAGCCGGGGCCGCCGGTGCCGGTGCCGAGGCGGTCGCCGCCCTGGATCATGAAGCCGTCGATCACGCGGTGGAACACTACGCCGTTGTAGAACGGCTCGGTGCTGGACGCGCCGGTCTTGGGGTCGGTGTACTCCTTCGTGCCCTCGGCCAGGCCGACGAAGTTGTCCACCGTCTTCGGAGCGTGGTTGGGGAACAGGTGGACCACGATGTCGCCCCGGTTGGTCTTGAGCGTCGCGTAGGTCTCGGCCGCCATCAGGGTGCCTTTCACGTCTGGTGTCGTTTCCTCCGATCCTGCCATGCTGTTTGACTCGACGGGACGACCGGGCATGATCGAAACCAGGATCGGGCACGACCGCCCGAGGACACGCCCCTCGGGCCGCGGCTCCGAGGGGACGACCCCAGGGCCCACGGCTCCGCGGAGACAACAGAGAGGACCCTCGACGATGGCGAAGCCCAAGAACATGGCGAAGGACGTGCGTGGCCAGGCGAGCGAGCTCGCGAGCAAGATCGGTCCCCGCGTCGAGCAGGCCCGGGACATGGCCGGACCGCTGCTGGTAGAGGCCCGGGAGAAGGCCGGCCCGGCCCTCTCCGACGCCCGCGACAAGCTTGGTGACCGGCTCACCCACGACGTGCTCCCGGCGCTGTCCGCCGCCGTCGCGGCGGCCGACCACGCCACCGAGGACGTCCGCGTGGAGGCACGCCGGCGTGGGCTGGCCGCCGCAGCAGCGCTGCGCGGCGAGGTCGAGCCGCCGAAGAAGCATCACCGGATCCGGAACCTGCTGATCGTGCTCGGTCTCGGCGGGCTGGCCGCCGCGGTGGCCAAGATGCTCTCCGACCGGCAGGCGAGCACCGCCTGGCAGTCCTCCTACACCCCGCCGCCCGCGCCGGCAGCCGGGCCGCAGGGCGGCAACGACGAGGGAGCCGCGACGCCCGACGTGGCCGCGGCGGACAAGCAGGCCGAGCCGCACAGCGTGACCACGCCGGAGAACCCGGCCGTGGAGGAGGACCTGAAGGGCGAGTAGCGCCTAGCGGGTGGGCGCCGCGGCCGGTGTGGCTGCGGCGCTCATCTGTTCGCGGACGTGCCGGGTGGCCCGGTGCTCGGCCCAGAAGGACAGGATCGGGACGGTGCCGCACAGCAGCGTGACGAACGTGAAGGCCAGCGACCAGCGCGCCTTGCGGGACAGCCAGAACGCCATCACCAGGAACACCATGTAGAGGTAGCCGTGGGTGATGCCGAGGTACATCGTGATCCAGCCGCCGAGCTGCTGGGCGCCGGACCCGTCCGCGGAGAGGTACTTCAACGGCACGCCGACGAGGACGAGGACGATCAGCAGCACGCCGATGACGTTGGCCATGACGCGGTAGCGGAGCAGGGCGGCTTTCACGACTTCGAAGGTACCTCGCGGCGGTCGTCCCCTCGCGCGCCGGTCGGCTCCTCCCTCGAGTCCGCAGCGTCCGCAGCCGCGGCCTGGTCGGCCTCGGTGACGCGTTTCACCTCGTCGGAGCACCAGCGAAACCACAGGAATACCGCGAAGGCACCGAAGATCCACCACTGGAACGCGTAGGCGAGGTTGCGCAACGAGGTGAGGTCGCTGGGCTTCGGCAGGGACGCCGGTGTGACCGGACGCAGCGCGCCGGACGACGCGTTCTGGGCGATCACATAGCCGCTGTAGAGGTCCTGCCGGACGTGCGGGATAGCGTCCACGACCTCCATCTGGGGAAGCACCCGGTCGCGGGGGTTCTGGTCGGGCGCCCCGCCGCCCTCGGCCGGCTGCAGCCACCCGGTGACCCGCACCCGCCCCCGCGGCGCCGCGGGCACCTGTTCCGGGTCGGAGGTCCAGCCCCGCACCACCAGCATCGCCGGGTCGCTGCTGGTGCACGTTGCCCGGCAGACGGCTACCGGGGTGACGGCCCAGTAGCCGCGCTCGCCGTGCATGAGCCGGTTCTGGACCAACAGGGTCTCGCCGGGGAGCCAGGTGCCGGCGAACCGGACCGGGCGACCGACGGCATCACCGGGGTAGGGCGAGTCCGCGGTCATCAGCGTGGACAGCGGCACGGGGGCAGCGTGCGCCAGGACGTTGGCCTTCTCCTGGCGGGCGCTCTGCCACACGCCGTACTGCCAGAGCCCGAGGAGCACCGCGGCCGCGGTCGCCGCGATGGCCAGCAGGTGCAGGCCGATCATCAGCGGCGAGAAGAGCGCACGGAACACGCCCTCGATCGTACGTTCCACGCCTCGGCGTCGGTCCCTCGCCGTAGGTTGGCCGACATGTCCGAAGTCCCCCTCGCACCACGTGATCCGCGCGTCCACGCCGACCTCACGGCAATCGATGGCGCCCCGGACGACGAGACGGCTGTCGAGGACGCCGAGCTCGGACCACTCGAGCTCACCGGTCGGAGGTTCGAGCTCGTGGACACCACCGGTTCCCGGTTCACCGGCACCCGCCTCGCCGGATCACGCTGGCGACGATGCACCTTCCACGACTGCGCGCTGAGCGGCTGCGACCTGGCCAACGCGGTGTTCGAGCAGACGGGACTGCGGCGCGTGCAGCTGACCGGGGCACGGCTCACGGGTTTCGCGGTGGGCACGGCTCCTCACTGGGATGTCACGGCCGCCGACTGCCAGGCCGAGCTCAGCCTGTGGCGGCACGCCCGGCTCGAGCGGGCCGCGTTCCGGGGCTGCCGGCTCGGCCGCTCGGACTGGGGTGGGGCGACCCTGACCCACGTCGCCTTCGAGGACTGCGACCTCAGCGGTGCGGACTTCAGCGGCTGCCGGATGAGGTCGGTGCTGTTCCGGGGGTGCCGGTACGACGGGATCCGCGGGATCGCCGGCCTGCGCGGTGCGGAGGTGCACGTCGACGACCTTCTCGCCCTGGGCTTCGCGATGGCCGGCGGGCTGGGCATCCGGGTGCAGACCGGGCCCTAGCCGGGTGGGCTGCGCGCACGAAACGGCGGCTGCCGGGGACGGTGCGCGCACCTTTGCCGCGGTAGACCACACCGGCACCATCACGCGCATCGGTGGTATACACGAGTAAACCTGACCGCGCGGAGTCGTCGTACCGGATCGCAGGAGGTCGTGGATGACGGACACGGACCGACAGCAGAACCGGGTGGGAGGGGGAGCGAACCCACCTGCCCAGAACGGCCAGTCGCCGGCCGATCGGCTGATGCGCTCGGTCCAGTACTTCTTCCCCGGCGTGCAGTCCGACGACCGGCGCAGCCTCTACCGCAAGGGCGGCAGACAGGCGGACGAGTTCTACCGGGAACGCTGGCGGCACGACCGCGAGGTCCGCTCCACCCACGGCGTGAACTGCACCGGCTCGTGCTCGTGGAAGGTCTACGTCAAGGACGGAATCATCACCTGGGAGACCCAGGCCGTCGACTACCCCTCGGTCGGACCGGACTCCCCGGAGTACGAACCGCGCGGCTGCCCACGCGGCGCGTCGTTCTCCTGGTACATCTACTCACCGACCCGGGTCCGCTACCCCTACGTCCGCTCGCCGTTGCTCAACGCGTGGCGGGCCGCGCGCCAGGAGCACCCCGACCCGGTCGACGCCTGGGCGGCGCTGACCGCGGACCGCGACCAGGTCACCCGCTGGCAGCGGGCCCGCGGCAAGGGCGGGTTCGTGCGCGCGACCTGGAGCGAGGTCAGCGAGCTCATCGCGGCCGCGCACGTGCACACCATCAAGCAGTACGGCCCGGACCGGGTGGTCGGCTTCTCACCGATCCCGGCCATGTCGATGGTGTCCTACGCAGCCGGCTCGCGGTTCATGTCGATGATCGGCGCCACCATCTCCTCGTTCTACGACTGGTACGCCGACCTGCCGGCCGCCTCACCGCAGGTCTTCGGCGACCAGACCGACGTCCCGGAGTCCGGCGACTGGTGGAACGCCGGCTACCTCATCGTGTGGGGCACCAACCTGCCGATCACCCGCACGCCGGACGCGCACTTCATGACCGAGGCCCGCTACCGCGGGCAGAAGGTGGTCGTGGTCTCCCCGGACTACTCCGACCACACCAAGTTCGCCGACGACTGGCTGGCGGCGGCTCCCGGCACCGACGCGGCCCTGGCGATGTCGATGGGCCACGTGATCCTCACCGAGTTCTACAAGAACCGGAAGGTGCCCTACTTCACCGACTACGCCAAGACCTACACCGACCTGCCGTTCCTGATCACCCTGCGCGAACGGGACGGCGCCTTCGTCGCGGACAAGTTCCTGACCGCCGCGGACCTGGTCTCGACGGGCTCGGCCACCGGAGCCGAAGGCTCGGCCACCGGGGCCGGGGAGGACGCCCAGTTCAAGACGGTGCTGCTCGACGCGGCCACCGGCGAACCGGTGGTGCCCAACGGGTCGCTGGGCTTCCGGTGGAACGACGAGGGCAAGGGCCGCTGGAACCTGGACCTCGCCGGGGTCGACCCGCTGCTGTCCCTGCACGGCGGCGACGGCGTCGAGGCGGTGCCGGTCGACCTGCCCCGGTTCGACATCGGGGAGACCGAGGGCGGTTCGTCGCTGCGCCGCGGCGTGCCCGCGAGGCGGGTCGGCGGGCGGCTGGTCACCACGGTGTTCGACCTGATGCTGGCGCAGTACGGCGTGGCGCGCGACGGTCTGCCCGGGGAGTGGCCCACGTCGTACGACGACGCCTCCGCGCCGTACACCCCGGCCTGGCAGGAGCGGATCACCGGAGTGCCGGCCAAGGCCGCCGCCCGGGTGGCCCGCGAGTTCGCCCGCAACGCCGAGCGCACCCGGGGCCGGTCGATGATCGCGATGGGCGCGGGCACCAACCACTGGTTCCACTCGGACGAGACCTACCGCACCTTCCTGTCGCTGGTGATGATGTGCGGCTGCGAAGGCGTCAACGGCGGCGGCTGGGCGCACTACGTCGGGCAGGAGAAGGTCCGCCCGCTCACCGGCTGGGCCCACCTCGCCTTCGGCCTGGACTGGCAGCGACCCACGCGGCACATGGCCGGCACCCCGCTGTGGTACCTCGCCACCGACCAGTGGCGCTACGAGACGTTCGGCGCGCAGGAGCTGGCCAGCCCGCTCGGCCGGGGCCTGCTGCAGGGCCGCAGCAGCGCGGACTGCAACGCGCTCGCGGCTCGGCTCGGGTGGCTGCCGTCGCACCCGGCGTTCGACCGGAACCCGCTGGAGATCGCGGACGCGGCCGAGGCCAAAGGCTTGCCGCTGAACGACTACGTCGTCGAGGAGCTGAAGAGCGGCAACCTGCGCTTCGCCGCCGAGGACCCGGACAACCCGCGCAACTGGCCGCGGGTACTCACCGTGTGGCGGGCGAACCTGTTCGCCTCGTCGATGAAGGGCCACGAGTACATGCTCCGGCACCTGCTCGGCACCGACGACGCGGCGACCGCGGAGGAGACCCCGCCGGCGGACCGGCCGTCCGAGGTGGTCTGGCACGACGAGGCGCCGCGCGGCAAGCTCGACCTGTCGGTGGCCGTGGACTTCCGGATGACCGCCACCTGCCTGTTCTCCGACGTGGTGCTGCCCGCGGCCACCTGGTACGAGAAGCACGACCTGTCCTCGACGGACATGCACCCGTTCGTGCACTCGTTCAACCCGGCGATCGCGCCGCCGTGGGAGACCCGCACCGACTTCGACACCTTCCACACCATCGCCCGCGACTTCTCCCGGCTCGCGGCCACCCACCTGGGGGTGCGCCGAGACGTGATGGCGGTGCCGCTCGCCCACGACACCCCCGACGAGCTCGCCCAGCCGGGCGGCCGGGTGCTCGACTGGAAGGCCGGCGAGTGCGAGCCGGTGCCCGGCAAGACGATGCCCAAGCTGGTGGTCGTAGAACGCGACTACGGCGCGGTCGCGGAGAAGATGGCCGCCATCGGTCCGCTGCTCGACACCCTCGGCACCACCACCAAGGGCATCACCTGGAAGCCGGACAAGGAGATCGAGGACCTTCGCAGCCGCAACGGCACGGTCCGGAGCGGGGTGGCGGCCGGCAGGCCGCGGCTGACCCTGGACCGGCACATGTGCGAGGCGATCCTGGCGCTCTCCGGTACGACGAACGGGCGGCTCGCCGTCGAAGCGTTCGAGGTCCTCGAGCGTCGTACCGGCGTCAAGCTGGCCGACCTCGCGGAGGAGCGGGCCGGGGACCGGATCAACTTCGGCGACACCCAGGCCCGCCCGCAGCCGGTGATCACCTCCCCGGAGTGGTCCGGCACCGAGTCCGGCGGCCGCCGCTACTCCCCGTTCACGATCAACGTGGAGCGGAAGAAGCCGTGGCACACGCTCACCGGCCGGCAGCACTTCTTCCTCGACCACGACTGGATGCTGGAGCTCGGCGAGGCGCTACCGGCCTACCGGCCGCCGCTGGTGATGGGCCGGCACTTCGGCGACCAGGGGCTCGGCGACCCGAACCGGCCGGAGGTCACGGTGCGCTACCTGACCCCGCACTCGAAGTGGTCGATCCACTCCGAGTACCAGGAGAACCTGCACATGCTCACCCTGTTCCGGGGCGGGCCGGTGATCTGGATCAACCCCGCGGAGGCGGAGCGGATCGGGGTCAAGGACAACGAG
>DASSKA010000170.1:0-11141 GCA_035690905.1 Nocardioidaceae bacterium | reverse complement strand
GGCCGACATCGAGCGGCTGTACAAGCCGGAGGGCTTCACCCCCGCGCACGTCACGAAGCAGGAGACCCCCGAGCAGGGCGTGACCATCTCCTGGGACGGCTACGGGGTGCCCTACATCAAGGGCACCACCTACGACGGGGTGATGTTCGGCGCCGGGTACGCCGCCGCCAAGGACCGGATGTTCCTGATGGACCTGCTGCGGCACGCCGGCGCGGCCGACCTGGCCGCGTTCGCGGGCGCCACCCCCGACAACATCGCGATGGACCAGGAGCAGCTGCGCAGCGCGTTCTACACCCGCAGGGAGGCTGCCTCCCAGGTCGCCAAGGCGGCCGCCCGCTACGGGAAGGAGGGCCGGAAGCTGCTCGGCGCCGCGGACGCGTTCATCGCCGGGATCAACGCCGCCCAGGACGCGATGTGCCCGCACGGCAACGTGGCGGCGCCGACCTGCCCGGCGGAGTACGCCGCCCTGCAGAAGACCCCGCAGCCGTGGACCCGCGCCGACCTGACCTACGTCGCCTCGCTGGTGGGCGGCATCTTCGGCAAGGGCGGCGGTGGCGAGGTCGCCAACGCACTCTGGCTGCAGCGGCTGATGCACCGGTACGGCGTGCGCCGCGGCGAGCGGATCTACAACGACCTGCGTGAGAAGAACGACCCGGACGCACCCACCACGGCGACCGTCCGCACGCCGTACGGCGGAGGGACGGTGCACCCCGATCTGCCGGGTGTCGCGCTTCCGGACGTCGGCGGCAAGACCGCCCCCGGCACCGGGGCGCCCGTGAACGGCACCACCGCGCCGCTGCCGAGCAACGGCTCGCTGCTCGAACTCCCGCAGACCGAGAAGATGGACACCCCGATGGGCACCATCGACGTGCCCATCACCTCCCACGGGATGAGCAACGCGCTGGTGGTCGGCGGCAGCCACACCACCACCGGGCACCCGATGGTCGTGTTCGGTCCGCAGACCGGCTACTACACCCCGCAGCTGCTCACCGAGGAGGTGCTGAACGGGCCGGGGGTGAAGGCGCGCGGGGTCGCGTTCGCCGGCACCAACCTGTTCGTGCAGCTCGGCCGCGGCGTGGACTACGCCTGGTCGGCGACCTCGGCGTCCAACGACAACGTGGACACCGTCGTGGAGCGGCTGTGCAGCACCGACGGCAGCGCGCCGACCGTGCACTCCACCGGCTACCTGGTGGACGGCCGCTGCCGGCCGATGCGGCGCAACGTGCACAGCTACCTCGCGCTGCCCAGCGCGACCAGCCAGCAGCCGCCGCAGAGGTACAGCTACCTCGTGCTGCGCACCCGGCACGGCATCGTGCAGCTGCGCACCACCGTCGACGGCCGGCCGGTGGCCATCGTCACCGAGCGCAGCACCTACGGCCACGAGGTCGACTCGGTGATGGGTTTCGCGCGGCTGAACAACCCCGGCTACGTGCACGACGCGGTGAGCTTCCAGCACGCGGTCAGCGCGATCGACTACACGTTCAACTGGTTCTACGCCGACGACAAGGACATCTCCTACTTCTCCTCCGGGCTGCTGCCGGTCCGGGCGCGCGGGGTCGACTTCGACCTGCCCCGGTGGGGGAACCGGAAGTACGACTGGCAGGGCTGGCTCCCGTTCTCGCGGCACGTGCACCAGACCGACCCGCCGCGCGGCTGGTTCGTCAGCTGGAACAACAAGACCGCGCCCGGCTTCTCCGCCGCCGACAACAACTGGGGCGACGGGTCGGTGTACCGGTCGCTGGCGCTGTCGGACCACCTCCGCCACGCCCTCGCCGGCGGCCACCGGATCGACCTGCCGCAGGCGGTCGGGATCATGTCCACCGCGGCCACCGAGGACAGCCGGGCCCGCTACACGCTGCCCTGGCTCCTGAAGGTGATCGGGCCCGACCCGCAGACCCGGGCCGCGCGGCGGGTGCTCGGCTCGTGGCTGCGGGCCGGGGCCCCGCGGGTGGACCGGGACCGCGACGGGCACTACGGCCACGAGCAGGCGATCGCGATCTTCGACGCCTGGTGGCAGAGCGGCCGGCACTCGGTGGCGTACGACGTGCTGGCCGGCCGCCTGGGGCAGCGGCTGGCGCACCGGCTGCCGCAGGCGATCGACGACCACCCGCGGCTGGGTCGCGGATCGGCCTGGAACGACGTGGCGTGGTACGGCTACGTGAACAAGGACCTGCGCGACCTCCTGGGCCGATCCGTGCGCGCGCCGTACTCGTATGGGTACTGCGGGCACGGCAGCCTGGCCCGCTGTCGCGCCGACCTGCGCGCCTCGCTGCGCGCGGCCGTCGCCCGGGTGGAGCGGCAGCAGGGCGTGCACCAGGTGGCCGCGCTGACCTACGACAAGACCCAGGACGACATCCGCAGCGTGACCGCGGGCGTGGTCGGGGTGCGGCCGATCGACTGGCAGAACCGGCCGACTTTCCAGCAGGTGGTCGCCTTCACCGGGCACCGCTGACCGGTTTCCCGGCCCCGGTGGGGGACAATGGCCGCATGGGTCTGTACCGCGACGAGGCGATCGTGCTGCGCACCCAGAAGCTGGGCGAGGCGGACCGGATCATCACCCTGCTGACCCGGGGGAACGGCCGGGTGCGCGCCGTCGCCAAGGGGGTACGACGGACCACCTCCCGGTTCGGGTCCCGGCTGGAGCCGTTCACCCACGTCGACCTGCAGCTCGCCGAGGGTCGCTCGCTGGACGTGGTCACCCAGGCCGAGACGCTGACGCCGTACGGCGCCCGGTTCGGCTCCGACTACGAGCGGTACACCGCCGGCACCGTGATGCTGGAGACCTCCGAGCGGCTCGTCGTGGAGGAGAAGCAGCCCGCGCTGCAGCAGTTCCTGCTGCTCGTCGGGGCGCTGCGCACCATGGGCGACGGCCGGCCACCGAACCAGGTGCTGGACTCGTTCCTGCTCCGGTCGCTGTCGGTGGCCGGCTACGCGCCGTCCTTCACCGTCTGCGCCCGCTGCGGCGAGCCCGGGCCGCACCGGGCGTTCAGCCCCGCCGCGGGCGGGGTGCTGTGCGGCCGCTGCCGGCTGCCCGGCTCGGCCAGCCCCGCGCAGGAGACCGTGCTGCTGCTCGGCGCGCTGCTGGCCGGGGAGTGGGACGTGGTGGAGGCGGGCGACCCGCGCTACCTGCGGGAGGCCACCGGCCTGGTCGCGGCCTACCTGGCCTGGCACCTCGAGCGTGGCCTGAGGTCGCTGGCCCACGTGCCCCGCTGACGATCAGGCGTGCTCGAAGAGGGCGTCCAGCGAGGTGTTCAGCTTGCTGAGCAGCCGGGCGATCTCCGACTTGTCCGCCTCGGTCCAGTCCGCCATCGCCTCGCGGAGCCGCTGCCGCCGGTAGGCACGGGTCCGGGCCAGCACCTCCCGGCCCTCCTCGGTGAGGTCCAGGATGGAGGCCCGCCGGTCGGTCACGTCGGTGGTGCGGGAGGCCAGACCGGTCCGCTCGAGTGCCTGCACCTGTCTGGTGATGGTCGACGGGTCCAGGCCGAAAACGGTCGCGAAGGAGCCGAGCCGCTGGGGTCCCTCGTCGGCGAGCCGGCACATGATGCCGTACGCCGAGCGGTCGAGGTAGACGTCGCCTTCTGACGTCGACACGTGAATGCGCTGCACGCGCCGCAGCAGCACGGTCATCTGCTGCTCGATCTGCTTGTCCACCTCGGCCATGTGTACCCGCTTCCAGGGCTTGCAATGGTTGCCGACGACAGAAGTCTAGGTTGGGTCCGGAAGATTCGCGTACTTCGACACTGTGGAGGATCAGCTTGTTGCGAGGCAAGGACGCCGGCCGCCCCTCCGTCGTACAGCGGCCGGCTGCGCATCCCTCCGGCGCGACGCCCCCGCGGCTGCCCGCGGAGCTGGTGCCGCGGCACGTCGCGATCGTGATGGACGGCAACGGCCGGTGGGCCCGGCAACGTGGCCTGCCGCGCACCGCCGGACACGAGGCGGGGGAGTCGTCGCTGTTCGACGTGGTCGAGGGGGCCATCGAGATCGGGGTGAAGGCGGTCTCGGCGTACGCGTTCTCCACCGAGAACTGGACCCGTTCACCGGACGAGGTCCGGTTCCTGATGGGCTTCAACCGGGACGTGATCCGCCGTCGCCGCGACGAGATGCATGCGCTCGGCGTGCGGGTCCGCTGGGCCGGCCGGCCCCGTCGGCTGTGGCGGTCGGTGATCAAGGAGCTGCAGGTCGCCGAGGAGCTGACCAGGGACAACGACGTGCTGACCCTGACGATGTGCGTCAACTACGGGGGACGCGCCGAGCTGGCGGACGCGGCCAGGGGGCTGGCCCGCGAGGTGGCCGCGGGTCGGCTGGACCCGGAGAAGGTCGACGAGAAGACGTTCGCCCGCCACCTGTACGTCCCCGAGCTCGCCGACGCCGACCTGGTGTGGCGTACGTCGGGGGAGCAGCGGCTGAGCAACTTCATGCTCTGGCAGGCGGCCTACTCCGAGCTCGTGTTCACCGACGTGCTCTGGCCCGACGTTGACCGGCGGCACCTGTGGCAGGCCGTCGAGATCTACGCGAAGCGGGACAGGAGGTACGGCGGGGCGCTGCCGAACATGTGACGGGTCACTGGCGGTAGCCCGGCGGGTTCTGCGAGGAGTACTTGACCGGCGCGCCGCGCATCGGCTGCACGGTCAGGCCGATCACCTCGTCGCGCGGCGCGAGCAGCAGGTACAGCGTGCCCTGCTGTCCGTGCAGATCGACCGCCTCCGCGGGGAGGGAGCGCCCGCCCTTCAGCTCGGCGGACAAGCCCGCCACGCTGTGGTGCGCGTCGTAGAGCGCCCAGAGCCCGACCCGGCCCCGCTTGCCGTCGACGCCGGCGGGAATCAGATGTCCGACGTCAGCCGGCTCGAGGCCAGCACGCGACGACAGGGTCGCCGTGACCGACCCGGATCCGGGGATCACCACGGTGAGCCGTGCCTGGTCGGCGGCACAGCTCGCCAAGTAGAGCCACTCGTGCCGGAGCAGACCGGCCTCGTCGTAGTAGCCGGGCCCGCCGACGAACGTAGGTGTGCCGCAACCCCGGGCTGCCTCCCGGGCCTGGTGCTCGGCGAACGGCGGGTTCGACGTCAGCACACCGAGGCGGTGGGGGTCGTCGGCCAGGTAGGGGCCGTTGACGCACTTGGTCGCGCGGACCGCGTCCCAGCGGCCGTCGGCGGTGCGGCTGAACGTGCTCACGCTGCCCAGCGAGCCGTCGGCGTTGCCGAGCCTGAGGACCGCGGTGTCCCCGTGGGCCTGGAAGGCGAACCGGGCGGCCTGCATCTGCGCGGCGAACCAGCGCGGCCCGTGCTCCAGGCTGGGCACGAACGACAGGTCCTTGGTCGCGGAGGCGAACCGCACGGTCGACCGGTGCGGACAGCTGAAGCTGGTGGCGACCCCACCGGCCCTCGGTGCGTGCGGTCCGGCGGCGGGCGGTGGCCGGTCGGGGGCCGGCGACCCCGCCCGGGCCACGACGGTGACGCCGCCGGCGACCGCGGCCACGGCTGCTGCCGCGGCGAGCAGCGGCCACACGCGACGGCGTCGGGGGGCGGCGGTGACCCGCGCCTCGGTGAGCCCGCGCACCCGGTTCAGGTCGACCTGGAGATGGTCGGCCTCGTCCTGCAGCGCGTGGCGGAGCCGGTCCTCGAGACTCATCGGTCCTCCTCCAGCACCTCGGCGAGCGTGCAAAGCCCCCGGGACAGCTGCGACTTGACCGTCCCGGCGCTCACCCCGGTCGCGTCCGCGATCTGGCCGAGCGGCAGGTCAAGCCAGAACCGCAGCACCACCACCTCGCGCTGGCGGTGCGGCAGCCGGGCGAGCGCCTCGGCGACGGCCCGGCGGTCGGCGTGGGAGGCGATCGCGTCCGGGGGCAGTGTCCGAGGCACGAGCAGGTGGGCGTCGCGCCTGGCCACGGTGGCCCGCCGCTGCCGGTCCCGGACCAGGTTGACCACGATCCGGTTCAGGTAGCCGACCACCGCGGCGTCGTCCTCACGCAGCCGCCTCCGGGCGGCGTACAGCCGGCAGAACGCCTCGGCCGCCACGTCCTCCGGGTCGTCGGCACCGAGGAGCGCGGCGAGCCGGACCAGCCGCGAGGCGTGCTGACCGAACAGCACGTCGAACCGGTCGCGCTGCTCCATCGGCGCCCCTCTCGGTCCGGCAACGATGGTCACGAGTGATGTACGGCTCAGCCGGCGAAAGGTTGAGCTCGGTCAGTCACATTCTGGGCAGGTCCCGAAAATCTCCAGGGTGTGGCTGACGTGGGTGAACCCGTGCTCGCCGGCGACGGTGTCCGCCCAGCGTTCCACGGTGGGCCCCTCCACCTCCACGGTCCTGCCGCACACCCGGCAGACCAGGTGATGGTGGTGGCTGGTGCTGCACCGGCGGTAGATCGCCTCCCCGTCCTCGGTGCGCAGCACGTCCACCTCGCCGCTGTCCGCGAGCGCCTGCAGCGTCCGGTACACCGTGGACAGCCCGACGGTCTCGCCGTTGCGGCGCAGCAGGTCGTGGATGTCCTGGGCGCTGCGGAAGTCGTCGAAGCTGCCCAGGCAGGCGGCCACCGCGCGCCGCTGGCGGGTCGGCCGGCCGCCCGGCAGGGACGGTTCAGTGCTCGTCATAGTGGCTCCCGTGGGGTGCGTGCCGATGCCCGTCGTGCACGTAGTCGACGTGGTCGCCGTGCGGCACCGCCCGGTGGCCGCAGTGCTCGCCGTGCTGGTGCTCGTGCTCTTCCGGTACGGCGCTGTGGCCGGTCGCCGGGACCAGCAGGTCGACCGGTTCGGTGAACGGGGCGGCCAGCCGGACCCTCCGCCGTACCCACACCCCGAACGGCCACGCGGAGGCGAATGCGGCCAGGGAGAGCAGCACGATGGTGGCGCCGGGCGCCACGTCGACGTACGTCGAGATCACCACCCCGCCGATGGAGGCGGCGGTGCCGAGGCCCATCGCGGCCACCAGGGTGGCGCGGAAACCGCGAGTGACCTGCTGCGCGGTGGCGACCGGCACCACCATCAGCGCGCTGACCAGCAGCAGGCCCACGGTGCGCATGGCGACGGTGACGGTCACCGCGGCGAGCACCGAGACCAGCACGTTGTAGAACCGCACGTTCAGGCCGGCCACCTTGGCGAACTCCTCGTCCTGGGCGACTGCGAACAGCTGCGGGGCCAGGCCCAGCGCGACCGCGATCACCACGATCGCGAGCACCACGGTGACCCAGACGTCGCCGGTGGAGATGGTGGTGATCGACCCGAAAAGGTAGGTGTTCAAGGTGGCCGCGCTCTGTCCGGCGATCCCGGTCAGCAGCACGCCGCCGGCGATGCCGCCGTAGAACAACAGCGCCAGCGCGACGTCCCCGCTGGTGCGGCCGCGCTCGCGGATCACCTCGATCATGATGCCGCCGGCGATCGCGACCAGGACCGCGGTGTAGGTGGGCTCGGTGCCGGTGAGCAGGCCGATCGCGACTCCGGTGACGCTGATGTGCCCGATGCCGTCGCCGAGCAGGGCCAGCCGCCGCTGCACCAGGTAGGTGCCGACCGCCGGGGCGGCCAGGCCGGTGAACAGCGCGGCGAGCAGGGCGCGGACGATGAACGCGTAGTCGAACAGCACCATCAGCGTGCCTCCCTCGGGTCGACCGGTGAGGTGACGGTGGGGGTGTGGTCGGGGTGCGCGGTGTCCAGGGTGGCGTGGTGGCCGGCCTCGTGCTGAAGCACGGCGTCGCCGGTCGGCGGCCCGTCGTACACCACGCGACCGTCGCGCATCACCACGCTCCGTCCGATCAGCCGGCGCACCGGACCGATCTCGTGGGCGACCAGCACGATGGTGGCCCCCTGGTCGACCAGCCCGGCCAGCGTGTTCGCGAACAGCTCCTGGCTGGCCTGGTCGACGCCGGCGGTCGGCTCGTCGAGGACCAGCAGCTCGGGCCGGCCGGCCAGGGCGCGGGCGATCAGGGCCCGCTGCTGCTGGCCCCCGGACAGCGTGGACACCCCGTCGCCGGCGCGGTCGGTGAGCCCGACCGCGGCGATCGCCTCGCTCACCGCGGTTCGGTCCCTGGCGCGCATCGGGGTCAGCAGCCGGCGCTGGGCCAGCCGGCCGGCGGCGACCACCTCGCGCACCGAGGCCGGTACTCCGCCGGCGGCGGTCACCCGCTGCGGCACGAAGCCGACCCGTTTCCAGTCGTGGAACTTCTCCAGCGGGGTGCCGAACAGCCGGACCTCGCCGCGGCAGGTCGGCACCAGACCGAGCATGGTGCGCACCAGCGTGGACTTGCCCGACCCGTTCGCGCCGAGCACGACCACCACCTCGCCGGCGGCGATGGCCAGGTCGATGCCGCGCAGCACCGGCCGGCCGCTGAGCTCGACGGCGCCGTCCCGGATCTCGACCACGGGTCTCATCGGCATCCGTTCGCTTTCTTCAGCGCGGCGAGGTTGCGCCGCATCAGGGACAGGTAGGTCTGGTTGCTGGTCGCCGGGGTGAGCCCCTCGAGCGTGTTCAGCACCCCGGTGCGGAGCCCGAGGTCCGCGGCCAGGGTGCGGGCCAGCACCGGGCTGGCCAGCGCCTCGGAGAACACCGTGGTGAGGTGCTGCTGCCGGATCAGCTGCTGCAGCCGGCGCAGGTGCTCCGGGGACGGCTCGGCGTCGGGGGAGAGGCCGTTGATCGAGACGAAGTGCAGCCCGTAGCGGTGTCCCAGGTAGCCGAACGCCGCATGCGTGGTCACCGCGGTGTGCAGCCGGCAGGTGCGCAGGCCGGTCTCGAAGGCCCGGTCCAGCCGGTGCAAGTCGCGCTCGAGACCGCGCAGGTTCTGCCGGTAGTCGGCCGCGTGGGCCGGGTCGGCGATCACCATGGTGGCGGTGAAGGTCCTCGCGACCCGTGCCAGCAGCACCGGGTCGAGCCAGAAGTGCGGGTTGGCGTCGCGGATCGGCACGGTGGCGGTGGTGTCCACCAGGTGGTCCGGTCCGGTCTGGGCGATCGCCTGGTCCACGGCCGGCTGGAAGCCGCTCTCGTAGACGGCCACCTCGGCATCGGCGATCTCGGCGGTCTGGGCCACGTCGAGCTCCAGGTCCTCCGGTTCGACGCCCGGACGGGTCAGGTCGATGACGGTCGCGTGGCCGTCGACGATCCGCCGGGCGACGTACGCCAGCGGGTAGAAGGACGCGACCACGGTCCGTCGGCCGGCGTACGGGTTGATCGGCGCGCAGCCCGCCAGGCCGCTGCTCAGCGCGACGGTCAGGGCCATCACCAGGCCGCCGACCACCCCACGCATCATGACAACCATTCTCAACTGAAATGGGAATCGTTGTCAACACGGGGCGGGGTCCTTTACCAGGGCACCATGGAAAAGGGACGCCTCCCATGGTGAATTCACCATGGGGAGCGGGCTCTTACCAGGGGACCCTGGTAAAGGTCCGGGCGTTAGGGTCGAGGGGTGCTCGTGGTGAACCGGTTCCGGGTCGAGGAGGAGGCGGGGGCGGCGTTCCTCGCCGAGCTGCAGGCCGCGCTCGAGGCGCTCGCCGGAAAGCGGGGGTACGTCGACGGGCAGATCGGCCGGAACATCGACGATCCCACGTTGTGGGTGCTGTCCACGCGCTGGGAGAACGTGGGGAGCTACCGGCGAGCGCTGTCGGCCTACGACGTGAAGCTGAACGCCGTACCCCTGCTGTCCCGGGCCGTCGACGAGCCGTCGGCCTACGAGCTGGTCGAGGACGCGGCGGCGCTGAACGTCGCCGTGCCAAGGTCCAGCGCACCCTCCGCCCGCGCCTCGGGCCGGGGCCCGGCCCGGCCGATCGCGATTGACGCCGACAGATAGTCTGTGTGCTTCGCCGGCAGCCAGCCGGCGCACCCGACCGATGGAGCCGAGCGATGTCCGCCAAGTCCGCCACCCGCACCCTCGACAACGTCATCTCGCTGTGCAAGCGGCGGGGCTTCGTCTACCCGTGCGGGGAGATCTACGGGGGCACCCGGTCGGCCTGGGACTACGGCCCGCTCGGTGTCGAGCTGAAGGAGAACATCAAGCGCCAGTGGTGGCGCTCGATGGTCACCTCCCGTGACGACGTGGTCGGCCTGGACTCCTCGGTGATCCTGCCCACCAAGGTGTGGGAGGCGTCGGGCCACGTGCAGGCGTTCGTGGACCCGCTGGTGGAGTGCCAGTCGTGCCACAAGAGGTACCGCGAGGACCACCTGCAAGAGGAGTACGCCGAGAAGAAGGGCATCGCCGACCCCGACTCGGTCGACATGACGCTGATCGCCTGCCCCAACTGCGGCACCAAGAACGCCTGGAGCGAGCCGCGGATGTTCAACGGGCTGCTCAAGACCTACCTTGGCCCGGTGGAGTCCGAGGAGGGGCTGCACTACCTGCGCCCGGAGACCGCGCAGGGCATCTTCGTCAATTTCGCGAACGTGATGGGCTCCGCGCGCCGCAAGCCGCCGTTCGGCATCGGCCAGATCGGCAAGTCCTTCCGCAACGAAATCACCCCGGGCAACTTCATCTTCCGTACCCGCGAGTTCGAGCAGATGGAAATGGAGTTCTTCGTCGAGCCCGGCACGGATGAGGAATGGCACCAGTACTGGATGAAAGAACGCATGTCCTGGTACACCGATCTGGGCATCCGGCCGGAGAACCTGCGTTTCTTCGAGCACCCGCAGGACAAGCTCAGCCACTACTCCAAGGGCACCACGGACATCGAGTACCGCTTCGGTTTCCAGGGCTCGGAGTGGGGCGAGCTGGAAGGCATCGCCAACCGGACCGACTTTGACCTCACCACGCACTCGAAGGCCTCCGGGCAGGACCTGAGCTACTTCAACCAGGCCACCAACGAGCGCTACACCCCGTACGTGATCGAACCCGCGGCCGGGCTGACCCGCTCCTTCATGGCATTCCTGGTGGACGCCTACACCGAGGACGAGGCCCCCAACGCCAAGGGCGGCGTGGACGTGCGCACCGTGCTGAAGCTGGACCCGCGCCTGGCCCCGGTCAAGGCTGCCGTGCTCCCGCTGAGCCGGAACGAGGACCTGTCGCCCAAGGCCAAGGACCTCGCCGCGCAGCTGCGCAAGAACTGGAACATCGAGTTCGACGACGCCGGCGCCATCGGCCGCCGCTACCGCCGCCAGGACGAGATCGGCACCCCGTTCTGCATCACCGTCGACTTCGACACCCTCGACGACAACGCGGTGACCGTGCG
>DASSKA010000169.1:0-13730 GCA_035690905.1 Nocardioidaceae bacterium | reverse complement strand
TCACCTTGCCGTCGCGCTTCTTGCGCGAGTCGACGACGACGACGCGGTAGTACGGCGCGTGGACCTTGCCCATGCGCTTCAGTCGGATCTTGACGGCCACGGGTGTGGTGTCTCCTCGAAAATCGTGAACGGGTGAGCGTCTGCAGACTGGTGGGGAACCTGCCGCGGACGCTGCGCGGTGCCGCGCGCTCCGGATGAGAGGGTCCGGCACGCGTGACGTCAGCGGGTCATTCTGCCAGACGAGCCCGCTCCGTCTCCAATCGGCTCAGCCGACCACCCGGCCGCGCAGCACGATCCGCCGCGGGCTGCCCAGCACCTCCAGGTCGTCGAGCGGGTTTGCGTCCAGGACGAGGAAGTCGGCCGTCGTACCTTCCGCCAGCGTGGCGTCGGCGCCCAGCCAGGCCCGCGCCCGCCAGGAGGCGGCGCCAAGGGCCTCTTCGGGGGTCAGGCCGTACGACGCGAGCTCGATCACCTCCTCGGCGATCAGCCCGTGCGGCAGTACCCCACCGGCGTCGGTTCCCGCGTAGATCGCCACCCCGGCCTCGTGGGCAGCGCCGATGGTGGCGCGCCGCCGCTCGAACAGCGCGGTCATGTGCTCGGCGTACTTCGGGAACTTCTGCCCGCCCGCCGCCGCGTAGGTCGGGAAGTTGTTGAGCTGCTTGGCGGTGGGGACCAGCGCGACACCACGCTCGACCATCGTGTCGATCAGGTCCTCCGACAGTCCAGTGCCGTGCTCGATGCAGTCGATGCCGGCGCCGATCAGGTCCGGCAGGGCGTGCTCGCCGAACACGTGGGCGGTCACCCGGGCGCCCCGCTCGTGCGCGGTGGCCATCGCCGCGTCGAGCGACTCCCGCGTCCATGACGGCGTCAGGTCCCCCGCCTCGCGGTCGATCCAGTCCCCGACCAGCTTCACCCAGCCGTCCCCGCGCTCGGCCTCCTGCGCGACGTAGGCCGCGAGGTCCTCCGGCTCGATCTCGTGGGCGTAGTTGCGGATGTAGCGGCGGGTGCGGGCGATGTGCCGGCCGGCGCGGATCAGCCGGGGCAGGTCCTCGCGGTCGTGGATCCAGGAGGTGTCCGCGGCCGAGCCGCAGTCGCGCAGCAGCAGCGCGCCGGCGTCCCGGTCGGCGATCGCCTGCTTCTCCTGGACGTCCTCGGGCACCGCGCCGTCCTCGTCCAGGCCGATGTGGCAGTGCGCGTCGACGAGACCCGGGACGATCCAGCCCTCGGCGACCAGCTCGGCCGAAGCGACCTTCTCGTAGGTGACCTTGCCGTCGACGACGTACAGGTCCCTCGGCTCGCCGTCGGGCAGCACCGGACCGCGGAACAGCAGCGCACTCATCAGCGGTTGAGGTACTTTGAGAGGTCGTCGGGGAGCTCGAAGCTGGACGGGTCCGCCGCCGCCTCGCCGGTGGGCAGCCCGAACGGGTTGCCGCCGTCGCCGTTGCCGCGGGAGGCGGCCGCCTTCTCCTGCTCGGCGCGCTTGGCCGGGTTCCCGGACTTGCGCTTGGCCTTGCCCTTCTTGGGTGCCTGCTTGGCCTTGGACCGCTTGCCTCCGCCGATGCCGCCCATCCCCGGGATCCCCGGCATGCCCGGCATCCCGCCGCCCTTGGCCATCGACATCATCATCTTGCGGGCCTCGAAGAACCGGTCCACCAGCTGGTTCACGTCCGAGACCTGGGTGCCCGAGCCGCGGGAGATCCGGGCCCGGCGGGACCCGTCGATGATCTTCGGGTTCTGCCGCTCGGCCGGCGTCATCGAGTAGATGATCGCCTGCACCCGGTCGATCTCGCGCTCGTCGAAGTTCTCCAGCTGCTCGCGGAACTGCCCCATACCGGGCAGCATCCCCATGATCTTCGACAGCGAGCCCATCTTGCGGATCTGCTGCATCTGCTCGAGGAAGTCCTCGAGGGTGAACTCGCCCTTCCCGCTGAGCTTGGCGGCCGCCTTCGCGGCCTGCTCGGCGTCGAAGGTCTTCTCCGCCTGCTCGATCAGGGTGAGCACGTCCCCCATGTCGAGGATTCGCGAGGCCATCCGGTCGGGGTGGAACAGGTCGAAGTCGGTGAGCTTCTCCCCGGCGGAGGCGAACATCACCGGCTTGCCGGTGACGGAGGCGATCGACAGGGCGGCACCACCCCGGGCGTCGCCGTCGAGCTTGGTGAGGACCACTCCGTCGTACCCGACACCGTCGAGGAACGCCTGCGCGGTGACCACCGCGTCCTGGCCGATCATCGCGTCGACGACGAACAGGATCTCGTCGGGGCTGACCGCATCGCGGATGTCCGCGGCCTGCTGCATCAGCTCGGCGTCCACGCCGAGCCGACCGGCGGTGTCGACGATCACGACGTCGTGGAGGGTACGACGGGCCTCCTCGAGGCTGGCTCGGGCGACAGCAACCGGGTCGCCGACGCCGTTGCCCGGCTCCGGGGCGAACACGGTCACCCCGGCCCGCTCGCCGTTCACCTGCAGCTGGTTGACCGCGTTGGGCCGCTGGAGGTCCGCGGCCACCAGCAGCGGGCTGTTGCCCTGCTCCTTCAACCACAACGCCAGCTTGGCCGCCAGCGTCGTCTTCCCGGAACCCTGCAGGCCGGCGAGCATGATCACCGTGGGCGGGTTCTTCGCGAACCGCAGCCGGCGGGTCTCCCCGCCGAGGATCTTGACCAGCTCCTCGTCGACGATCTTGACGATCTGCTGGGCCGGGTTCAGCGCCTGGCTGACCTCCTCGCCGCGGGCCCGCTCCTTGACCGCGCCGACGAACTCCCGGACCACCGGCAGCGCGACGTCGGCCTCGAGCAGGGCGATCCGGATCTCGCGCGCGGTCGCATCGATGTCGGCCTCGGACAACCGGCCCTTGCCACGCAGGTTCTTGAACGTGTCGGCGAGTCGATCGGAGAGAGTCGCGAACAAAGCTGGTCAGTCCTCGGGGTCGGCGCTGCGGCCCGGCCGTGCGGCCGGTCGTTCAGGCGTCCAGGGTAGCCGGGTCGGCCAACGAGAAGGGCACGACGGACCCCATCTCCGCCTCCGGGACCGGAACCAGGTCGTAGCCGGTCTCCCGGTGTGCCACCAGGTCGATGCCCCGCACCTCGTGGTGCGCGGGGATCCGGAACCCCACCAGCACGTCGAGCACCTTCCCGAGCACGAACGCCACCGTGAACGAGAAGCCGCCCACCACGAGGACGGCGAGCACCTGCTTGCCCAGCAGGGCCGCTCCCCCGCCGTACAGCATGCCGCCATTGAGCGCCACGAAGCCGAGCGCCACCGACCCGAAAGCCCCGCCGACCAGGTGCACGCCGACCACGTCGAGGGAGTCGTCGAACCCCAGCCGCCACTTCAGCGACACGGCCAGCGCGCACACCCCGCCGGCGGCAAGTCCGAGGGCACAGGCGCCCATCGGGGACACGAACGCGCACGCGGGCGTGATCGCAACCAGCCCGGACACCGCGCCGGAGGCGGCACCGAGGCTGGTGCAGTGGCCGTCCCGGAGCCGCTCCACCAGCATCCACCCGAGCACGGCGGCCGCGGTGGCCAGCTGGGTGTTCACGAACGCCAGCGCAGCGGTCTGGCCGGCCACCAACGCCGACCCTGCGTTGAAGCCGAACCAGCCGAACCACAGCAGCCCGGCGCCGAGCATCACCAGCGGCACGTTGTGCGGCCGCATCGGCTCCCGGCGCCAGCCGATCCGCCTGCCCAGCACCAGCGCCAGCGCCAGCCCGGCGGCCCCTGCGTTCACGTGTACCGCGGTCCCGCCGGCGAAGTCCAGCACGCCGAGCCGGGCCAGCCAGCCGGCCCCGTTCCCGTGCGCGTCGCCGAAGTCGAACACCCAGTGCGCCACCGGGAAGTAGCACAGGCTGACCCACAGCGCCACGAACGCCATCCAGGCGCCGAACCGGGCCCGGTCGGCGATCGCGCCGCTGACCAGCGCCGGGGTGATGACCGCGAACATCAGCTGGAAGGCGGCGAACGCCAGCACCGGCACCGGGTACGCCGCGCCGTTGACCGTGGCCTGGGCCGTCAGCCCGCTCATCCCGAGGGAGCCGAGCCCGCCCCACAGCCCCGACCAGCGGCCCGAGCCGCTGCCGAACGCCACCGAGAACCCGAACATCACCCAGAGCAGGGACACCACGCCGATGGAGGCCAGGCTCATCATCAGCATGTTCAGCACGCTTTTGGCGCGCACCATCCCGCCGTAGAAGAACGCCAGCCCCGGGGTCATCAGCAAGACGAGCGCCGCGGAGACCAGCAGCCAGGCGGTGTCGCCGGTGTCGAGAGGTGCGGCGGGGGTCATCTGGGCTCCTCGTCTGGGCGTCGAACCGGCCTCCTGGCCTGTGCCGACACTGTTGCCGGACCAGGTTTCGAGACGAGGGCCCGGATGTTTCGGGCCGGTGACGTCTTCATATCCCGTGTTACGGGTACGTGAACGTCTGCAGCCACGAGCCGATGAGCGATCCCCTGGAGGTCTTCGTATCGTGGACACCACGAGCGGGCGCACCGCCGTACCCGGCGCCGAGCACGCCCACAAGAGGCGGGGACGGCCGCGAGACCCCTCGACCGACGAGCACATCGTGGCCGCTGCCGCCGAGCTGATGCTCAGCCGCGGCTTCGACAAGATGACCGTCGACGACGTGGCCACCCGGGCCGGGGTGGGCAAGGCGACCGTCTATCGGCGCTGGCCCTCCAAGGACGACCTTGCGGTCGCGGCCATGGAGCAGGTGTACGGCGCGGAGGTGCCCGAACCGGACACCGGGTCGGTCGAGGGCGACCTGCGCCGGTCGTACCAGGACGTGCTGGCCTCGGCGAGCTCGCCGGCCGGGCACGACCTGCTGCGCGCCTCGATCACCGAGTCACTGCGCGACGAGAGGATCGCCGGCCTCTACCGCGAGGCGAGCCAGCGCCGCGAGGCCCGCACCCGTCGTGCCCTCGAGCGCGCCATCAGCCGGGGCGAGGTGCGCCAGGACGCCGACCTCGACGTGCTCGCCCAGTGGCTGGACGGACTGCTGGCGTTCCGGATGGTCACCCAGCGTCCACTGCCCACCGTCGAGGACGTGGACAGGTTGGTCGAGCTCGCGCTACGCGGAGCCCGGACCTAGGCGCTTTCGCCCAGCAGCGCGTCGACGAACGTGTCGGGGTCGAACGGAGCCAGGTCGTCCGGACCCTCGCCGAGGCCGACGAACTTCACCGGCACGCCGAGCTCGCGCTGCACGGCGACCACGATGCCGCCCTTGGCCGAGCCGTCCAGCTTGGTGAGCACGATGCCGGTCACGTCGACCACCTCGCGGAACACCCGGGCCTGGATCATCCCGTTCTGGCCGGTGGTGGCGTCCAGCACCAGCAGCACCTCGGTGACCGGCGCCTGCTTCTCGATGACCCGCTTTACCTTGCCGAGCTCGTCCATCAGGCCGGCCTTGTTCTGCAGCCGGCCAGCGGTGTCGACGAGCACCACGTCGGCCTCCCGCTCCACGCCGTGCTTGACGGCCTCGTAGGCGACGCTGGCCGGGTCGCTGCCCTCCGGGCCGCGCACGGCCGGGGCGCCGACCCGCTCTCCCCAGGTGGCCAGCTGCTCGGCGGCTGCGGCGCGGAACGTGTCGGCCGCGCCGAGCACCACCTGCTTGTCCTCGGCGACCAGCACCCGGGCGAGCTTGCCGACCGTGGTGGTCTTGCCGGTGCCGTTGACGCCGACCAGGAGCACCACGCCGGGCACCCCGTTGCGGCGCTCCACGTCGATGGAGCGGTCCATGGTCGGGTCCACCAGGTTGAGCAGCTCCTCGCGGAGCACCTCGCGGGGTGAGGCGCCGGCGCCCTCCACCCGCAGCCGGGTGCGCAGGTGCTCGACCAGCTCCTGGGTGGGCTTCACGCCCACGTCGGCGGTGAGCAGCGTGTCCTCGATGTCCTCCCAGGTCTCCTCGTCGAGCTGGTCACGGGACAGCAGCGCGAGCAGGCCGCGGCCGAGAGCCCCCTGGGAGCGGGACAACCGCTCCCGGAGCCGGACCAGCCGGCCCGCCGGCGGCTCGGGCCGCTCGACGGTGGGTGCCGGGGTGACCACCGGCAGCTCGATGTCCTCGAGGGGCTGCTGGGTCTCCGCGCGCGGCGGCGGAGCCTCCTCGCGGACCTCCGTCCCCTGGGGCCCGGGGCCGGCCTCTGGGGGCCGGCGACGCAACGTCGTGGTGACCAGACCGGCGATGATCGCGATCACGACGACCGCGATGACGATGATCAGATAGAGGAACTCACCCACGCGCACCATCCAAGCAGACAAGGGGACCCAGTCCCCCTGGCCCCCGTGGCGTCCGTCAGTGGTGCTGGTGCTCGCGCTGGTTGTCCAGGGTGGGCAGCATCTGCACGCCTCGCCGCATCGCGTCGCCGACCCAGGGCGTGTGCGGCATGTCCTCCCCGCGATGAGGGAAGGCCACGTACAGCACGATCACTCCGGCGATCAGCATGATCGCGAGCATCGGAAGCACGATCCAGACCACAGCTCACCACTTCCCGAGACGGTCACGCCGACCACCGGCGGGACTCCACCACACTCCCCTGTTTCACCAGCGTCAAACGTCAGTGCGGCGTGTCGGGTTCCCGCAGCAACGGGGTGACGGCCGCCCGGACCTGGTCGGGAAGCGGGCGTACGGCGCGGTCGCCGGGTGTGTTGTCGACGTACACGTGCACGAACCGGCCCTCCGCTGCGGCCTCCTCCGAGTCGCCCTGGAACAGGCCGACGCGGTAGACAACCGAGGACCTGCCGATGTGCTCCACGGCCAGGCCGATGTCGACCGGGGCGGGGAAGCCGATCTCGCGGAAGTACCTGCACCCGGTCTCGGCGACCACCCCGATCACCGGCAGCCGGCGGATGTCCACCCCGGTGGCCTCCATCAGGTGCGCGTTCACCGCGGTGTCGAACAGCTCGTAGTAGGTGGCGTTGTTCATGTGCCCGTACACGTCGTCGTCGTCCCAGCGGGTGGTGGCCCGTCGCCAGGCGACGTAGTCGACCTTGGTGGGCCGCGGTGGCCGCCCCGACCCCATCAGGCCGGCTCGGCGTCACGGAGCCGCTGCGAGATGACCGTGGACACCCCGTCGTTGCGCATGGTCACGCCGTAGAGCGCGTCGCCGACCTCCATGGTCCGCTTCTGGTGGGTGATCACCAGCAGCTGGCTGTTCTCGCGCAACTCCTCGTAGATCTCCAGCAGCCGGCCGAGGTTGGTGTCGTCCAGGGCCGCCTCGACCTCGTCGAGGATGTAGAACGGCGACGGCCTCGCCTTGAACAGAGCGACCAGGAAGGCCACCGCGACCAGCGACCGTTCGCCACCTGAGAGCAGCGAGAGCCGCTTGACCTTCTTCCCCGGCGGGCGGGCCTCCACCTCGATCCCGGTGGTCAGCATGTCGCCCGGCTCGGTGAGCACCAGCCGGCCCTCGCCGCCGGGGAACAGCCGCGCGAACACCGAGTCGAAGGCGTCGCGGACGTCGTTCCAGGCTTCGGTGAACACCTGCTCGACGCGCTCGTCGACCTCGCGGACGATGTCGAGCAGGTCGCGGCGGGTCTTCTTGAGGTCCTCGAGCTGCTCGGTGAGGAACTTGTGCCGCTCCTCCAACGCGGAGAACTCCTCCAACGCGAGCGGGTTGACCTTGCCGAGCATGGCCAGCGCGCGCTCGGCCGAGCGCAGCCGCTTCTGCTGCTCCTCGCGGACGAACGGCACCGGCTCGCCGGGCTCCTCGTCCTCCGCCGCCGGGGGCGGGGGAACCAGGGTGTCCGGGCCGTAGTCGCGGACCAGCGCCTCGGCGTCGGTGCCGAGCTCGTCGATCGCGCGCTGCTCCAGCTGCTCGATCTTCATCCGCTGCTGCGCACGCGCCATCTCGTCGCGGTGCACGGTGCTGACCAGCTCGTCGAGCTCGGCCTTGAGCCGGCGGAGGTCGGCGCGCAGCGAGGTCAGCTCCTGCTCCTGCCCGCGACGGGACTCCTCCACCGTCGTACGCTCCGCCGCCGCCAGCTCCAGCGAGTGCTCCAGCCGTTCCAGCACGACGACGACGCCCTGCGCGACGGCGCGGCCGGCCTCACCCTCCCGGGCCAGCCGCTCGCGGCGAGCGGCAGCGCGGGCCCGAGCCTCGCGTTCGGCGCGAGCCTGTTGCACGAGAGCGTCGGCGCGGCCGGCGAGCGCCCGGGCCCGCTCCTCGGCGGTGCGCAGGGCCAACCGTGCCTCCGTCTCCTGCTGCCGCGCGGTCCGCGCCGCCTCGGCGAGCCGGTCGACCGCGGAGGTGTCCGGCTCCTCCTCCGGTGCCTGCTCCGCGGCGGTGAGCCGGGTCTCGAGGTCGGCCAGGCCCTCGACGTGCTTGTCGCGCGCAGCCTGGGCAGCGCCGATCGCCGTCGCCAGCCGGTCGGCCTCGCCGCGGGCGGAGCGGGCCTGGGAGCCGTACTGGCCGAGCTCCTCGGCGACCGCCGCCAGGGCGGCGTCGGACTCGTGCAGCTTGGCCAGGGCCACGTCGACACGCTGCCGCGCGGCGACCCGCTCCTGCTCCAGCCGGGCCAGGTCGAAGCCGAGCCGCTCGCACGCGTGGCCGGCCTCCTCGAGCTTGCGGGTCGCGTCCTCGACCGCCGCCTGGACCTCGATCAGGCTGGGCTGGGACGACGAGCCGCCGGAAGCGAAGTGGGTGCCGATCAGGTCGCCGTCGCGGGTGACCGCGACCAGGTCGGGCAGGTCCGCGACCAGCCTCCGGGCGGCGTCCAGGTCGTCGACGACGGCGACCTTGTAGAGCAACCGGCGCAGCGCCGGCCGCAGCGCGTCCGGTGCGCTGACCACGTCGACGGCGTAGACCGCCGGGCCGGCCAGCGCCGGCCAGGGGGTGGGGTCGGCGACGGCCCCGCCGAGCAGGATGCCGGCGCGCCCCAGGTCTTCGGACTTCAGGTGGGTGATCGCCCCGACGGCGGCCTCCACGTGCTCGACCGCGACGGCGTCGGCGGCCCCGCCGAGCGCGGCGGCCACCGCCGCCTCGTAGCCGGGGCGCACCGTCAGCAGCGCGGCCACCGAGCCGAGCAGCCCGGAGACCGAGTCGCTGGCGGCGAGCAGCGCACCGGCGCCGTCCTTGCGGTTCAGCCCCATCTCGAGGGCGTCCTTGCGGGCGGCCAGCGCGCCGCGCTCCCGCTCGGCAAGCTGCGCCTCGTCGCGCAGCTTGGCCAGCCGGTCCTCGATGTCGGCGAGCTCCGAGCTGGCTCCCTCGTGCTCGGCGTCGAGCCCCTCCTCACCGGCGTCGAGGCCGGCGATCCGGGTCTCGAGGGCGGTGAAGTCGCGCTGCGCGCGGTCGGCGCGGGCCACCGCCTCCTCGCGGGCGGAGGTCAGCCGGCCGAGCTCGTCCTCGGCGGCAGTCACCCGGCTGCGCAGGGCGTTGACCTGCCCGTGCAGCCGGGCCAGGCCCTCCCGCCGGTCGGCCGCTGCGCGCTGCAGCGCGGCGACACGGCGGTCCTCCTCGCCGTGGGCCTGCTCGGCCTGCTGCCTGCGTCGTACCGCCTCGTCGAGCGCCTCCTGGTCGTCCTGCACCTCGGCGGCGATCTGCTGCTCCTGCTCCCTGAGCCGCTCCGCCTCGGCGTCCAGCTGCTCCGGGTCGCGCCCGGAGGTGGTGGCCGGCTCGTCAGCGGACTCCCGGGCGTTGCGCACCCGCTCCTCGGCCAGGCCGGCGGCGCCCTTGAGCCGCTCCCGGATGCCGGACAGCGCGAACCAGGTCTCCTGGGCGCGGGCCAGGGCGGGCATGCTCTCCCGCAGCCGCGCCTCCACGGCGGACTCCCCCGCCTGCGCCTGCTCGATGGCCGCCTCCACCTCGGCGCGGCGCTGCAGCAGGGCGGACTCGTCGGCCATCTCCTGCTCGAGGCCGCTGCGCGCGGTCACCAGGTCGTCGGCGAGCAGCCGGGCCCGAGCGTCGCGGACGTCGGCTTGCACGACGGCAGCCTTGCGGGCCACCTCGGCCTGGCGGCCCAGGGGCTTGAGCTGGCGGCGGATCTCCGACAGCAGGTCGCTGAGCCGGGTGAGGTTGCCCTCGGTGGAGTCCAGCTTGCGCAGCGCCTTCTCCTTGCGCTTGCGGTGCTTGAGGACCCCGGCAGCCTCCTCGACGAAGCCGCGCCGGTCCTCCGGGGTCGCGTGCAGGATGGAGTCGAGCTGGCCCTGCCCGACGATCACGTGCATCTCCCGGCCGATCCCGGAGTCCGACAGCAGCTCCTGCACGTCGAGGAGCCGGCAGCCCGTGCCGTTGATGGCGTACTCCGAGCCGCCGTTGCGGAACATGGTGCGGCTGATCGTCACCTCGGCGTACTCGATCGGCAGCGCGCCGTCGGAGTTGTCGATGGTCAGCGCGACCTCGGCACGGCCCAGCGGCGGGCGGCCGGAGGTGCCGGCGAAGATGACGTCCTCCATCTTGCCGCCGCGCAGCGACTTGGCGCCCTGCTCGCCCATCACCCAGGCCAGCGCGTCCACCACGTTGGACTTGCCGGAGCCGTTGGGGCCGACGATGCAGGTGATACCGGGCTCGAGCTGGAGGGTTGTCGCGGACGCGAAGGACTTGAACCCGCGAAGCGTCAAGCTCTTCAGGTACAACGTGGTGCTCCTCACGGATCGCCGGTCGGCTGGTCGCTGAGGGACGGTCTGCAGCTCACTGGGGACACTGGACATGCCGCGGGGAAGGTCAGCGGCAGCAGCCTACCTGCCGGGGCATCCGGTTCTGCGCACCTCCGCGACTCCGGCCACACGCCCTTGACCAGGATTCCCGGATCCCCTGCTGATCCGGGTTCCCTTTACCAGGGTGCCCTGGTAAAGGGAAGCTCCCCCTGGTCGATTCACCATGGGAGGCGTCCCTTTTCCGTGGGAGCGGCGACTCGGGAGGCAGTACGAGCGGCAGTACGACGGGGCGGCCGAGCATGGCAGAGCCCCCGGAGCGACCGGGCCGGATACTGGCGCAGAGAGGGAGACGCAGACGCGTCAGGCGGGCTGCATGCTCTCGTCGAGGGTGAGCAGCGGCGACTCGTGCACGCTGGCGGCCAGCTTGTCGTTGTCGGCCTGGAGACGGATCAGGTGCGCTTCGAGGTCGTCGACCCGCCGACGGAGCCGCTGGTTCTCCGCGGTGAGCTGGGCGAGGACGCGGGGGTCGGTGCTGCTCATGTATCCGAGGAGCGCCTTGGCCATAGTGATGTCCTCCGGTGGATGAGAGTCTGTCACGCACCCTGAGAGCGGCTGGATCGCAGCCGAGGGGGAGGGTGTCCGTCTTCAAGAATCCCACCTCAGACCCCCTGGGTCAATCCCGCGCGGAAGCCGCCCGCCGGACGCGGGGTCGAGGCTGACATCGCGGGCAGAAATAGGACGAACGGTTCATGAAGGACACCCGGCTGATCGGGGTGTCGCACCGCGAGCACGGCAGGGCCTCCCGGCCGTAGACCTCCAGCGACCGCTCGAAGTAACCGCTCTCCCCGTTCACGTTGACATACAACGCGTCGAACGAGGTCCCGCCCTGCCCCAGCGCCTCCCCCATCACCTCGCGCACCCCGGCAAGCACGGCCTCCACCTGGCCGCGGCGCAGGTTCACCCCGAGCCGGTCGAAGTGCAGCCGAGCCCGCCACAGCGCCTCGTCGGCGTAGATGTTGCCCACCCCGGAGGCGACGGTCTGGTCGAGCAGGATCCGCTTGATGCCCGAGGCGCGCCGCCGCACCCGGCCCACGAACGCCGCGTCGTCGAAGGCCGGGTCGAGCGGGTCGCGGGCGATGTGGCACACCTCGGCGGGCAGCTCCGCCCCGCCGGGAGAGACCGAGAGACCGCCGAACATGCGCTGGTCGACGAAGCGCAGCTCAGTCCGTCCGAGCACCGGCGCTTCGCGGCCGTCGGGGTCGGACAGCTCCATGCGCACCCGCAGGTGCCGCTCGGCCGGCACGGTGACCGGCTGCACGAGCATCTGCCCACTCATCCCGAGGTGCGCGAGCAGCGCATCGCCGTTGTCGAGCGGCAGCCAGAGGTACTTGCCGCGGCGTCGCGTGCCGACCACCCGACGGCCGGCCAGCGCGGCGGCGAAGTCGGCCGGTCCGCTCAGGTGGCGACGCACCACACGCGGGTGCAGCACCTCGACGCGGTTGATGGTCCGCCCGGTGACGTGCTGGTCGAGGCCGATCCGGACCACCTCGACCTCGGGGAGCTCGGGCACCTCAGCCTTCGACGACGGGGTGGGCCGCGGTCACGCCGTGCTCCTGCACGATCGCCCGGTAGGCCGTCTCGGCAGCCTGCTGCTCGGCCTCCTTCTTCGACCGGCCGGTGCCGTGCCCGTAGCGCTGGTCGCCGACCTGCACCTGAGCGGTGAACGTCTTCTCGTGGTCGGGACCCTCGTCCTCGATGACGTACTCCGGCACGCCGAGGGAGTGTTCTGCCGACAGCTCCTGCAGGCTGGTCTTCCAGTCCAGGCCGGCACCGAGACCTGCGGCGGTCTCCATCAACGGGTCGAACAGCAGGTGCACCACGGCACCGGCGGCCTCGAAGCCACCGGACAGATACACCGCGCCGATCAGCGCCTCGACGGTGTCGGACAGGATCGACGACTTGTTGCGACCCCCGGTCGACTCCTCGCCGCGACCCAGCTTGATGTGCTTGCCCAGGCCGATGGTGCGCGCCACCTCTGCGAGCGCGCGCGCGTTCACGACGGCGGCGCGCAGCTTCGCCAGCCGGCCCTCCGACAGGTCTGGGTGGGCGCGGAAGAGCGTGTCGGTGACCACCACGCCGAGCACCGAGTCGCCGAGGAACTCCAGGCGTTCGTTGGTCGGCAGCCCACCGTGCTCGTAGGCGAAGGACCGGTGGGTGAGCGCGCGGTCGAGCAGCTCAGGGTCGAGCGGTGGCTTCCCGAGCGCCTCCCGCAAGTCGTCGTACGACGGCTCGCTCACGGCGGCTCCCTCTACAGGACCTGGCGCCGCTCCGTGCGCGCGCCGTACTGGCCGCACTCGGGGCAGGCCCGGTGGGGCAGGTGCTTGGCGCCGCACGCAGGGTTGGCACAGGTCACCAGCGAGGGCGCGGAGGCCTTCCACTGCGAGCGACGGTGGCGCGTGTTGCTGCGCGACATCTTCCGCTTCGGGACAGCCACGGTCTCACTCCTCTGTCGGGCCGGGGTTCCGGCCGGTGTCTTCGTCAGGTACATCCAGCCCGCGCAGCGCGGCCCACCGTGGGTCGACCGCCTCGTCGTGCTGGTGGTCCGGGTCGTCTGCGAGCCTGGCGCCGCACTCGGCGCACAGTCCCGGGCAGTCGTCCCGGCACAGCGGCTGGAAGGGCAGTGCGAGCACCACCGCATCCCGCAGCAGTGGTTCGAGGTCGAGCAGCTCGCCCTCCAACCGGCTGGTCTCGTCGTCCTCGTCCTCGTCGGTCTCGCTGTCGTCGTAGACGAACAGCTCCTGGAAGTCGGCCACGATCCGGTCGTGGATGGGCTCCAGGCACCGCACGCACTCGCCGTCCAGCTCGGCCTGGGCCGTGCCGGTGACGAGCACCCCCTCCATGACCGCCTCGAGCCTCAGGTCGAACTCGATCGGCGACCCTTCGGGGACGCGAAGCACTTCGATACCGAGATCTGCTGGGGCCGGTTCGGTGAAGGCCGTCGTGCGCTGCGACCCCGGGCGGCGGCCGAGCTCGCGGGTGTCGAGCACGAGCGGCGCTCTCGGGTCGAGACGCACGGTGGAGTCACTTCCGTCATCGGGCACAGCAGATCACGGTCGCCGCTGACCGGGACGGGTGCTCCGGACCGAC
>DASSKA010000168.1:0-18601 GCA_035690905.1 Nocardioidaceae bacterium | reverse complement strand
GGCGATCTTGGGCATCATCTGGAGGTACTGGTAGGCCAGCAGCGACTGGTCCGGCTGCCCGTCGTGGATCGCCTGGAACACCGTCTGGATGGCCTGCCCCTCGCCCTGCGCCTTGAGGATCTGGGCCTCCCGCTCGGCCTGGGCCCGCAGGATCCGGGACTCACGGTCGCCCTCGGCGGACAGGATCGCGGCCTGCTTGTTGCCCTCCGCGGTCAGGATCGCCGACTGCCGCTGCCCCTCGGCGGTGAGGATGGCGGCACGCTTGTCGCGGTCCGCGCGCATCTGCTTCTCCATCGAGTCCTTGATCGACGGCGGCGGGTCGATGCCCTTGAGCTCGACCCGGTTCACCCGGATCCCCCACTTGCCGGTCGCCTCGTCGAGCACCCCGCGCAGCCGGCTGTTGATCTCGTCGCGGCTGGTCAGCGTCTGCTCGAGGTCCATGCCGCCGACGATGTTGCGCAGCGTGGTCATGGTCAGCTGCTCGACGGCCTGGATGTAGTTGGCGATCTCGTACGTCGCGGCGACCGGGTCGGTGACCTGGAAGTAGATCACGGTGTCGATCGACACGACGAGGTTGTCCTCGGTGATCACCGGCTGCGGCGGGAACGAGACGACCTGCTCGCGCAGGTCGATCATGTACCTGACACGGTCCACGAACGGGACCACGACGTTCAGCCCCGCCGGAAGGGTCGTCTTGTACTTCCCGAACCGCTCGACGATGCCGGCCCGGGCCTGCGGCACGATCCGGACCGTCCTCCAGAGCACGACGACGGCGAACAGGACCAGCAGCCCGATGACGATCGCTGCGGCAGTCCCCATGGTGTTCAACTCTTCTCTCTCTCGTGACCCTCGCTAGCCGTCGAGGGTCGGCACCTTGTGGACCAGCGCGGTGGCCCCCCGTATCTCGAAGACGTCCACTGTCGCGCCTGGTTCGATCACCTCTGTCTCGTCGTACGGGCGAGCGGTCCACAGCTCGCCGCCGATGCGCACCTGGCCGGCCTGCGCGGAGACCTCGCTGACCACCAGCGCCTGCCGTCCGACCAGCGCCTGGTGGCCGAGCCGCAGCTCGGGACCGGAGTGCAGCCGGGCGATGATGTTGGGGCGCACCAGCGCGAGCATGCCGACGGACGTGATCACGGCGCCGACGACCTGGACCCCCACAGGGAGGTTCACCAGCGCCAGGGCCATGCCGACGACCGCACCAGCCGAAAGCATCAGCAGGATCAGGCTGAGGCTGAACAGCTCGAGCACTCCGAGCAAGATGGCCAGCCCGAGCCACACCAGCCACACGTGCGCGCCGAACGCCTCCATACCCCCAACACTAGTGCGCCGGACGCCCAAGTTCAGGAGACTCGGTGACGCGCCTTTCGGCGGGCCGCCCAGCGGCCGTCCTGGTGCGACAGCTGCAGCGGCATGCCGAACGTGGCCGACACGACCTCTTCGGTGAGCACCTGCTCCAGCGGACCGGCCGCCACCACGCAGCCCTGCCTGAGCAGCAGGGCGTGGGTGAATCCTGGCGGGATCTCCTCGACGTGGTGGGAGACCAGCACGGTGGCCGGCGACGCCTCGTCCATGGCCAGCACGGAGAGCGTGGAAACCAGGTCCTCGCGGCCGCCGAGGTCCAGCCCTGCTGCCGGCTCGTCGAGGAGCAGCAGCTCCGGGTCCGTCATCAGCGCGCGCGCGATCTGCACCCGTTTGCGCTCGCCCTCGCTCAGCGTCCCGAAGGTGCGCTCCGCGAGATGCTGGGCACCGACCTCGGTGAGCAGCCGGGCAGCGCGCTCGTGGTCGAGGTCGTCGTACCTCTCCCGCCAGCGCCCGATGACGCCGTACGACGCGGAGACCACCACGTCGTGCACCCGCTCGTGACGCGGGATGCGCTCGGCGATCGCGGCGCTGGTAAGCCCGATCCGGGGCCGCAGCTCGAACACGTCAACGGTGCCGAGCACCTCGCCGAGGATGCCGGCGACCCCGCTGGTCGGGTGCATCTGCGCGGAGGCCACCTGCAGCAGGGTGGTCTTGCCCGCGCCGTTGGGGCCGAGCACCACCCACCGTTCGTCCTCCTCGACGGTCCAGTCGACGCCCTGGAGCAGGGTGGCCTGCCCCCGGCGGATGGAGACGTCGGCGAGTTCGAGAACGGCGTCCATTGCTCCCTCGGTGACGGTCGGCGTACCTGCGTCGTGGCACTCGGGGGTAAACCTACGGCACCTGCCCCGGCGTGGTCGCACCCCCACGTAGGCTCGGCCAGGTGAGCACGGCTGTCGCACTTCCCCTCGCTGCGCGCTTCGCGCTGTGGTTCTCGGCCTGGTGCGAGGGGCGCGCCAGCCTGGACGAGACCCGCGACGCGGTGGTCGGCGGCGACGCCGAGCACCATGTCACCGGGATCCCCGGGGAGCCGGATGCCGTGCCGCTCATCCTGGCGCTCGGCCGGCTGCGGGGCGCGGGCGCCACGGGGGCCGGCCTGGCGCTGCCGGTCCCCGGCGACCCGCTCGGCCTGGCCGGGCCGGCATCGTTCAACACCACGGTCATCGAGGCCGGGCAGGGCGTGGTGCTCACCGGCACCGACCTGGGCCTGGTGCCGGCACGGGCCGGAGCCGGCGTGGTGTGGGTGACGCACCCGGCCTCGTCGCACCGGCAGGTCCCGGACCCGTCCGAGGCGAGGAGTGCGCTGCAGCAGGTGCTGCTGGAGACCGCCGCGCGGCTGGCGGACCTCGACGTGGCCCGCTGGCGGCCGGAGGTGGCCGACGAGCTGATGGCACTGCGCCGCCAGACCGATCTCGATGTTCCCCGGGCGATGTCGCAGCGCTCCACCACCCTGGCCGCGCTGGCCAGCCGGTGCCGGACGATCGTCTCACTGGCGCTGGAGGACGACGGCGGTGCGCTCACCGCGGCCGAGTCCGAGCGACGGCGTGCCGCGCTGTCACCACTCGACCACGCTGCGAGACGAGCGCTGGTGGCGGCCTGCGCGTTCCCGTTCCAGGGATAACCTCTGGCGATCATGGAAGACACGCTGCTGATCACCGTGACCGGCATCGACCGGCCCGGCGTCACCTCCAGGTTGTTCGAGGCGATCGCCGGGTTCGGCGTGGAGGTGCTCGACATCGAGCAGATGCTGCTGCGTCGCCAGCTGGTCCTCGGCGTGCTGGTGCGCGCGCCGCGGGCCGGGCGGCAGATGCGCGACGAGCTGCTGCGCGTCGGCGCCGAGCTGGACCTGCAGGTGGAGGTCGAGCAGGGCACCGGAGACAACCGGGACCGGCGGGCCGGGCGGAGCTACGTCACGGTCATCGGCGCACCGTTGAGCTCGTCCGCGGTCGCCGCGATCGCCGGCCGGATCGCCGACGTGGGTGCGAACATCGACCGGATCCAGCGGATGGCCCGGTACCCGGTGACCGCCATCGACCTCGACGTCTCCGGGGCCCGGCCCGAGCGGCTGCGCATCGTGCTCGCGGAGGAGGCCGCCCGCCAGCAGGTCGACGTCGCCGTGCAGCCGGCCAGCCTGCTCCGGCACGGGATGCGGCTGGTGGTCATGGACGTGGACTCCACGCTGGTGCAGGGCGAGGTGATCGACATGCTCGCCGAGGAGGCCGGCTGCCTGCCCGAGGTGCGCGCGGTGACAGAGGCGGCGATGCGGGGCGAGCTCGACTTCGAGGAGTCACTGCGCAAGCGGGTCGCGCTGCTGGCGGGCCTCGACGTCTCCGCACTGGACCGGGTCCACGACCGCGTCGAGCTGGCTCCCGGCGCCCGCACCCTGGTCCGCACGCTGCGGCGCCTCGGCTACCGGTTCGCGATCGTGTCCGGAGGCTTCACCCGCATCACCGACCGGATCGCCGCCGACCTCGGCATCGACTACTCGGCGGCCAACGAGCTCGAGCTGCGCGACGGCCGGCTGACCGGCCGGCTGGTAGGCCCGGTGGTGGACCGGGCCGGCAAGGCCGAGGCGTTGCGCAGGTTCGCTGCCGAGGCGGGAGTTCCGGCGGCGGCAACGGTCGCCATCGGGGACGGCGCCAACGACCTGGACATGCTGGCCGCGGCGGGGCTGAGCGTCGCGTTCAACGCCAAGCCGGTGGTGCAGCGTGCCGCGGACACAGCGGTGAACGTGCCCTACCTGGACGCGATCATCTACCTGCTCGGCATCAGCCGCGAGGAGGTGGAGGCCGCCGACGCGGAGGCCGGCATCGTCACCCCCGCTCCCCCGCTGTGAATCCGGCCGGCGCGGCCCGGTCAGCCCTTGCCCACGTGGAAGGCGACGATCCGGGCGCCGCCCGGCGCGAGCCCGGACCAGGGCCCCTCGACCTCCAGCACCGTGAGCGCGGCGACGGGGTAGCCGGTCAGCAGTCCGTGCATCGCGTCCGGATCAGCGTTGCCGTCGTCCAGGAGGTGCACCACCTGCGCGACGGCTGGATTGTGGCCCACGAACATCACCACGCGAGCATCGTCGGGCTGCGTGCGCAGCACGTCCAGGACCACCTCGGGGCTGCTGCCGGTGAACACCGACTCATCGACCTGGACTTCGGCCGCGGACCCCGATCCTTCGGCCACCGCGTCCCAGGTCGCCCGGGTGCGCACCGCAGAGGAGATCACCGCGTGGTCGGGAATCATCGACGTGCCGGCCAGGTAGGCGCCGGCCTCGACCGCGTCCTTGCGGCCGCGCGCTGTCAGCAGCCGCTCGCGGTCGGTCGACGCGAACGGTTCGGCCTTGGCGTGCCGCATCAGGATCAGTCGACGGCTCGTCACGCGCCTACTTTGCCATGCCCGGGACTGCCGGGTCGGGTCAGGCTCCCATTGCGTGGTAGCCGCCGTCGACGTGCACGATCTCGCCGGTGGTCTTCGGGAAGAAGTCGCTGAGCAGCGCGACCACGCTGCGGGCGGTCGGCTCGAGGTCGGTGAGGTCCCAACCGAGCGGAGCGCGTTTGGCCCACTCCTCCTCGAATCGGTCGAACCCGGGGATGGCCTTGGCGGCCAGGGTGCGCAGCGCGCCGGCGCTGACCAGGTTGCAGCGGATCCCCTTGGCGCCGAGGTCGCGGGCCAGGTACCGGTTGCAGGACTCCAGCGCACCCTTGGCGAAGCCCATCCAGTCGTAGCCGGGCCAGGCCACCGAGGCGTCGAAGGTCATGCCCACCACGCTGGCGCCGGGCCCCATCAGGGGCAGGCAGGCCGCCGTCAGGGACTTCAGGGAGTACGCCGAGACCTGCACCGCCTGGGCCACGTCCTCCCACGGGCCCTCCAGGAACTTGCCGCCCAGGATCGTCTCGGGGTTTCCGTAGGCGATGGAGTGCACCACGCCGTCCAAGCCGTCCACGTGCTCGCGGACCGCGTCGGCGAGGCCGGCCAGGTGATCTGGGTTGGTCACGTCCAGCTCCAGCACCGGCGGCTCGGTCGGCAGCCGCTTCGCGATCCTCCTGGTGATGCCCAGCGCCCGGCCGAAGTTCGAGATCAGCACGGTCGCGCCCTGCTCCTGGGCGACCTTGGCCGTGGCGAAGCCGATCGAGGTGTCGAGGGTCACCCCGGCGACCAGGACGCGCTTGCCTTCGAGAATGCCCATCGTCGTCGTACTCCTGTCCGTCGCCGCGTGTCGGTGCCGTGCCGCTCAGTGTCCCATCCCGAGCCCGCCGTCGACCGGGATGACGGCACCCGTGACGTAGCCGGCGTCGTCCGACGCCAGCCAGCGGACCACCCCGGCCACCTCCTCGACGCTGGCGTAGCGCTGCATCGGGATCTGCGCGCGGTACTCCGCCTTCTTCTCCTCCGGCAGCACGGCGGTCATCTCCGTCTCGACGAATCCGGGCGCGACCACGTTGGCGGTGATGGACCTGCTGCCGAGCTCGCGGGCGAGGGAGCGGGCCATGCCGACCAGACCGGCCTTGCTGGCCGCGTAGTTGACCTGGCCGGCCGAGCCGAGCAGCCCCACCACGGACGAGATGAACACGATCCGGCCGCGGCGCATGCGGAGCATCCCCCTGGCGGCCCGCTTGGCCACCCGGAACGAGCCGGTGAGGTTGGTGTCGAGGACCGCCGACCAGTCCTCCTCCGACATCCGCAGCATCAGCTGGTCGCGGGTGATGCCCGCGTTCGCGACCAGCACCTCGACCGGGCCGTGCTCGGCCTCGACCTCGTTGAACGCGCTCTCCACCGACGCGGGGTCGGTGACGTCGCAGCGCACCGCCAGGAAGCCCTGCGGTGGCTCGCCGCTGCGGTAGGTGATCGCGACCTTGTCGCCGTTGCGGGAGAAGGCCTCGGCGATGGCCCGGCCGATGCCGCGGTTGCCGCCGGTGACGAGTACTGATCTGCTCACGAGCGCAGACGCTAGCGGCTACCCGCTGGTACTCGTAATCGGTCAGTCGTCCTCGAGGCGGAACCCGAGCTTGAGGCCCACCTGGAAGTGCTCCACGGCCCCGTCCTTCACCTGGCCGCGGACCTGGGTCACTTCGAACCAGTCGAGGTGCCGGAGGGTGCTCGCGGCCCGGCCGATGCCGTTGCGGATGGCCTGGTCGATGCCGTCCGGGGACGTGCCGACGATCTCAGTGACGCGATAGGTACGGTCGGACATGCACTCCTCCTGCGCTGGTCGGGTGGGTGCGACCAAGGCTAGCCGCCGCTGTGGGACCGTGCCGTCCAGCGGCGTACCGTGGGGTACATGCCTCGAAGGGATCCTGACGCCGTCCGGATCACGAGCGCCAGCCAGGGCCACAGCGCCGACGTCCGCACCCGTCAGCGGCGCTATGTCATCTCGATGACCATCCGCACGCTCTGCTTCGTGCTCACCGTGGTCACCATCGGCCACTGGTTCATGTGGATCTTCCTCGTGGGGGCGTTCGTCCTGCCCTACGTCGCGGTGGTGATGGCCAACGTCGGCGCGGCGCCGGAGACCGGCGGCCCGACCTCGCCGGAGATGTACCGCAGGTCCATCGAGGGCCGCCCTGAGGAGCGTCCGGAGCGGTGAGCGTGCTGTCCTGTTCGGCGCGGGGGTGCCAGGCGGAGGCCGTCTGGGCCCTGCGCTGGAACAACCCGAAGCTGCACACGCCCGAGCGGCGCAAGACCTGGCTGGCCTGCGAGCAGCACCGCGAGAGCCTCGGAGACTTCCTCGGAGCGCGCGGCTTCCTCCGCGAGGTGGAGCCGGCCGAGAGCGACGACAGGCGGGAGTAGGTCAGCCGCCGATGGCCGACATCGGCCGCGACGGCTGCAGGAACGAGACGTCGTCGATGCCGTGCCCCGGCCGCTTGGTCAGCATCGCGGCGCGCCAGCGCTCCGCGAGCTCGTCGTCGTCGGCCCCCTTGCGCATCGCCGTACGCAGGTCGGACTCCTCGCGCGCGAACAGGCAGTTGCGGATCTGCCCGTCCGCGGTCAGCCGGACTCGGTCGCAGTCGCCGCAGAACGGCCTGGTGACCGACGCGATCACGCCCACGGTGGCCGGGCCGCCGTCGACGGTGAACAGCTCGGCGGGCGCGCTTCCGCGCGGCTCCTCCGCGGGCGCGAGGTCGAACTCCTGCTGCAGGGAGGCGAAGATCTCGTCCGCGGTGATCATCGTGTCCCGCCGCCACCGGTGCTGCGCGTCCAGCGGCATCTGCTCGATGAACCGCAGCTGGTAGCCGTGGTCGAGGCACCAGCGCAGCAGCTCGGGGGCCTGGTCGTCGTTGATTCCGCGGAGCAGCACCGCGTTCACCTTCACCGGGCCGAGGCCGGCGTCGGCGGCGGCGGCGAGGCCGGACAGCACGTCTTTGAGCCGGTCGCGCCGGGTGATGGTCCGGAACGTCTCTGCGCGGACGGTGTCCAGGCTCACGTTCACCCGGTCGAGTCCCGCATCCGCCAGTGCACCGGCCACCTTCTCGAGGCCGAGCCCGTTGGTGGTCACCGAGATCTCCGGCGTCGGGGACAGCCGGTGGGTCCGCTGCACGATGTCCACCAGCCCGCGGCGTACCAGCGGCTCGCCCCCGGTGAACCGCACCTCACGGACACCGAGCCTGCCGACCGCGATCGCGATCAGCCGCACCACCTCGTCATCGGTGAGCACGTCCGCGGTCGGCAGCCAGTCCAGACCCTCGGCGGGCATGCAGTACGAGCAGCGCAGGTTGCAGCGGTCGGTCAGCGACACCCGGAGGTCGGTGGCGGTTCGACCGTAGTTGTCGACGAGGGGCGCGGTGCTCACCCGGCCAGTCTAGGGGCTGGTTGGTGAGGTTAGCCTGATCAGAGTGAGGTTCCTGTTCACCCGGCGCTGGATCCTGTTCGCGCTGGGCGTCGTCGTGCTCGCGCTGGCCTGCTACCGGCTCGGCGTCTGGCAGTTCCACCGGCTCGCCGAGCGGAAGGCCGAGAACGCGGTCACCGTGCACAACCTCAAGGCCGACCCGGTGCCGGCCACCAGGCTGCTCGCGCCCGGCAGGCCGGTCCCGGCCGGCGAGCAGTGGCGCCGGGTCACCGCGACCGGGCAGTACGACGCGGCGAGCACCGTCGTGCTGCGCTACCAGACCCGCAACGGCCAGCCCGGCGTGGACCTGGTCACCCCGCTGAGGACCGCCTCGGGGGCCGCCCTGCTCGTCGACCGTGGCTGGGTGGCTACCAGCAACGTCGGTGAGTCCCCGGCGAAGCTCCCCCCGCCGCCGTCCGGGCAGGTGACCGTGGTGGGCTGGGTGCAGCCCAACGCCGAGGGCAGCGCCACCGTCGTCACCCACCGCTCCACCCGGCTGATCTCCAGCACCCAGATCGCGAAGACGGTGGCGTACCCGCTCTACCGGGGCTACGTGGAGGCGCTCACCGAGTCGCCGAGGCCGGCGCACCCGCCGTTGCGCGCGGAGCGGCCCGACCTGTCCAACGGCCCGCACTTCTTCTACGGGCTGCAGTGGTGGTTCTTCGCGGCGCTGGCGGTGTTCGGCTTCGGCTACCTGGCCTGGGACGAGCGCAAGAAGCTGCACGCGGAGAAGCCCGACCAGGAAGCGCCGGCCGAGCAGCCGGAAGGGACACGGACCTAGAGGGTGCGCAGCATCCCGCCGTCGACGGGGACCATCGCGCCGGTCACGAACGACGCCGCCGGAGAGAGCAGGAAGGCCGCCACCCGGCCGAACTCCTCCGGCTCGCCGTAGCGGCCGAGAGGGATGTTGGTGACGTTTCTCTCCTTGGCCGCGGCGGCGTCGCCGGTGATCTCGTCGAGGTAGCGCACTCGGTCGGTCTCCACCCGGCCGGGCATCAACCCGTTCACGCGCACCCCGCGCGGGCCGATCTCGTCGGCGAGGTTCTTGGCGACCATGGCCAGCCCGGGGCGTAGCCCGTTGGAGATGGCCAGTCCCTTGAGGGGCACCTTCACCGACGACGAGAGCACGAACGCCACCGAGCCACCCGGGTCGAGGCTGGTGACGAGGTGCCGGCCGAGACGGACCGCGCCGAGGAACACGGCCTCCCAGGCCTGGTTCCACTGCTCGTCGGTCATCTCCAGGGCCGGCCCGGCCGCCGGGCCGCCCACCGAGATCAGCCCGCCGTCCAGGCGGCCGAACCGCTCCTTCGCCGCGTCCACCAGCAGCGCCGGAGTCGCCGGGTCGGCGTTGTCGGCGGCCACGCCGTGCGCCCGATCCGCACCGAGCTGCTCGACCGCCGTGTCCAGCGCTTCTTGCGTCCGGCCCGAGACAACCACCCGGGCTCCCTCGGCGACCAGCACGTCGGCGGTGGCCCGGCCGAGGCCGCCCGCCCCTCCGGTGACGATGAAGACGCGGTCAGCGAGTCCGAGGTCCATACCGGACATCTTGTCAGGCGCTGCGCACCGCGAACTGGGTGGCGTACAGGTCCGCGTAGAGGCCGCCCTGGACGAGCAGCGACTCGTGGGTGCCCGACTGCACCACCCGGCCCTCGTCGACGACCAGGATCTTGTCGGCGTTGCGGACCGTGGACAGCCGGTGCGCGATCACCAGCGAGGTGCGGCCCTCGAGCGCCCGGTCGAGGGCCCGCTGCACGGCTACCTCGGACTCGGAGTCCAGGTGTGCCGTCGCCTCGTCGAGCACCACGATCGACGGCGCCTTGAGCAGCAACCGGGCGATCGCCAGGCGCTGCCGCTCCCCTCCGGAGAGCCGGTAGCCACGGTCCCCCACCACGGTGTCGAGGCCGCTGGGCAGCGCGGCCACCAGGGCGCGGATCTGCGCGTCGGCGAGGGCCTGCCAGATCTCCTCATCGGTGGCTTCGGGCTTGGCGTAGAGCAGGTTGCCGCGGATCGTGTCGTGGAACATGTGCGCGTCCTGGGTGACGTAGCCGACAGCGTCCTCCAGGGACTGCAGGGTGACCTCGCGGACGTCGTGCCCGTCGACGCGCACGGCGCCGCCGGTCGCGTCGTACAGCCGGGCCACCAGGTGCGTGATGGTGGTCTTGCCGGCACCGGACGGGCCGACCAGGGCGACCATCTGGCCGGGCTCGGCGGTGAACGAGATGTCCTTGAGCACCATGCCGCTGTCATGCGTGTCGAGGCTGGCGACCCGCTCCAGGCTGGCGAGGGAGACCTCGTCGGCGCGGGGGTAGCGGAACGCGACCCCGTCGAACTCCACGCGGGCCGCGGTCTTGGGGAGCACCACGGCGTCCGGGCGCTCCTGGACCATCGACGGCAGGTCCAGCACCTCGAAGACCCGCTCGAAGCTGACGAGCGCGGTCATCACGTCCACCCGCACGTTCGACAGCCCCTGCAGCGGGCCCAGCAGGCGGAGCAGCAGGGTGGACAGCGCGATGAGGGTTCCGATCGTGAGCGCCTTGTGGATCACCAGGTTGCCGCCTACGCCGTACAGCAGCGCGGTGGCCAGGGACGGGATCAGCAGCAGGCTGGCCGCGAACACCCGGGTGACCACCGCGATCCGCACGCCGAGGTCGCGGACCACCTCGGCCCGGTCGGCGAACAGCCGGTCCTCCTCGTCGCGACGGCCGAACAGCTTGAGCAGCATCGCGCCCGCGACGTTGAACCGCTCGGTCATGTTGTTGCCGAGGTCGGCGTTGCCGTTCATCTGGTCCCTGGTGAGGCCGGCGAGCCTGGTCCCGACCCAGCGGGAGGCGAGCAGCAGGAACGGGAACAGGAGCAGGCACAGCAGGGTGACCTGCCAGCTCAGCGCGATCATGGTGATGCCCACCGCGATCACGCTGACCACGTTGGCGACAGCGCTGGACATCGTCGAGGTGAAGGCACGCTGGGCGCCGATCACGTCGTTGTTGAGCCGCGACACCAGGGCTCCGGTCTGGGTGCGGGTGAAGAACGCCAGCGACATCCGCTGCACGTGCGCGAACACGCCGGTGCGCAGGTCGTAGATGAGGCCCTCGCCGATGCGCGCGGACAGCCACCCCTCGGCCAGGCTCAGCCCGGCGTCGACCACCGCGACACCGGCGACCGCGAGCGCCAGCAGGGTGACCAGCCGGGCATCGCCTTGACGGATGCCGTTGTCGAGGATGCTCTTGAGCAGCAGCGGCGGCACGATCACGAGCACCGAGTCGATGACGGTGAGCACCAGGAAGATGCCGATCAGTCCCCGGTGTGGCCGCGCGAAGCGGACAACCCGGCGCACGGTGTCGCGGGCCAGCCGTTGCGACGTCACGCTGCGGTCGGTGCGGAGGTTGCGCCACACCGGCCCCATGCCCGCGTGCATCGACACGACGTTCTCCGTTCTCGGCGCCGCAGCGCCAGGTCAGTCCCTCCCCGAGAGCTCCCGGAACCGGCGCACCTGCGCCTGCCGTTCCGCTCGCCGCTGCTCCTCCAAGTCGAGCGCCGCAGCGGTCTGGAGGAGCGCCTTCGTCTCGCTCACCGCGCCGTGCGGCGGGGCGGTGAGCGCGCCGACCAGGTCGGCCACCGCGCCGTCCAGCTCTGCCCTGGGCACCACCGCGGTCGCCAGACCGAGGTCGTGGGCCTCCTCAGCGCCCACGACGCGGCCGGTCGCGCAGATCTCCAGTGCTCGCGAGTAGCCAACAAGCTCCACCAGGGGCTTTGTTCCCGTCAGGTCGGGGACCAGGCCCAGCGACGGCTCCCGGATGGACAGCCGCGCATCGTCGGCGAGCACCCTCAGGTCGCAGGCCAGGGCCAGCTGGAAGCCGGCCCCGATCGCGTGGCCCTGCACTGCGGCGATGCTCACGAACTCGCTGCGGCGCAGCCAGGTGAAACCCTCCTGGTAGCCCGCGATCGTCTCGGCGAGCTCGTCGCCCGGTGCGCGCATCAGCTCGAGCATCGAACGTTCACCGTCGACACCCTCGGGGGTCAGCAGCCTGCGGTCCAGCCCGGAGGAGAAGGAGTCCCCGGCACCGCGCACCACGACCACCCGCACGTCCGGGCCGAGGGCCGCACCGGCCGCGCGCAGCGCAGCCCAGGTGGCGGGCGTCTGGGCGTTCTTCACCTCCGGCCGGTTCAGCGTGACCGTGGCGACCGCGCCCTGCACCTCCAGCTGCACGCCGGCGCGCCGCAGCAGCTCTTCCTCGCCGGTTCCCGTCACCATTCCCGAAGCCTAGTGCGAGCGGGGTCAGGCCAGCGAGACGAGCTCGGCGTAGTCCTCGCTCCACAGATCCTCGACGCCGTCGGGCAGGATCAGCACCCGGTCCGGCTCGAGCGCCTGCACAGCGCCCTCGTCGTGGGTGACCAGCACGATGGCGCCCTGGTAGGCGCGTATGGCGCCCAGCACCTCCTCGCGCGAGGCCGGGTCGAGGTTGTTGGTGGGCTCGTCGAGCAGCAGCACGTTGGCGCTGGAGACGACGAGGATCGCCAGAGCCAGCCGGGTCTTCTCGCCCCCGGACAGCACGGCGGCCGGCTTCGTCGCGTCGTCGCCACTGAACAGGAAGGACCCGAGGACGCTGCGCGCCTCGGTGTCGGTCAGCTGCGGCGCGGCGCCGTGGAGGTTCTCCAGCACGGTCCTGGAGGTGTCCAGCGTCTCGTGCTCCTGGGCGTAGTAGCCAAGCTTCAGCCCGTGCCCGGGCCGCACCTCCCCGGTGTCCGCGGAGTCGATGCCCGCCAGGATGCGCAGCAGGGTGGTCTTGCCGGCGCCGTTGAGGCCGAGGACCACCACCCTGCTGCCCTTGTCGATGGCCAGGTCGACGTCGGTGAACACCTCCAGCGACCCGTAGGACTTCGACAGCTCGGCGGCGGTGAGCGGAGTCTTGCCGCACGCGGCCGGGGACGGGAACTGGATGCGCGCCACCCGGTCAACGACACGCTCGCCCTCGACATCGGCCAGGATCCGCTCGGCGCGGCGGATCATGTTCTGCGCCGCCTGCGCCTTGGTCGCCTTGGCCCGCATCTTGTTCGCCTGCTCGAGCAGCGTGCCCGCCTTGCGTTCTGCGTTGAGCCGCTCTCGCTTGCGGCGACGCTCGTCGGTCTCGCGCTGGGCGAGGTAGGCGTCCCAACCCATGTTGTAGACGTCGATCTCCGCGCGGTTGGCGTCCAGGTGCAGCACCTTGTTGACGCACGCCTCCAGCAGACCCACGTCGTGGCTGATCACCACGAGGCCGCCCTTGTGCGCCTTAAGGAACTCCCGCAGCCACAGGACCGAGTCCGCGTCCAGGTGGTTGGTGGGCTCGTCGAGGAGCAGTGTCTCGGCGCCGGAGAACAGGATGCGGGCCAGCTCGACGCGGCGCCGCTGGCCACCGGACAGCGTCCGCAACGGCTGGCCCAGCACCCGGTCCTCGATGTTCAGGCTGGCCGCGATCTGCGCGGCCTCCGCCTCCGCGGCGTACCCGCCGCTCGCGTGCAGGTCTGCGTCCGCGCGCTCGTAGCGGCGCATGGCGCGGTCCCGCCGCTCGGGGTCGCTCGAGGCCATCTCCTGCTCGGCCTCGCGCAGCCGGCGGACCACCTCGTCGAGGCCGCGGGCGGACAGGATCCGCTGCCGCGCCGTGGTCTCCGGGTCGCCGGCGCGCGAGTCCTGGGGCAGGTAGCCGACGCTGCCGTTGCACGAGACCTTCCCGGAAGCCGGCAGTCCCTCCCCGGCGAGGATGCGAGTCAGCGTGGTCTTGCCTGCGCCGTTGCGGCCGACCAGACCGACCTTGTCCCCCGGCGCGATCCGGAAGGAGACGTCCTGCATGAGCAGGCGCGCGCCCGCGCGGATCTCAAGCTTGTTGGCGGTGAGCATGAAGACGAACCTCTGGCGTGGGACACGGGACGAGCAGGGACAGCCGGTGCGTCCGCTCAGTCCATCGCGCGCCTCATGGGGGCCAGTCTACGCAGCACGCGGCCAGCCTAGACTTTGCAGGTCCGCTGTCCCGCCGGAAAGGCGAACCCCGTGTCCTCGTCCGTGTCCTCCCCCGGGCCGCGAAGCTCCGCTCGCGACCTGGCCCTGGTGGCCATCTTCGCCGGCGTGGTCGCGGCGCTGGGCATCGTGCCCGCGTTCACCCCGCCTGGCTTCGCGGTGCCGATCACCGCCCAGAGCCTCGGCGTGATGCTCGCCGGCTCGATCCTCGGTGCGCGGCGCGGCTTCGGTTCGCTCGTGCTGTTCCTGGTCCTGGCGGCCGTCGGGCTGCCGGTGCTGGCCGGTGGCCGAGGCGGACTCGGGGTCTTCGCCGGCTCCAGCGTCGGCTTCCTGCTCGTCTTCCCGATTGCGGCCTACGTCATCGGCTGGATCACCGAGCGCGGCGGCGCGCCGTACAGGCTGCACTGGGGGCTGGTCGCCAACTTCGTCGGCGGCATCGTGGTGATGTACCTCGGCGGCATCCTCGGGTTGGCAGCGGTGCTTCACCTGTCGCTCCCGGCCGCCCTCGTCGCCACCTGGATCTACGTCCCCGGCGACCTGGTCAAGGTGGTGATCGCCGCCCTCGTCGCGCGCGGGGTGCACGCGGCGTACCCAGGTCTGCTCCACCCACGCGCCCGGCAGCGGGAGAAGGATGAGGTCGCAGTCTGAGCCGGTCCGGCTTGCCGGATCCGCCGACCCGGTGGCCACGTTCCTGCGCGCTCACGAGACCGGCACGCCGGTGACGTTGCCCACCTCCGGCTCCACAGGCCGCCCCCGCACCGTGGTGCGCTCGACAGCCTCATGGGTGCGGTCCTTCCCGCACGTGGAGGAGCTGACCGGGCTGTCGCCCTCGTCCCGCGTGTGGGTCCCCGGGCCGCTGTCCTCGACGATGAGCCTGTTCGCGGTCGTGCACGCCCGCTACGTCGGTGCGCAGCTGGTCCCCACCGCCGGGGAGGCGACGCACGCGGTGCTCACTCCCGCGGCGCTCGACCGCTCACTCGAGGAGCTGACCGGCGTGGTCGTCATGGTGGCCGGTGACGGCCTCTCCCCGGCGCTGCACGAGCAGGCCACGGCGGCCGGTGCGCACGTGTGTCACTACTACGGCGCCGCCGAGCTGTCGTTCGTCGCGTGGGGGCCGCACCGGGAAGCGCTCGCGCCGTTCCCGGGTGTCGAGGTCGAGGTCCGGGACTCGGAGATCTGGGCGCGCTCGGCGTACGCCTGTGAGGGGTACGACGCGGGGACGGGGCCGTTGCGCGTCTGCCCCGACGGGTTCGCCACCGTGGGTGACCGCGGCCGCCTGGAGAACGGGTTCCTCACCGTGCTCGGCCGCCCGGACGCGGTGACCACCGCCGGCGTCACCGTCCGGGTCACCGACGTCGAGGCGGTGCTCCGACCGGGGGCTCGCGGGGAGGTGATCGTGGTCGGCGCTCCCCATGACCGTCTCGGGGCGGTGCTGTCGGTGGTGCTCACCGACGCGTCGGATCTCGACCCGGTGCGAGCGCGGGCGCGGGAGGTCCTCGCCGGCGCCGAGCGCCCCAGATCCTGGTTCCACCGGCCACACCTGCCGCTGACCGAGGCGGGCAAGGTGGACCGTGTGCGGCTCGCCGCGCTCGCCGGGGCCGCCGGCGGGATGAGGCGGCTCGTGACCGAGTGGTCGTCGTGACCCGCGCCGGCGCTCCCGAGGGCCTGGTCCTGGTCGAGGCGCTGCGCTCCCCCATCGGCACCGCCGGGCGCGGCCTCTCGGACCTGTCGGCCGCCTCGCTGGCTGCGCCGGTGCTGCGCGCCGTGCACGACGCCGTGGGCCCGGCGGAGGTCCGTGAGGTGCTGCTCGGCAACTGCATGGGGCCCGGTGGCGACGTGGCCCGGGTCGCCGCACTGTGCGCCGGGCTGCCGGACAGCGTTCCGGCGCTGACCGTCGACAGGCAGTGCGCGAGCGGCCTTGCCGCCGTCGAGGTGGGCGCGGCGCTGCTCGCCGGGACCCGCGGGATCGTGCTCGCCGGCGGCGTCGAGTCTGTGTCCACCGCCCCGTGGCGGTTCTGGCCTCCCGGGCCGGGCGGGCCCCCGGAGCGCTATGAGCGGGCACCGTTCGCACCGGAGTCGATCGGCGACCCGGACATGGGGCTGGCCGCCGACCTGCTGGCCGAGGACGCCAGGATCGGTCGGTCTCGGCAGGACGCCTACGCCGCCCGGTCACACGCCCGGGCCGCTGCCTCGGCGGCAGCCGGCGGGTTCGACGACGAGATCGTTCCGATCGGGTCGGTGTGCCGCGATGAGCGGCCTCGCACCGGGCTGACCGAGGAGCGGCTGGCGCGTCTGCGGCCGACGTTCCGCTCTCGGGGGACGGTCACCGCGGGAAACTCCTGCGGGATCAGCGACGGCGCGGCGGTCGTCGCCCTGGCCGACGAGGGAACCGCGCGCGAGCTGGACCGTCCCGGCCTCCGGCTGCTGGCGACCGCCACGGCCGGTGTCGACCCGAACCGTCCCGGCCTCGGCCTGGTGCCGGCCGTGCGGCTCGCGCTCTCGCGCGCAGGGCTCTCCCTGGACGAGATCGACGTGGTGGAGCTCAACGAGGCGTTCGCCGGGCAGATCCTCGCCTGCTGCGACGAGCTCGGCCTCGACCCGGAACGTGTCTGTCCCGAGGGTGGGGCGCTGGCCCTGGGGCATCCGTGGGGCGCATCGGGTGCGGTGCTCGTCGTACGCCTGTTCAGCCAGATCGTCCGGCAGGGGCGGGGACGCCTCGGGTTGGCGGCCATCGCGGCAGGCGGCGGCCAGGGGGTCGCGATGGTGGTCGAGCGATGGCCGTGATCGAGGTCGCGGGCGTCGGCCACCGCTACCCGGGCAGCGACCGGCAGGTGCTCGCCGATGTGTCGGTGCGGCTGACCGAGCAGCGGGTCGGGGTGATCGGTGCGAACGGGTCGGGCAAGTCCACGTTCGCGAGGCTGCTCAACGGGCTGGTGCTGCCGGTCGACGGCGGCGTGCGGGTGGACGGGCTGGACACCCGCCGCGACGGGAAGGCGGTACGGCGGAGGGTGGGCTTCTGCTTCACCGACCCCGATGCGCAGATCGTGATGCCGACGGTGGCCGAGGACATCGGCTTCGGTCTCCGCCGGCGCGGCCTCTCGAGACAGGCGATCTCCGAGCGCGTGCGGGCCGCGCTCGCGTCGTACGGGCTCGAAGATCATGCGGACCACCCGGCGCACCTGCTCTCCGGGGGCCAGAAGCAGCTGCTCGCGCTGGCGGCGGTGATGGTCACCGAGCCGCAGGTGCTGGTGATGGACGAGCCGACCACCCTGCTGGACCTGCGCAATGCCCGGATGATCGGGCGGGTGGTCGCCGAGCTGCCGCAGCAGGTCGTGCTCGTCACTCACCATCTGGAGCTGCTGGACGGCTTCGACCGGGTGCTGGTCTTCGACGAGGGCCGGCTGGTGCTTGATGCGACTCCGGACGAGGCGGTCACCTACTACCGGAAGCTGATGTCATGAGCGGCCGCGCCTTCGCCGGAGGGTTCGGGTGAACCCGCTCGGCCTTTACCAGCCGGGCGCCTCGCCGGTGCATCGAGCACCCGCGGTGCTGAAGCTGCTGCTGATGCTGGCGCTCGGCGTCGCGTCGGTGTTCCTGGATCGGACGTGGGAGGTCGCCGCCGCGCTGCTCGCGGTGGTCGTGGGCTACGCCGTTGCGCGCATCCCGATCCGCACCGCCGTCGCCCAGATCAGACCGCTGCTGTGGGTGGTCGGCTTCGCCGCCGTCGTGCACGTGTTCCTGGACGGATGGGCTCGCGCGTTCGTGGTGGTCGGGGTGGTGGTTGCCCTGGTGCTCCTTGCCGGGCTGGTCACGCTGACCACGCGAACCGACGCGATGGTCGACGCTCTGGTCGCGCTCCTCAGGCCGCTACGACACGTCGGCGTCGATTCTGAGCGCATCGGCCTCGTGCTGGCTCTCGGGATCCGCTGCGTGCCGGTGGTGGTCGGGCTCGCCGAGGAAGTACGTGACGCGCAGCGGGCTCGTGGTCTCACGGCGAGCCCCCGGGCGTTCGCGGTGCCGCTGGTGGTGCGTTCGCTGCGCCACGCGGACGCTCTGGGCGAGGCACTGCTCGCGCGTGGCGTCGAGGACTGACCAGCCGGGAAGTTCTTTGCTTTCTGGTGTCCCTCGTGAGGGGTGTCCGGGCCCGGTTTCGGGCCGGAAAGTGTCGGTGCGTGTCCGTAGTGTCGTTGGCATGTTCGAGGTTCTGGATGGGTTGGAGGGTCGGGGGCTTGCCGATGCCCTGGACGCCAACCGTCGTGCCGTGCTGGGGCGGCAGGCCTTCGAGCTGATGCTGGTGGCCGGCTGGGCCGATGTGCACAACGAGGACAGTGTGCCCACCGACGAGCACGGCCGGGTGCTGCCCGGGATGGAGCAGGTCAAGGCCTACGGGGCCGACGGCACGCCGTTGGTGGCCGAGTTCGCGACCGCGGAGC
>DASSKA010000167.1:0-2164 GCA_035690905.1 Nocardioidaceae bacterium | reverse complement strand
GTGACCTACCTGCGGCTGGAGTACGTCGGACCCCGGCAGGTGCTGCTCGTGGCCAGCATCGACCTGGAGGGCGAGGCCGTCGAGTCGGAGGTGGCCACCACGCTGCGCCGGCTGGAGCACCAGCTCGAGGAGCAGCAGCACGTCACCGAGGCGGTGCTCACGCTGTCGGCGCCCGACGAGGCGACCATCGGCCAGGGCTGATGCGCTAGCACACAATTTGCCCAAAACCTGGGCAGACGCGCCGGGATACTGTCTACGGTTGAGCTTCCTGAGACGGACTGCGCTCACTGAGCCGCGTGTGGCCGGTGAGACGTCTCCCGCGCCGAGAGGATCCCCGCCGTGAGCGGTTGCCCGCTGCGTTCCGCGCTGCTCCGGCCGGTGCCGCCCGCCCTGGCCGTACTGGCCGGCCTGCTCGCGGTCGCACCCGCGGCCGCGGCCGGCACCACCACCACGAGCACCGCCCCCACGGTCGACTACGAGATGCCTTTCCCGTGCGCTCAGGCGTGGACCGGCGACACCCGGGCCACGCACAGCCCGAGCCCGCTGGCGCTGGACTTCACCCGGCCACGTGACTACGGACGGCTGGTGCTCGCGGCGGCCGCGGGCACGGTGACCCGGGTCGCCGACCTCGGCGACACCAGCTACGGGCGCTACGTGGTCATCGACCACGGGGACGGCAACAGCACGGTGTACGCCCATCTGAAGGCGGTCTGGGTGGTGCAGGGCCAGCAGATCGACCAGGGCGGCATCGTCGGCCAGGTCGGCGACACCGGGAACGCGACCGGGGCGCACCTGCACTTCGAGGAGCGCGTCGACGGCGTGGACCGCCCGGTGTGGTTCCACGGCTCGGTGTACACCGCTGGCACAACGCTGGCCTCGGCGAACTGCCCGGACGTGCCGGTCAGCGCGGACCGGAACGCGGACGGCGCCGACACCGTCGGGGTGTTCCGCAGCAGGGCGCGCGCCGGGGTGTTCCGGTTCGCCGTCGACGGGGGCACGCCCGAGGCGGTCGGCTTCGGCCGCGGCCGGGACGTGCCGGTGACCGGCGACTGGGACGGCGACGGTACGACGGACGTGGGGGTGCGCCGGCCGGGCGCCCGCGAGTTCCTGCTGCGCAACGGCGACGGGACCACGACCAGTGTGGTGCTCGGCCGGCGCACCAACCGGCCGGTGACCGGGGACTGGGACGGCGACGGCCGCACCGATGTCGGTGTGTTCTCGGCGGCGACCGCGACCTTCCTGCTGCGCGACGGCGACGGAACGCTGGTCCGGGTGCCGCTCGGTGCCGTGGGCAGCATCCCGGTCACCGGGGACTGGAACGCCGACGGGGTCACCGACGTGGGGGTCTTCGACCCGGCGGCGGCGACGTTCACGCTGCGCATCGGCTACGCCGACGGCTCGGTCACGCTCACCACGGTCCCGTTCGGCACCGGCAGCGACCTTCCGGTGACCGGGGACTGGGACGGCGACGGCACCACCGACGTCGGCACCTGGGACCCGGCCACCGCGACGTTCTCGCTGCGGCTCACCCCGACTGGCAGCCGGTCCACCAGCGACGTGACCACCTTCCGGTTCGGGCGCCACCGCTGACCCTCAGGCGGGTGTGGCGCGGCCGAGCAGGTGGGGCGCACCGGACTTCGGGCTGGTCAGCGAGAACTCCCAGCGCGCGTGGGCGGCGTGGCGTCCTCCACCTCCTCCCGTACGACGGGCGCCGAAGGCCACCGCGCCGGGAAGCAGCACCGGCTTCTTGAACGCCACCTCGACGGTGACCGCCTCGGGGAGCCGGCCCTCGAGCGCGGACAGACAGCGGGCCTTGCTCCACATGCCGTGCACGATCTGGCGGGGGAAGCCGAACGCCTTGGCGGTGAGCCGGTAGAGGTGGATCGGGTTGTGGTCGCCGGAGACCGCGGCGTACCTCCGTCCCAGGTCGGCGGGCAGCCGCCAGCAGACGCCCGACGGCGGCACCTCCTCGAAGGGCGGCCCCGAGTCCGCGTCCGGCTCGCCATGGCCGCGCCGCAGCAGAGTGGTGGTCTCCTCCCAGACCAGCTCGCCGGCCGAGTGCACCTCGGTGGCGATGTCGAAGGCCCGGCCCTTCGGGTGTGGCCGCAGAGCCTGCGGCCGACAGGTGACCTGCAGCTTCTCGCCGGCCGAGATCGGGCGGTGC
>DASSKA010000166.1:0-13007 GCA_035690905.1 Nocardioidaceae bacterium | reverse complement strand
GAACTCGCCGTCGATGAACAGCCCGTACGACGAGGCGAGATCGACGATCGACCGCGACTCGGGAGCCGGCGCGTACTCGAATCTCGTAGCCATCGCCCTCAGTCCAACGTGACGTAGTCGGGGCCGGAGTACCGACCGGTCTTCATCTTCATCCGCTGCATCAGCAGGTCGTTCAACAGCGAGGACGCGCCGAACCGGAACCAGTCCGGGTCCAGCCAGTCGGGCCCGGCCACCTCGTTGACCATCACCAGGTAGCGGATCGCGTCCTTGCTCGCCCGGATCCCACCCGCCGGCTTCACGCCGACCATCCGTCCGGTGATCGCACGGAAGTCCCGCACCGCCTCCAGCATCACCAGGGTCACCGGCAGGGTGGCCGCCGGCTGCACCTTCCCGGTCGAGGTCTTGATGAAGTCAGCTCCGGCGACCATCGCCAGCCACGACGCTCGTCGTACGTTGTCGTAGGTGGCCAGCTCGCCGGTCTCGAAGATCACCTTCAGGTGCGCGCGGGGCCCCTCGGCGCGCTCGCACGCCTCCCGCACCGTGACGATCTCGTCGAACACCTCGAGGTAGCGCCCGGACAGGAACGCCCCGCGGTCGATGACCATGTCCACCTCGTCCGCGCCGGCCGCCACGGCGTCGCGGGCGTCCGCGATCTTGACCGCCATCGCGGCACGTCCCGAGGGGAACGCCGTCGCCACCGACGCCACGTGCACGCCGGAGTCGCCCAGCGCCTCCTTGGCCACTGTCACCAGGTCCGGGTACACGCACACCGCGGCCACCGACGGGCATGACGGGTCGGACGGGTCGGGGCGCACCGCCTTGGCGCACAGCGCGCGGACCTTCCCCGGCGTGTCCTGGCCCTCCAGCGTGGTCAGGTCCACCATCCGGATCGCCAGGTCGATGGCGAGCTCCTTCGACGACGTCTTGATCGACCGGGTCGCCAACGAGGCGGCACGCTCCTCCGCGCCGACCTGGTCCACCCCCGGCAGGCCGTGCAGGAACCTGCGCAACGCCGCGTCGGAGGACGTCGCCTGGGCCAGCTCAGCTGTCAGCCCATCCGGCCCGGCCGCGGCACCAGCCGTCCGGCTGCTCGACAGTGTGGTCACCGGCCAAGCATATGTGGCAGGCGGTGGTTGCGGGGCGCCACCGCGCAACCGGCAGAATCGGGCTCATGGCCCCCACGAACGGCACGAGTCCGGACGCCCCGATCGTCCGGTTCAAACCCACCAACGGCTTCATCATCGGCTTCACCGGACTGGCGATATGCGCGTTCGCCGTCGTCTACGTCGCGGTGTCGGTGCACACGCTCACCGGGCTGCGGGTCGGCCTCGGGTTCGCGCTGGCCGGGGTGGTCGCCTGGGTGGCGCTGCTGCGCCCGCGCGCTGCGGTGTTCCCAGGAGCTCTGCGGTTGAAGAACTCGATGATGGACATCGAGATCCCGCTCGCGCTCATCGACGCGGTGACCGTCCGGCAGACCCTCAACGTGTGGGTCGGTGAGCGCCGCTACGTCTGTGTGGGCATCGGCCGTTCCCGGCACAGCATGTTCAAGAGCAACCGGCGCGGCATCTCCATGCTGTTCGGCATGGAGCGGCTTCAGAAGTACGCCGAGGACGCGGACCGTCCCGCCAACGACCAGACCGGGATGCTCTACGAGACCTACGTGGTCACCAGCATCGAGGATCTCGTGGAGACGGAGCGCAAGAAGCTGGGCGATGAACCACCTCAGGGACGGGTCAGACGGCTGCCGGCGTGGCCGGAGATCACCGGCCTGGTCGTGCTCGCCGTCGCCTTCGCCGTGACCTTCGCGTTCTGATTCACCGACTTGTCCGTAGGTCACCCGGCTATGACCGGGTGACCTAGTGACAACTCAGAGGCCGGCGGCGTGGGCGAGGTCAGCGCGGATCGCATCCAGCCGACCCGAGGCGGCGATCCGGGCGGCGTCCACCCCGCCGGGGGACTCCTCCACCGGGACCACCACCTCGAGGTAGCACTTGATCTTCGGCTCGGTGCCGGAGGGACGCACCACGACACGGCCGTTGTCGGCGAGCCGGAAGCGCAGCCCGTCGGTGGCGGGGAGCTCCGAGGTGGGTCGGGTCAGGTCGTCGACCCGCTCCACCGCCAGCCCGCCGAGCGTCGCGGGCGGCGCGCCGCGAAGCCGGTCCATCGCGGCGGCGATCATGCCCGGGTCGGTGACCCGCACGGACAGCTGGTCGGTGGCGTAGAGACCGTGGCGGCGGGCGATGTCGTCCAGCCGGTCTTCCAGGGTCAGGCCCTCCGCCTTCAGGGCTGCGGCCAGCTCCAGGACCCGCAGCAGGGCGGAGATGCCGTCCTTGTCGCGCACCAGCGACGGGGCCACGCAGTAGCCCAGCGCCTCCTCGTAGCCGAACGCGAGTCCCTCCACGCGGCCGAGCCACTTGAAGCCGGTCAGCGTCTCGCGGTACTCCTGGCCCGCGGCCGTGGCCATCGCACCGAGCAGCGAGGAGGACACGATCGTGGTGGCGTACACCCCGGTGACCCCCCTGCGCAGCATGGCATCCGCCAGCAGCACACCCACCTCGTCGCCCCGCAGCAGCCGCCAGCCGTGCGGCCCGGGCACCGCGACCGCGCACCGGTCCGCGTCCGGGTCGTTGGCGACCACCAGGTCGGCATCGACCCGCGCCGCGAGCGCCATCGCCAGGTCCATCGCGCCGGGCTCCTCGGGGTTCGGGAACGCCACGGTGGGGAAGTCCGGGTTCGGGTCGGCCTGCTCGGGGACCACGTGCGGAGCGGCGAAGCCGGCGCGCCGCATCGCCTCAAGCACGGTCGCACCACCGACCCCGTGCAGCGGCGTGTGCACCACGGTCAGCTGCCGCGGCCCCGAAGAGTCGACGATCCCGGCCACGGCGTCGAGGTAGGAGTCCACCACGGTGTCGTCGAGGCGGGTCCAGTCGTCGCCGCGCGGCAGGGCGGCCAGCGGACCCACCGCCTCGATCGCAGCCGCGATCTCCGCGTCCACGGGCGGCACGATCTGGCTGCCGTCGCCGAGGTAGACCTTGTAGCCGTTGTCCTGAGGTGGGTTGTGCGAGGCGGTGACCATCACCCCGGCGACGCAGCCGAGCGCGCGGATCGCGTAGGCGAGCACGGGGGTGGGCAGCGGGCGGGGGAGCACCAGGGCGCCCAGCCCGGCCCCGCGCATCACCTCGGCGGTGTCGCGCGCGAAGTCCTCGGAGCGGTGCCGCGCGTCGTACCCGATGACCACCGTGTCGCCCTCGTCGGCCCCGTTCTTGCGCAGGTACGACGCGAGGCCGGCCGCGGCCCGGGTCACGACCACCCGGTTCATGCGGTTCGGGCCGGCCCCCAGCGCGCCACGCAGGCCCGCGGTGCCGAACTCCAACGTCCCGGCGAACCGGTCCTGGACCTCCGCGGCCGCTCGGCCGAGCGGGGCGTCCTCGGCGAGGGCGACCAGCCGCTCCAGCTCGGCGCGCGTCTCCTCGTCGGGGTCCCCCGCGGCCCAGGCGCGGGCGCGGTCGAGCAGCTCAGCGGGGATCGGGGAAGCGTCCATGAGACCGCAGGCTAGTCGGAAGCCGTGGCTCGACGTGGTCTCTCGACGGCGGGTCGGTGGTACTCCGAGGTGGCGTAGTCCCCGCCGACGTGCGCGGCCTCGGCCGCGTCAGCCGGTGTCGCCCAGGCCCCGGTGAACCCCGCCGGTGTGCTAGTCAGGTCGATGCCGGTCACGTCGTGGCCGCGGTCGACGAGGCCGGGACACAGCACCGAGCCGATCGTGCCGGCGGCTTCCGGTGATGAGCAGCCGCATCAGATCTTGGGCACGATCGCGGCGAGCAGGCTGCCCATCCGGGCCGCGGACGCCCGGCCGGCCTCCAGGACCTCCTCGTGGTCGAGCGGCTCGCCGGTGATGCCGGCGGCGAGGTTGGTGACCAGCGAGATGCCCAGCACCTCCAGGCCCGCCTCGCGGGCGGCGATCGCCTCGAGCGTGGTGGACATCCCTACCAGGTCCCCACCGATGGCACGCACCATCCGGATCTCGGCCGGGGTCTCGTAGTGCGGTCCGGGGAACTGCACGTAGACACCCTCCTCCAGACCGGGCTCGATCTCCTGGCACAGGGAGCGGATCCTCGCGCTGTACAGGTCGGTGAGATCCACGAAGTGCGCGCCCTCGATGGGCGACGTCGCGGTCAGGTTGATGTGGTCGCGGATCAGCACGGGAGTTCCCGGCGCCCAGCGCTCGTGCAGGCCGCCGCACCCGTTCGTGAGTACGACGGACCGGCAGCCGGCGGCTGCCGCGGTCCGCACGTTGTGCACCACCGACCGGACGCCATGACCCTCGTAGAGGTGGGTCCGGCCCAGGAACACCATCAGGTTCGCCCCGCCGGCGCGGATGGACCGGATGCGGCCGGCGTGGCCCTCCACGGCCGGCGGGGAGAAGCCCGGCAGGTCGGTCGTGCTCACCTCCGCGGACGGCGCGCCGAGGGCGTCCGCAGCCGGGACCCAGCCGGACCCCATCACGAGAGCGATGTCGTGGGTCTCGACCCCCGTCAGCTCCCGCAGCCGCGCCGCCGCGGCTTCGGCCTGTGCCTGTGCTGTGCTCACGCGCGGCAGTGTACCGACGCGGGTCCGCACCCGCCGGTTGCCAACCGGTCGCCGATGCGGTGGAGTGCGGTCCATGCTGATGTGTCGGGTGCTGGGGCACCGGTTCGCCTTCCGGACCGAGGGACCCACGATGGTCTGGGAGTGCGAGCGAGGCTGCGGAGCGGGCGGTGCGAAGGAGTACCCGACCGTGGAGCAGGCTCAACGCTACGCCGCCGCGTTCGATCACCGGGCCACCGACGAGCTGGGCCGGCGCGCGCCGGTGCTCGGGCTGTTCCCGCTGCGGCTCTGGCGGTGGATGCGCGACCGCTGGTCATGATTGAACCCTGCAGGCTCTGGGCACAACGCAGGTGTTCGTCGACCTGAGGAGGCCTGCGCGGATGAGTACGGCAGTACAGACGGGGGAGATCACCACCAAGGTGCCGGCCCGGTTGGACCGGCTCCCGTGGGCCAAGTTCCACTGGATGATCGTCATCGGGCTAGGTGGCGTCTGGATCCTCGACGGCCTCGAGGTCACGATGGTCGGCAGCGTGGCCTCCGCGATGACCGAGAAGGGCAGCGGCATCTCGATCAACGCCGCCCAGATCGGCATCGCCGGCTCGATCTACATCATCGGCGCGTGCCTGGGGGCGTTGTTCTTCGGCCAGCTCACCGACCGTTACGGCCGGAAGAAGCTCTTCCTGCTCACCCTCGGGCTCTACATCCTGGCCACCGTCGCGACCGGGTTCTCCATGTCGGTGTGGTGGTTCTACGCCGCCCGGTTCTTCACCGGCGCCGGCATCGGCGGTGAGTACGCCGCCATCAACTCGGCCATCGACGAGCTGATCCCGGCCCGGGTGCGCGGGCGGGTCGACCTGGCGATCAACGGCTCGTACTGGGTGGGCTCGGCGGCTGGTGCGGCCGCTGCGCTGCTGCTGCTCAACGTGGTCGCCAGTGACTGGGGCTGGCGGATCGCGTTCTTCGTCGGTGCGGTGCTCGGGTTCACGATCCTCATCGTGCGCCGACACGTCCCGGAGAGCCCCCGTTGGCTGTTCATCCACGGCCGTCAGGAGGACGCCGAGCGCATCGTCGACGACATCGAGCGCGCGGTCCGCGAGGAGACCGGCCAGCAGCTCGAGGAGCCGCGGAACGAGCTCACCGTGCGCCAGCGCAAGTCGATCCCGTTCCGGGAGATCGGCAAGGTGGCCTTCTCGAAGTATCCGAAGCGGGCGGTCCTCGGACTCGCGCTCTTCATCGGCCAGGCGTTCATCTACAACGGCGTGACCTTCGACCTCGGCACGCTCTACAGCGGCTTCTACAAGATCTCCTCGTCGATGGTGCCGCTGTTCATCATCATCTGGGCGCTCGGCAACTTCGCCGGCCCGGTGCTGCTGGGCCGGCTGTTCGACACCGTCGGCCGCAAGCCGATGATCTCCGGCACCTACCTCGGTTCCGCGCTCGTCACGGTCGCGCTGGCGATCATCTTCGTCAACGACATCGGCGGCCCCTGGCTCTTCCTCGCCGTGCTGGTGGTCGCGTTCTTCCTGGCCTCGGCGGGTGCGAGCGCGGCGTACCTCACCGTCAGCGAGATCTTCCCGATGGAGACCCGGGCGCTGGCGATCGCGTTCTTCTACGCGATCGGCACCGCGGTCGGCGGGATCAGCGGCCCGCTGCTGTTCGGCCACTTCATCGACTCGGGCAGCCGGTTCCTGGTGTCCATCGCCTTCTACATCGGCGCCGCGGTGATGGCGCTGGGTGGGGTCGTGGAGATCGTCTACGGCGTCAAGGCCGAGCAGGCGCAGCTCGAGGACATCGCCATGCCGCTGACCGCCGAGGAGGCCGAGGGTGAAGGCGAGGGCGAAGGAGTCAGCGACCAGGACCGGGAGCGACGCGAGCGGATCGCCGCGCGTGGCCAGCGGCGGCGGGACTCCGTCTCCCACGGGCTGCGTCGCTACCAGCCTGGCCCCAGCCGGACGATGAGCGCCTCGTGGCTGTCCACCTCCACGGTGGCCGAGGAAGAAGATCAACTCGACCACGAGATCGACGCGATCGCCAACGCGGTCACGGAGAACGGGCCGATGGACCTGCGCGAGCTGCGCCGGGAGGTGGCGGCCCGCTACTGGGGTCCTGGCCGGTTCGGGCCGGCGGTGCGCGAGGCGGTCGAGGAGGGCCGGATCGTGCGGGTCAGCCGCGGCCGGGTCGGTCCGCCCCCGCCTGCCCAGCAGAGCTGACCAGCCGAGCCCACCTACAGGCCCACCGAGCGACACGGCCGGGCGCGCAGCGCCGCCACGTAATCGGCGGGTGCGTCGGCCGCCTCCGCCGCGTCGGCGAGCACCCCGAGGTAGCTCGCCGACGGCAGGCCACCCTCGTAGGCGTCGAGCACGTAGGCCCACGCGACCTGCCCGCCGTTCAGGGTGTCCACCCGCACCCGGGTCTTGCGGTACAGGCCGGTGTCGGCGCTCTCCCAGCCGTCGAGCATGGCGGCGTCCTCGTCGGTGACGTCGTACAGCGCCACGAAGACCTGCTCGAAGGGATCCTGCACGATGGTGGCCAGCGCGCCGTCCCAGCCGTGCTCCTCGCCGCCGAAAGTGAGCCGCCAGCCGACCAGCCAACCGGTGCCCTGCAGCGGCGAGTGCGGGCAGCGCTCACCCATCCGGCGGGGGTCCAGGTTGGAGCCGTAGGCGGCGTAGAGCGGCACGGCAACCGAGCGTATCCCTCCCGGCAGGCGGTCGGGCGCACCGCGGGCTCCGGGCGGTCCGGCGGCGGATGGAACAATGCGGGGCGTGAATCGTGTGGTGATCATCGGTGGTGGGCCCGGCGGGTACGAGTCGGCGCTGGTCGCGGCGCAGCTCGGGGCCGAGGTGACCGTGGTGGAGACGGCCGGGCTGGGCGGCTCCGCGGTGCTCACCGACTGCGTGCCGAGCAAGACGCTGATCGCCACCGCCGAGCTGATGGCCGACATGGAGGAGGCCGCCGAGCTGGGGATCCGGTTTCCTGGGACGGACAGCGCCGACGGCGTTCCAGTCGCCGACCTCGGGCGGGTCAACACCCGGGTCAAGGGTCTCGCGCAGGCGCAGTCGCAGGACATCGAGCGCCGGCTGACCCGCGACGGGGTTCGGTTCGTCCGGGGGCGGGGTCGGCTGGACGGTCCGAACCGGGTGGTCGCGGACCTGGCGGAGGGTGGCCAGGAGACGCTCGACGCCGACGCGGTGCTGCTGGCGACCGGCGCCAGCCCGCGGATCCAGGACACTGCGCGGCCCGACGGCGAGCGGATCCTCACCTGGGAACAGGTCTACGACCTCGACGAGGCGCCCGAGCGGTTGATCGTCGTAGGCTCCGGCGTCACCGGGGCCGAGTTCGCCAGCGCCTACAACGCCCTCGGCGTCGACGTGGTGCTCGTCTCCAGCCGTGAGCACGTGCTGCCCGGGGAGGACCCGGACGCGGCCCAGGTCATCGAGGAGGTGTTCGCCCGGCGCGGCATGACGGTGCTGTCCGAGTCCCGGATGGCCTCGGCCGAGCGCTCGGGAGACAAGGTCACCGTGACGCTCACCGACGGGCGGTCCGTGGAGGGCTCGCACTGCCTGCTCGCGGTCGGCTCGGTGCCCAACACCTCCGGCCTCGGCCTCGAGGACGCCGGCGTGCAGGTGGGGGAGCGAGGCTTCATCCGCGTGGACCGGGTCTCGCGGACCTCGGCCCGCAGTGTGTACGCCGCCGGCGACTGCACCGGCGTCCTGATGCTCGCCTCGGTGGCCGCGATGCAGGGCCGGATCGCCATGTGGCACTTCCTCGGCGACGCGGTCAGCCCGCTCGACCTGGGCACGGTGTCCTCCAACGTGTTCACCGCCCCGGAGATCGCCACCGTCGGCTGGTCGCAGGACGCCGTGGACGCGGGCCGGATCGAGGCCGACGTGGTGACCCTGCCGCTGGCCGGCAACGCCAGGGCCAAGATGCAGGGCGTGCGGGACGGGTTCGTGAAGCTGTTCAGCCGCCCGGGCACCGGCATCGTGGTCGGCGGGGTGGTGGTGGCGCCGCGGGCCAGCGAGCTGATCCACCCGGTGGCGATCGCGGTCGCGGAGAACCTGACCGCCGACCAGCTCGCGCAGGCGTTCACCGTGTACCCGTCGATGAGCGGCTCGCTGGCCGAGGCAGCCAGGCGGCTGCACCGCGTGTAAGGAATTACGTTGGCGTAATTACATTTCTGCATTTCTCTACTTGTGCAGAAATGTGGACAACGCTGGCCGCTATGCATAATCTCCTGTCACTTGAATTCTCTTTTTTCACACTGGTTGCAGCCTTCGGCGACGGGACGGGAAGCCCGGCGTCGTACCGGCAGGGGAGACGGCATCGATGAGGTCACGTCCGTGGGCACTGCCCGCTGTCTTGGGTTCGGTCGCGACGGCGGTCGCGGTCGCGGGAATGGCGGTGCCCGCGGACGCGGCGTCGGTGAACCAGTCCTACTGGGTTCCGGTCAGCAAGCAGATCGTGGTGGCCGGCCACGGCTTCGGGCACGGGCACGGGATGTCGCAGTACGGCGCGGAGGGTGCCGCGCTGGCTGGCAAGAGCTACACCGACATCCTGGACTTCTACTACCCGGGGACCACCTGGTCGAAGGTGCGCGGCGACGTCCGGGTGCTGATCGGTGAGAACACCTCCTCCAACGTGCTGGTCAGCCCGGCGCAGGGGCTGACCCTGACCGACCTGGGAGACGGCTCGACGTACCCGCTGCCCGACAAGCCCGGTGTGACCCGGTGGCGGCTCGCGGTGGCCAAGGACGGCGGCAGCGTGGTCGCCTTCCGGACGGGCCGCTGGCACCGGTTCCATCCCGGCGGGAAGGCAGAGCTCGCCGGTGACGGACAGTTCTCAGCCGACGTGCCGCTGACGCTGTGGACCCCGTCCGGCCCGCGGGAGTACCGGGGCGCGCTGCGGGCCGCTTCGCCGACGGCCGGCGCGACGTACCGGAACACCGTCAACGTGCTGTCCATGGACGACTACGTCAAGGGGGTGGTGCCCTACGAGATGCCCGCCTCGTGGGCGCCGGAGGCGGTCAAGGCGCAGGCGGTCGCGGCGCGCACCTACGCCACTTGGTCGCGCAACCAGTACCGGCACCGGTACTACCAGATCTGTGACACGTCTGCCTGCCAGGTGTACGGCGGGGCGAGCGGCGAGGACCCGCGCAGCAACGCCGCCGTCGACGCGACCCACCGGCAGATCCTCACCTACGGCGGCAAGCCGGCGTTCACCCAGTTCTCCTCCAGCGACGGCGGCTGGACGGCCGACGGTGGACAGCCCTATCTGCAGGCGCAGGCCGATCCGTACGACGGATGGAGCGGCAACCCGGTCCACGACTGGACGCTCACCATCGACGCCGGACGTTTGGAGAGCGCCTACCCCTCTCTCGGCCGGCTGCGGCGGGTGCTCGTCGTACAGAGGGACGGCAACGGCGACTGGCAGGGCCGGGTGGAGAGCATGGTGCTCGACGGCACCAACGCGGACGTGAGCATCTCCGGGGACACCTTCCGCTGGGAGTTCGGGCTGCGGTCGGACTGGTTCACCATCGAGCCCACCCCGATCATCAGCCGGTGGACCAGGATCGGTGGCGACCACTCGGAGCTCGGTGCGGTCAGGAGCGCGGAGTACCCGGTCGACAACGGCTCCGCCCAGGCCTTCGACGGCGGGCGGATCTACTACTCGGCCACCACCGGCGCCCGTGAGCTCTACGGCCCGATCCTGTCCCGCTACCGGAAGCTGGGCGGTCCGGGCTCACCGCTGGGCCTGCCCACCTCACCGGTCCGGGCGCGCGGGACCGGCTTCCGGGCGTTGTTCGAGAACGGCGCGATCTACTCCGAGCCGTCGGTGGGGACGGTCGCCCTCAGCGGGCCGATCCTCGACGCCTACCGGGCTGCCGGCGGCGTGCGCAGGTCGGGTCTCGGATGGCCCACCGAGGGCAACTTCACCACTCGGCGCGGTGAGCGGGCGAACTTCCAGGCCGGGTACATCGTCTGGATCGAGCGCACCCAGTCCACGCGCGTGGTGCTGAACACGCCGTAGACCAGTCAGCCGACCTTCACCGTGCCGACCATGCCCATCTCGTCGTGCAGGAGACAGATGTAGGGGAACGTGCCGGCCTTCTTGAAAGTGACCGTGAACGTCTTGCCCGGCTCGAGGATGCCCGAGCTGAGCGCCCCGCCCGTGTAGTTGGTCGGGTCCCCGGACGGCGCCAGGGCCGAGGGTCCGGTCGGCACCGGTCCGAAGGTGACGGTGTGCGGCACGATCATGTTGTCGTTGATGAAGCTGACCTTGCTGCCCACCGGGATGTGCACGGTGCCGCGCAGGAACCGCATCACCATGACCTTGTTGTCCTGCGCGCCGGCGAACACGTGGTGGGCGTCGGACTTCTTCTGGGTCCGGGAGAGCAGCCGCTGGCCGTCCTTGACCAAGGCCGCGGCCTGCGTGGTCGCCTGCTTGTTGTACTGCGCCTGCGTGAACGGGTAGGCAGTGCCATCCGGGCGCACGTGCACCGTTCCGGTCATCATCTTGCCGTGCACCACGCAGTAGTAGGTGAAGTTCCCGTCGCGGTTGAACTTGAGTGTGTAGCTGGTGAAGGTCGACAGCCCCGGTAGCGGCGAGCTGCCGGTGGTCAGCAGACCGGAGTTGTAGTACTGCGACGGGTTGTAGAGCTTCCCGCCGATGCGAGTGACCTGCATCTTGTCGGTGGGGTTGAACGGCGGGACGGTCGCCTTCTTCATGCCGCCCTTGAAGAACGTGACGGTGTGGATCTCCGCCGCGTTCGCCGCCCAGGTGACCGTGTCACCCTCGTCGATCCAGACCTGGCCGGGCAGGAACCGCATGCCCTGGACCGCCATGTTCTTGGACTCGTTGCCGACCCACACCTTCCAGTGGTGGGTCGAGGAGTCGGCCTGGGCGGGTCCTGCCAGCCCGAGCCCGAGTGCAGCGACTGCTGCAGCGAGAAGTACGGCGACCAGGTGCCGCGCGCGCGTACCGAGGTGAAGATCCATGGAAGCCTCCCGAGAGCCGGACCTTCGGCTCATGCTTCTCGCAGGTTCGGCCTGGCTGCCATGAGTTCATGGGGCCATGGACAGTAGTCCCGACGCCCTAGCCTCCCGATCGCTCGGCTGAGGGTGGTCCTGCCTGCGGTCCCTCAGATCAGGCGCTGCTCAACAGACCGAGGCCAGCAGCAAGGAGCGGTTGCGTATCATCCAGGACGCGCTGCGCGCCCTCCACGTGATGGCCCAGAGGATGGGGTATCCATCGTTGTCGATGGCTTGACTGCTGTCCGGGTGGACGCCGGCCCGCACTGCTTCGGCCCGTGCCGCGTGAACCGCCACCTCGATCATGCGCTCCACCAGCTCGGACCGGCGAGACCGGTCCAAGCCGTAGCCGTCCAGGATGAGCCGGGCATGGCGGGCGCGTGTCCCTGCGTCCGGCAACCCCTGCAGCTCGGCCACGTCGTCGTCGTGGAGCTGTGCATTGAGCCAGACGGCATAGGCCAGCTCGGAGATGCGATTGACCGGGCCGGCGAAGTCCCAGTCGATCAGCGCCTCGACGGAGGCGTTGGGCCCGACGATGTTCCACGGCGCTGCGTCGCCGTGTCCGACTACCAGCTCACCGGAGTCACCTACGTCGTGCAGCCACGTGGACTGCCACGCGGCGGATGGCGGCGGGCAGAAGGACCGGGTCGCTTCGTGGAGCTCGCGCAGCAGCTCACCCACGCGGCCGACATCGTCCTCACGCCAGGCGGAAGGATGGGCACTCTCGCCGGGGACGTACGTCAGCGTCATGCGCCCATCGGCTGCGTAACCGTCACCCACGGCCTTCGGCGCTGCCTCGAAACCGACGTCTTCGAGATGGCGCAGCAGGGCGAGAACGGCAGGCGCCCACGGCCCTCCTGGCTTGAGAACGACTCCCCCGGCGAGAGCGGCTCGCGAGGGCGCTGTCCCGCTGCCCCACGTGGACAGCGAGACTTCGACCGTTTCGTCTCTCGTCATGGGCACATCTTCCACGGGATCAGTCTCCGACGACGTGCAGCTCGATGACTTCATCCTCGCCCAGGTGGTTGAGGAGAGCGGGGCGAACCTCTCGAAACCATCGACGAGGCTCGCTCCGCGAAGTCTTTACTTTCTGATGGGCACTGGAGGCCGATCTGGTCCGGAAAGTGTCGGTGCGTGTCTCTAGTGTCGTTGGTATGTTCGAGGTTCTGGATGGGTTGGAGGGTCGGGGGCTTGCCGATGCCCTGGACGTCAACCGTCGTGCCGTGTTGGGGCGGCAGGCCTTCGAGCTGATGTTGGTGGCCGGCTGGGCCGATGTGCACAACGAGGACAGTGTGCCCACCGACGAGCACGGCCGGGTGCTGCCCGGGATGGAGCAGGTCAAGGCCTACGGGGCCGACGGCACGCCGTTGGTGGCCGAGTTCGCGACCGCGGAGC
>DASSKA010000165.1:0-4067 GCA_035690905.1 Nocardioidaceae bacterium | reverse complement strand
CCGCAACCTCGCCCCGGCGATGCGCCTCCGGTTCTAGCGTGTCCGTCGACCACCACTGTGACGGAGGGGAGAGCCTGATGGACACGGGTTTGCACAGGAGCGAGGACATCCCGGCGATGGTCCGTCCGCTGCCGAATCAGTCCGGCGATGTGCCCATCAAGACTGGCCGGCTGCGCGCGCTGGGGATCAAGGCCGATCCGCGGGGGCGGTCCTTCTACTTCGTCGCACACACCAACGAGACTCTGCACCCGCGGCGGTATGCACGCCGCTTTCCCATGACGGAAGACGGGTGGCGTTCAGCGTGGGCTGCGTTCAGCGACGAGGACCCGGCTGCCGCGGAGGCGTACCTACATCCTGAGCCGGGAACCGCGCCGCAGAGCAGGCAGGCAGCTCCGGGGCAGTCAGCAAGGGGGCAGGGCGACCTGGGCTACCAGCCGGTGTCGGGTTCGATGTCGATGCCCGTCGCCGTCAGGGAGTGCCTTCGCAAGTACGCGGTGTGGCAGGGGCGTGCCTCTCGTGCCGAGTACTGGTGGTGGGTGCTTGCCCACACGTGTGCGGTATTCGCCGCGTTGTTCATCGACTCGGTGTTGGGCTCCTCGGTGCTGACGATCCTGGTGATCTTCGGACTGTTGCTCCCGGCTGTGTCGGTGACCGTTCGCCGGCTGCATGACATCGGTCGCTCTGGAGCGTGGTACTGGATCTCGCTGGTGCCGCTGGTCGGGCCGATCTTCCTGCTGGTCCTGACTGCGACGGAGGGCACCCGAGGCCCGAACTCGTACGGCCCGCCACCGGCCGCTCCCGCGCCTCGAGTCATGCCTTCCGCACCTCAGGCAGGTTAGGCGCAGAGCAACATCCGCAACCTCAGCCTCACCAGCACGGTGCGGGCCGGCCCGGGCCGGACGGACTGTCGGCGGCGCCACGTAGGCTCTTCAGCCATGAGGCCCGTGACCGATCTGGAGCGCCGGGTGGCGCCGTTCAAGGTCGTCTCCGACTACTCCCCGTCCGGCGACCAGCCGGCCGCCATCGACGACATCGAGCGGCGGATCGCCGGCGGCGAGAAGGACGTGGTGCTGCTGGGCGCCACCGGCACCGGCAAGACCGCCACCGTGGCCTGGGCGGTGGAGCGGCTGCAGCGGCCGACCCTGGTGATGCAGCCGAACAAGACCCTCGCCGCCCAGTTCGCGAACGAGCTGCGCGAGCTGTTCCCGGACAACGCGGTGGAGTACTTCGTCTCCTACTACGACTACTACCAGCCCGAGGCGTACGTCCCGCAGACCGACACCTACATCGAGAAGGACTCCTCGATCAACGAGGAGGTCGAGCGGCTGCGGCACTCGGCCACCAACTCACTGCTCACCCGCCGCGACGTGATCGTGGTCGCGACAGTGTCCTGCATCTACGGCCTGGGCACCCCGCAGGAGTACGTCGACCGGATGGTCCCGCTCAGGGTCGGGTCCGCCGACATGGAGCGCGACCAGATCCTGCGCCGGCTCGTCGAGATCCAGTACACCCGCAACGACATGTCCTTCACCCGCGGCACGTTCCGGGTGCGCGGGGACACCCTCGAGATCTTCCCGATGTACGAAGAGCTCGCCGTCCGGGTCGAGTTCTTCGGCGACGAGATCGAGCGGCTGATGACGCTGCACCCGGTGACCGGCGAGGTGGTCACCGAGGACAACGAGCTCTACGTGTTCCCCGCGTCGCACTACGTGGCTGGGCCGGAGCGCATGGAGCGCGCCATCCGAGGCATCGAGGCCGAGCTCGCTGAGCGACTGGCCACCTTCGAGAGGCAGGGCAAGCTGCTGGAGGCACAGCGGCTCCGGATGCGTACGACGTACGACGTCGAGATGATGCGCCAGGTCGGGTCCTGCTCCGGGATCGAGAACTACTCGATGCACATCGACGGCCGCTCACCGGGGTCGGCGCCGAACTGTCTGCTCGACTACTTCCCCGAGGACTTCCTGCTGGTCATCGACGAGTCGCACGTCTCGGTGCCGCAGATCGGCGGGATGTACGAAGGCGACATGTCCCGGAAGCGCAACCTCGTCGAGCACGGCTTCCGGCTGCCCAGTGCGATGGACAACCGGCCACTGAAGTGGGAGGAGTTCCTCGACCGGATCGGACAGACCATCTACCTGTCCGCGACGCCGGGCAACTACGAGCTGGCCAAGGTGGGCGGGCCGACGAATGTCGTGGAGCAGATCATCCGGCCCACCGGCCTCGTCGACCCGCAGGTGCTGGTCAAGCCGACGAAGGGGCAGATCGACGACCTGATCCACGAGATCAACACTCGGGTGGAGCGCAACGAGCGGGCGCTGGTCACCACGCTGACCAAGAAGATGGCTGAGGACCTCACCGACTACCTGCTCGAGGCGGGCGTGCGCACCCGTTACCTGCACAGCGAGGTGGACACCCTGCGCCGGGTCGAGCTGCTGCGCGAGCTGCGCCTGGGGGAGTACGACGTGCTCGTCGGCATCAACCTGCTCCGGGAGGGACTCGACCTGCCCGAGGTCTCGCTCGTGGCCATCCTCGACGCGGACAAGGAGGGCTTCCTGCGCTCGGACAAGTCGCTGATCCAGACGATCGGTCGGGCGGCCCGCAACGTGTCCGGTCAAGTGGTCATGTACGCCGACAAGATCACGCCGTCCATGGAGGCGGCCATCGATGAGACCAACCGGCGCCGGGAGAAGCAGGTCGCCTACAACAAGGCGAACGGCGTGGACCCGCAGCCGCTGCGCAAGCGGATCGCGGACATCACGGAGATGCTGGCCCGCGAGGACGAGGACACCCAGAAGCTGCTCGGCGGCGGTGGCCGGCAGCAGTCTCGGGGCAAGGCCCCGGTGCCGGGACTGTCCAGCAAGGACGTCGGCAAGCACGCCGCTGAGCTGGCCGGGCTGCCGGCGCGCGACCTTGCCGACCTGGTGCAGCAGCTCACCGACCAGATGCACGCCGCGGCCGCGGAACTCCAGTTCGAGGTGGCCGCCCGGCTGCGTGACGAGATCTCCGAGCTCAAGCGCGAGCTGCGGCAGATGGTCGAGGCCGGAGCTCGCTGAGGGTGGCACCGGAGGAGCTCGCGTCGTACTGCCTCGCCAAGCCCGGTGCGTGGGCCGACGAGCCTTGGGAGGGCAACCGGGTAGCCAAGGTGCACGACAAGATCTTCGCGTTCCTGGGCAGCGACGCTGTCGGCGTGAAGGCTGCCGCCGACCGGGAGGCGGCGGGCGAGTGGCTGCTGCGGTATCCCGACGACGCGTCCGTGATGCCCTACATCGGACGGTCCGGCTGGAACACGCTCCGCATCGGTGCCGGCATCCCGGACGACGAGATCCGCGACGCGGTGGACACGTCCTACGCGCTGGTGGTGGGCAAGCTGCCCAAGAAGCACCGACCGGACGGGTGGGACGGCTGATCCGTCGCTTGCGTCAGGCGGGGGTCTCGGGGTTGTCCGGGCGGCCCCGCTCGAGCGCCTGGCGTTTCTTCTTCTCCAGCTTCTCCCGCTCCTCGGCGATCAGGTCCTGCTTGTGCAGCAGCACGCGCAGCAGGTTGATGCCGGTGCCGAGCGCGACGAACACCGGCCACGGGAAGCTGAAGTGCCAGCCGTCCGAGCCGAAGTTGATCGCGAACCAGATGACGAACGTGACCACGGTGGGGATGACCATGCCGGACAGCGCGTTGCGACGGCTGGTCGCGTAGGCGGCCTCCGCGCGCCGGTCCAGCTCCTGAGGGGCGGCGAGGGCGAGCTCGCTCGAGGGTCCGCGGGGTGTCTGCGGCACGAGGTCCGCGATCAGTGCGGGCAGGTCACCGAGAGTCTTGGCGTGCGAGGTCGAGTCGGCCCGCTCGTCGTACTCCTGCCTGTCGAGCCGGCCGTCGGCGTACGCCTCGGCGAGCACCTGCAGCACCACGTCCCGATCCCGGTCAGCAGCCCGTAGTGCGGCGGCGCTGGGGTTGCGGGGGTCCTGGGTGAATCTGGCCCAGGCTCCCGGGTCGGTAGGTGACATGGATCGCAGTCTAGGAGGTACGGCGCGCGAGCAACCGCGCCAGAAGCGGCATGGCGGGAAGCTTCACGAAGA
>DASSKA010000164.1:0-9648 GCA_035690905.1 Nocardioidaceae bacterium | reverse complement strand
GCGTGCTCAGCTGGCTCGGCCTCGGTGGTCTGCTCGGCGGCGGAGGCACCGGTGGCGGCACCGGTGGCGGCGGCACCGGCGACGGTGACGGCGGCCTGCTGGGCGGCGGTGGTGGCCTGCTCGGCGGCGGCGGTGACGACGACGGCGGCGGGCTGCTCGGCGGTGGCGGCGGGCTGCTCTGAGCCGGTACCGGGCGGCGGGGCCGGACCACCGCCCTACCCCTCCTCCTCACTGCCTCCGTCGCAGACCGGACCACCGCGACACTGACCGCCGGGCAGCCCGGCGAGCCGGGACCACTCAGGGACTGAGCAGACGAGCGGCCTCGGCGGCCCAGTAGGTGAGGATCACGTCGGCACCTGCGCGACGGATCGAGGTGAGCGTCTCCAGGATCGCCGGCTCCCGGTCGATCCAGCCGTGGGCGGCGGCGGCCTCGACCATGGCGTACTCGCCGGAGATGTTGTACGCCGCGACCGGCACCTCGACCGCCTGCCGCACGGCACGGACGACGTCGAGGTAGGCCAGCGCCGGCTTCACCATCACGACGTCCGCGCCCTCCTCGACGTCCAGCCGCGCCTCGCGGACACCTTCGAGGACGTTGCCGGAGTCCTGCTGGTAGGTGCGCCGGTCACCGGTGAGCGAGGAGTCGACCGCCTCCCGGAACGGGCCGTAGAACGCCGAGGCGTACTTCACCGAGTAGGCGAGGATCCCCACGTCGGTGCGGCCGTCGGCGTCGAGCGCCCGCCGGATCGCCGCCACCTGGCCGTCCATCATCCCGCTCGGCGCGACCACGGCCGCCCCGGCCGACGCCTGGGCGACGGCCATCTCGGCGTACACCGACAGCGTGGCGTCGTTGTCGACCGCACCCGACGGGGTGAGCAGCCCGCAGTGCCCGTGGTCGGTGAACTCGTCCAGGCACAGGTCGGCCATCACCGGCAGCGCGTCGCCGACCTCGGACGCGAGGTCCGCGATCGCGATGTTGAGGATGCCCTGCGGGTCGACCGCGCCGCTGCCGCGGGCGTCCTTGCGCGCCGGGATGCCGAACAGCATGATCCCGCCCAGCCCGAGCTCCGCTGCCTCGGCGGCCGCCTTGCGCAGCGTCTCGCGGGTGTGCTGCACGACGCCGGGCATGCTCGAGATCGGCACCGGCTCCTCCGCGCCCTCCCGCACGAACACCGGCAGCACCAGCCGCCGGGCCTCGACGGTGGTCTCGGCGACCAGCCGCCGCAGTGCGGGAGTACGACGGAGGCGCCGCGGCCGCGTCTCGGGAAAGCCCATCAGGTGGCCTTCCTGCGCGCCGACGGCCGGCGCTCCGACGGCCGAGTGACCGGCTGACCGGCGGCCAGCAACGACGCCCGGCGGCTCGCACCGAAGTCCGCGAGCGCGTCCACCAGCACCTCCACCGACGGGGACGGGGCCATCACGTCGACCCGCAGCCCGTGCTCTTCGGCGGTCTTCGCCGTGGCCGGGCCGATGCAGGCGATCACCGTGGAGGCGTGCGGCTTGCCGGCGATGCCGACCAGGTTGCGCACCGTCGAGGAGGAGGTGAACACGACCGCGTCGAACTTGCCGGTCTTGATCGCCTCCCGGGTCGGTGCCGGCGGCGGGGCGGCCCGCACGGTCCGGTACGCCGTCACGTCGTCGACCTCCCAGCCCAGCTCGGGAAGGCCGGCGACCAGCGTCTCGGTGGCGATGTCGGCGCGGGGCAGGAACACCCGGTTGATCGGGTCGAGAAGCTCGTCGTACGGCGGCCAGTCCTCGAGCAGGCCGCGCGCGGACTGCTCACCGGAGGGCATCAGGTCCGCCCGCAGCCCCCAGGCGGCGATGGCGGCGGCGGTCTTCTCGCCGACCGCTGCGATCTTCAGCCCGGAGAACGCCCGGGCGTCCAGGCCGTACTCGTCGAACTTCTCCCGGACCGCGCGCACCGCGTTCACCGAGGTGAAGGCGATCCACTCGTAGCGGCCCTCCACCAGGCCGCGCACCGCCTTGTCCATCTGCTGCGGGTTGCGCGGCGGTTCGACGGAGATGGTGGGGACCTCCTCGGGGACGGCGCCGTAGCCGCGCAGCCGGACGGACACGGACGCGGCCTGCTCCTTGGTGCGCGGCACCAGCACCCGCCACCCGAACAGCGGCTTGGTCTCGAACCAGGACAGGGTGGCGCGCAGGTCCACCACGTCACCGACAACCGTCACCGCCGGGTCGGTCATCCGGGCCGCGCGGACGTCATCGGCGATCCGGCCCAGGGTGGACACCACGGTGGCCTGCTCGGTGGTGGTGCCGACCCGGGTCATCGCCACCGGCGTCTCGGGGGCGCGGCCGGCGTCGACCAGCGCCTTGGCGATGCCGGCGATGCCGCGGCACGCCGACAGCAGCACCAGCGTGCGGTTGTCGGCGTACTGGCCCCAGTCGACCTTGGACTCCGAGCAGTTGACCACAGCCACCTCGCGGTCGCGCTTGGTGGTCAGCGGAATGCCGGCGTACGCCGGGACCGCGGTCGCGGTCGGCACGCCCGGCACGATCTCGAACCAGACGCCGGCCTTCACGCAGGCCTGAGCCTCCTCCGGGCCGGAGGCGTACACGAACGGGTCGCCCGCCATCAGCCGGACCACCCGCTTGCCGGACTTGGCCTGCTTGACCACGACCTTGGCGCGGCCGGCGTGGGTCAGCGGCTGGCCGTCCTGGCCGAAGCCGCCGTCGACCAGTTCCGGGCCGGCCGGGCCGAGGTCGGGGCTGTCGCTGTCCTCCTGGCCGGGGCTCGGCTGGGGCAGCCCGAGCACCCGGCGCACCAGATCGACGTGCGCGGGCACCTCGGTGACCACGACCTCCGCGTCGCGGATCAGCTCGGCGGCCCGCACGGTCAGCAGGTCGGGGTCGCCGGGGCCGCTGCCCACGAAGGACACGTGGCCGGCCGGCGCCGACGGCGCAGACTTCGTGGCCGACGTCGCCTTGGGCGCCGCCTTCACCTTGGTTGCCGTCGCGGTGGAGCGGTTGCTGGCTGCGGTCTTGGTTGCGGTCTTGCTCACAGTCGCCTTCTTGCTCGTGGTGGTCCGCGTCTTACGGGCGGTCTTCTTGCTGGTCTTCTTCTGGCTCATGGCACACGCTCCCCCAGCAGGTCCGCCGCCCCCTCGGCGAGCATCTCCGCGGCGAGCGCCCTGCCCACGCCCACGGCGTCCCCCGGCGCGCCGGTGCCGGAGCGCCGGATGGCCACCGCACCGTCTCCGGAGAGCACCACGCCGCGCAGCCACAGCTCCTCGCCGTCGTCGCCGTCCGCGACCTCGGCGAGCGCGCCGACCGGAGCCGAGCAGCCGGCCTCCAGGTCGGCGAGCAGCACCCGCTCGGCGGTGACGGCGACCCGTGTCCGGTGGTCGTCGACGGCATCGCGCACCCCGTCGGCGAGCGCGTCGTCGCTGCGGCACTCCACCGCCAGCGCACCCTGGCCGGGGGCCGGCAGCATCTGCAGCGGGTCGAGCACCTCGGTCACCTCGTCCAGTCGGCCGATGCGGGCCAGTCCGGCGCGGGCAAGCAGCACCGCATCGAGCTCACCAGAGGTGACCTTCCCGATGCGGGTGTCGACGTTGCCGCGCACCCCGACGATCTCCAGACCCAGCCCGAGCGCGCGCAGCTGCGCGGCCCGGCGCAGCGACCCGGTGCCCACCCGCGCCCCCTCCGGGAGCTCGGCGAGCGTCAGGCCGTCACGGGCCACGACGACGTCGCGAGGGTCCTCCCGCGACGGCACCGCAGCAAGCACGATGCCGTTCTCGTCGGCCGTGGGCAAATCCTTGAGGGAGTGCACGGCCACGTCGACCTCGCCGCGGAGCAGCGCCTGCCGCAGTGCGCCGACGAAGACCCCGGCCCCGCCCAGCGAGGCCAGCGGCGCGGTGCTCCGGTCCCCCTCGGTGCTCACCTCGACCAGGGTCACCTCGCGGCCGAGCGCCGCGCGCAGCGCGTCGGCGACCAGTCCGCTCTGGGTGCGGGCCAGCAGCGAGGCGCGGGTGCCCACCCGGACCGGGGCGCTCATGACACGCCTTCCGGCCGGGTCACCGCGTCGACCGCCTCGGGGTCGAGGGAGAACAGTTCGGCCAGCGCGGTCGCGTAGGACACCGCCCCGGACTGGTTGGCCAGCTCCTTGACCCGCACGGTCGGCTGATGCAGCAGCTTGTCGGCGACCCTGCGCACGGCCAGCTCCACCTCGGCGCGGATCTGCGGGTCCAGGTCGGGCAGCCGGGCGAGCAGCCGGTCCATCTCGGCGTCCACCACGCCGGTGGCCATGGTGCGCAGCGCGACGACCGTGGGGGTCACGCTGGCGGTGTGCCGGGCGGTGACGAATGCGGCGATCTCCTGGGCGACGATCTCCCGGACGGCGGTGATGCCGGCCGCGCCGTCGACCTCGTTGAGCTCCTCGGCCAGCCGGGCCAGGCCGATCAGCTTGACCCCGGGCAGGTCGCCGACCGCGGGCTCCACGTCGTGCGGCAGGGCCAGGTCGACCACGGCCATCGGCAGCTCGACACCGGCCCCCGCGCGGGACTCCGCGATCCGGGTGAGCGGGAGCACGACGCCGGTGGCGCCCGTGCACGAGACGACGATGTCGGAGCCGGGCAGCTCACGGTCGACGGCGTCCAGGGTGGTGGTCCGCACGTCGTACTGCTCGGCAAGCCGCTCGGCCCGCTCCGGTGACCGGTTGGCCACCACGATGTCGCGGGCACCGAGCCGGACCAGGTTCACCACGGCCAGCGAGGCCATGGCGCCCGCGCCGACCACCACGGCGCGAGTGCCGGCCACCGACCCGACGTGCGACTCGGCGATCTGCACCGCCGCGGAGACCAGCGACGGCGCGGTGCGGTCGATGTCGGTCTCGGCGTGCACCCGCTTGCCGACCCGCAGCGCCTGCTGGAACAGCACGTTCAGCGAGGACCCGACGGTCCCCCACTCCTGACCGAGGCGCAGCGCGTTGCGGGTCTGCCCGAGCACCTGGCCCTCGCCGAGCACCATCGAGTCGAGCCCGGAGGCCACGTTGAACAGGTGTGAGACCGCACCGTCGTCGTAGTGCACGTACAGGTGCGGGACGATGTCGTCGGGCCGGTCGCCGGCGCGTTCGCACAGCAGCCGGGACACCTGCTCCACGCTGCCGTGGAAACGGTCCACCTCGGCGTACACCTCGACCCGGTTGCAGGTGGCGAGCACCGTCGCCTCGAGCACGTGGTCGCAGCCCATCACGTCGCGCACCAGCTTCTCGACGCCGTCGGGGTCGAGCGCCAGCCGCTCCAGCACGGAGACCGGAGCGGTGCGGTGCGAGACCCCCACGATCAGGACGCTCATGCTCCGACCGCCTTGGCGCGGCCGTCGGTGCCCACGCTGCCGACGTCGACCGGCTCCATGCCGTCGACAACCACGCCGTCCCCGAGCGCGAGCGCCTTGCGCTGCTCGTGGTAGGCGAGGATCTGCAGCTCGATGGACAGGTCGACCTTGCGCACGTCGACGCCGTCGGGGACGGTGAGCACGGTCGGCGCGAAGTTCAAGATGCTGGTCACCCCGGCCGCGACGAGCCGGTCGCACACCAGCTGGGCGGCGTCGGCGGGGGTCGCGATCACCCCGATGGCGATGTCATGCCTGGCCACGAGCTCCTCGAGCTCGTCGTACCCGCGGATCTCCAGGCCCTCCAGCCGCTCGCCGTGGCGGGCCGGGTCGCTGTCGAGCAGCGCCACGATCCGGAAGCCGCGGGAGGTGAACCCGGAGTACCTCGCCAGCGCGTGGCCGAGGTTCCCGATACCGACGATGATCACCGGCCAGTCCTGGGTGACGCCGATCTCGCGGGCGATCTGGTAGCGGAGGTACTCCACGTCGTACCCGACGCCGCGGGTGCCGTAGGAGCCGAGGTAGGACAGGTCCTTGCGCAGCTTGGCGCTGTTCACCCCGGCTGCGGAGGCGAGGCCCTCGCTGGAGCAGGTGTCGATGCCGCGCTCGGAGAGGGCGATCAGCGCCCGGAGGTACACCGGCAGCCGGGCCACGGTGGCCTCGGGGATGCCCCGATCGGGAGTCTTCGGGGTCGACGTGCCCGGCACGTCGTCGTGAGGGGTGCCATTTCGCGTGCTGCGTGATGGGGTCACGGTTCTCCTGTACGCCGAGCCGGATGCGTGCCCGTCTCTCGGAGCCGGGGCCCGACGGCGAGAATCACTGTAGGAGTTTGTGAACGTGAGAACAAACTGAGCCCAGGCGCCCCCTATCACACGTGACGTGTCTCACGGCCCGCGGGGCCGGTGAGCACCGCGGTCAGCCGAGCGCGGCTCGCAGCCGGTCCGGGTCGACCCTCCAGAAGTCGTGCCGGCTCCCGTCGACCAGGGTGACCGGGATCAGCTCGCCGTACTCCCGCTGGAGCTCCGGTGAGGTGGTGATGTCCACCTCGCAGTACCGCTCGCCGAGCTCCGCACAGACCGCCTCCACCACCTGCCTGGCGTCGTCGCACAGGTGGCAGCCCGGGCGGGAGTACAGCAGCACCCGCGCGTCGCTCACTCCAGGAGTCCCGTCGAACGGCGGCGCCCGCGCTCCCGCAGCCGGCCACGGGACACCTCGCCGGTGAGGCTGCGCGGCAGGTCGGCGACCACGTGCACCACCGCCGGCTGCTTGAACCGGGCCAGCCGGGACCCGCAGTGCTCCCGGACCGCGTCGGCGACCTCGGCGTCGGTCAGCGAGGAGTCGGCACGGCGCACCACGTAGGCGACGACGGCCTCGCCGGTGCGCTCGTCGTCGGCGCCGATGACCGCCGCGTCGGCGACCGCGTCGACCTCACGCAGCACGTCCTCGACCTCGCTGGGATAGACGTTGAAGCCGGAGACGATCACCAGGTCCTTGAGCCGGTCGACGAGGAACAGGTCACCGTCGGCGTCCAGGAAGCCGACGTCGCCGGTGGCGAACCAGCCGTCCGCTCCCGGCGCCTCCGCGCCGTCGGGCCAGTAGCCGGAGAAGAGGTTGTCGCCGGCGACCTGGATCTCGCCGGGGTCCGCGCCCTCCGGGGCGGCGCCGGTCTCGTCGACCAGCCGGATGGTCACCCCGGGCAGCGCGGCGCCGACCGAGCCCGGCTTGGGCGCCCTGCTGCACAGCGTCGAGGTGACCACCGGGGCGGCCTCGGTGAGCCCGTAGCCCTGGTGCACCGGGATGCCGGTCGCGTCGGTGAACGCCCGCACCGCCTCCGCGGGCAGCGGCGCCGAGCCGGACAGGCAGAGCCGCACGCTGGCCAGCCGCTGCCGAAGGTCCGGCACGCCGCGCCAGTGCGCGAACACCGGTGGGGCCACCGGGAGCACGGTCACCGCCTGCGAAGCGACCAGGTCCAGCGTGCCGTCCGCGTCGAACCCGTCCACCACGACGAGCGTCGCCTGCCGGTCCAGCACCTGCCCGAGCACCGCGTTCAGCCCGTAGACGTGGAACAGCGGCAGCACGCCGAGCACCACGTCGGCGGGCTCGAGCATCGGCGGCTGCACCGCGGCGACCTGCTCGATGTTGGCGACCAGCGCGCGGTGGCTGAGCATCGCTGCGCGCGGGGCGCCGGAGGTGCCGCTGGTATAGAGGAGCACAGCGAGGGCCTCCGGGTCGTGCGGAGGTACGGCCGCCGTGCCCTGCTCGCTGAGCAGCTCGTCGTACGTCGTCTCGCCCGGCAGCGACCGGGTGCCGACCACCACGATCCGGGGCACCGGGGTGCGCGCCCGCAGCTCCTCGTCGGCGCCGACCAGCGCGTCCTGGAGACCGGCCACCGCGGCGCGGAGCGTGACCGCGGTCGCCGGCCCGGCGACCACCAGCCGGGCGCCGCAGTCGGCCAGCATCCGGACCAGCTCGCCCGTGGCCGCGCGGGGGTTCACCGGCACCGCCACCAGCCGGGACCGCAGTGCGGCCAGGTAGACGGTGACGAACTCGACGCGGTTGGCCAGGCTTACCAGCACGCGGTAGCCGGCCACCAGGCCGAGCTCTGCCAGCCCCCTGGCGACCTGGTCCACCTCGCGGTCGAGCTCCGCCCAGGTGACCCGGCGCCCGGTGGCGGGCTCGATCAGCGCCAGCCGGTCGGGGCTCTGCTCGGCCGCCCTGCCCAGCAGGTCGGCGAGGTTGTCCGTCACATGGGGAGTCTAGGGTGATGCAGGTGAGCACGGCGTCAAGGCACCGGACGGTCCGGCCCGCGAGGACGAGGGCCGGCACGAGGAGCACGCTGTCCACGCTCGCCGGCGAGGCGGCGGCCTCGGCGGCGGAGGTGGAGTCGTCGCTCTCCACACCGCCGGACCAGACCGCCGCAGCGTTCTTCGACGTGGACAACACGGTCATGCAGGGTGCATCGCTGTTCCACCTCGCGCGGGGGCTCTACCGCCGGGACTTCTTCTCCACCCGGGAGATCCTGCGGGCCGCCTGGAAGCAGGTGTACTTCCGCGCAGTGGGCGTGGAGGACCCCGAGCACGTGGCGGAGGCCCGCGCGTCCGCGCTGGAGTTCATCCGTGGGCACCGTGTCGAGGAGCTGCAGAGCCTGGGCGAGGAGATCTTCGAGGAGGCGATGGCCGCCCGGATCTGGCCGGGCACCCGGGCGCTGGCCCAGCTGCACCTCGACCAGGGGCAACGGGTGTGGCTGGTGACCGCCGCGCCGGTGGAGATCGCCTCGATCATCGCCCGCCGGCTCGGGCTGACCGGCGCGCTGGGCACGGTGTCCGAGCACGTGGACGGGGTGTACACGGGCCGGCTGGTCGGCGAGATGCTGCACGGCCCGGCGAAGGCGGAGGCGGTCCGCAGCCTCGCCGAGCGCGAGGGGCTGGACCTGCAGCGCTGCGCGGCGTACTCCGACTCCTACAACGACCTGCCGATGCTGAGCCTGGTCGGTGAGCCCTGCGTGATCAACCCGGACTCGAAGCTGCGGGCGCACGCCCGGGCGCAGGGCTGGCGGATCCGCGACTACCGCACCGGTCGCAAGGCCGCCCGGCTCGGGCTGGCCACTGCCGCGCTGGCCGGTGCGGCCACCGGCGGCGTGTCGGCGGCGGTGGCCATCCGGCGGCGGGTGCGCTAGACAACCCGCGGGCGGCGTCGGTGCGCCTTTGCCGCGAAGTTACCCACCGGTTCACAAACCGGGACGACCCACCTAGTCTGTGACTACGGGAGCCCGGCCAGGTGGCCGGGAAGGGAGTGCGGATGACTGCGGCCGACGCCGACCTGCAAAGGGGCCTCGAGCGCCTGAGGTTGGCTGTCGCCTGCGCACTCGCCCCGCGGCCGGTGGCCGTCGGCGCCGGCGTGCTGCTGTCCGAAGCAGTGGAGCTGCAGCCGGGCGGTCGGGTCCCCGAGCCGGACGCCGGTCGGCCCTGCTCGTCGGAGGCCGACGTGGCCGAGGCGAACCGGCTGATCGGTCTGGTGGAGCTGGCCCGCGGCGGCGACACCGAGGCGTTCGGGCTGCTCTACGACCACTACCACGCGTCGGTCTACCGGTTCGTCTACTACCGGGTGGGGTCGGCGACGATTGCCGAGGACCTGGCCGCGGAGACGTTCTTCCGGGCACTGCGCAGCATGAGCACCTTCCGGTGGCAGGGCAAGGACTTCGGGGCGTGGCTGATGACGATCGCCCGCAACCTGACCGCCGACCACTACAAGGCGGGCCGGACCCGGCTGGAGTACGCCACCGAGGACATGTCCGCCCAC
>DASSKA010000163.1:0-8855 GCA_035690905.1 Nocardioidaceae bacterium | reverse complement strand
CGAGATGTAGCCCTTGTCGAACTGCATGCCCTCGGTGAAGTCGAGCTCGGTGCCCATGGTGTTGGACTCCTCGACGGTGATCACACCGTCCTTGCCGACCTTGTCGAAGGCCTCGGCGATGATCTCGCCGATGTGCGAGTCTCGGGAGGACACGGTCGCGACCGCGGCCATGTCGTCCTTGGAGTCCACGTCTCGGGCCGCCTCCCGCAGCGCGTCGCCCATCGCCTCCACGGCGGCGTCCATGCCGCGCTTGAGCGCCATCGGGTTGGCGCCGGACGCGACCGCGCGCAGGCCCTGGTGCACCATCGCCTGGGCGAGCACGGTGGCCGTGGTGGTGCCGTCACCCGCGACGTCGTTGGTCTTGGTGGCGACCTCCTTGGCGAGCTGCGCACCCATGTTCTCGAACGGGTCGTCGAGCTCGATCTCACGGGCGACGGTGACGCCGTCGTTGGTGATCGTCGGCGCGCCCCACTTCTTGTCCAGCACGACGTAGCGGCCCTTCGGGCCGAGCGTCACCTTGACGGCGTTGGCGAGCGCGTCCACGCCGCGTTCCAACGACCGGCGTGCGGTCTCGTCGAACTCAAGAATCTTCGGCATTCCTACCCTGAACCTTTCCGAACTGCAGGTGACGACAGCGCCCCAGGGGCCCGTGTGCTCGGGCCGCCCGGGGCGGAGTCAGGTGTGAACGGTTCCCTCTCAGGAGACGACCGCGAGCACGTCGCGTGCGGAGAGGATCAGGAGCTCCTCGCCGGAGTACTTCACCTCGGTGCCGCCGTACTTGCTGAAGATGACCTTGTCGCCCACCTTCACGTCGAGCGGGACGCGGTTGCCGTTGTCGTCCACGCGACCCGGACCGATGGCCAGGACCTCGCCCTCCTGGGGCTTCTCCTTGGCGGTGTCCGGGATGACCAGGCCAGAGGCCGTGGTCTGCTCAGCGTCGAGCGGCTTGACGACGATCCGGTCCTCGAGAGGCTTGATGTTGACCGACACTGTGTCGACCTCCACTTTCCCTTTGTCGAGACAGACAGTTGAGTGTGACTGCATTGTTGAGCTGTGTGTTCAGCTGCGTTGTTGAGCTGGGCGCCTGCGCTGCCGTGCGCCGTCGCGGGGGCCGCACGTCGTGCATGCTTGGCACCCTCACTCGGAGAGTGCTAACGCGAATCTAGCACTCGGGCACGGGGAGTGCCAATGCCGGCCCCGGCCGAGCACCGGGACGACCGCACGGGGGCGGCTGGCAGGATGGCGGGCGTGGATCTGGAGGCGTTCGACTGGCTGCTCACCCCGGACGGGCAGCGGCTGCTGGCTTCGGCGGAGCAGGCGTACGACGCGCACCCGGACGACCCGGTCCGCGCGGCGAGCGCCCTGCGTGGCAAGGACTCCTCGGCCCGTGTCGCGGTCGCGCTCACCCAGGCGGGGCTGCGCCGCCGGGCGGCGGCCAAGTTCGGCGACCAGGCGGCGCGGATGTACTTCACCCCCGACGGGCTGGAGCAGGCGACCCGCCGCCGGGTCGCCGAGCACCGGGCGGCCCGCATCGCGCTGGCCGACCCGCCGTCGGTGGTCGACCTCGGGTGCGGCATCGGCGGAGACCTCCTCGCGCTCGCCGGCCGCCGGCTGACCGTGGCGGGGGTGGACTCCGACCCGGTCCGGGTTGCCGTGGCCCGGGCGAACCTGGACGCGCTGGGCCTCGGCGGCGCGGTGCAGGTGGCCGATGCCACCGCCCTGGACGTGTCCGGCTTCGGGATCGTGTTCGCCGACCCCGCGCGTCGTACTCCTCGGGGACGGGTGTTCGACGTGGACGCCTACCAGCCGCCGTGGTCGTTCGTGGAGCGGCTGCTCGCCGGGCCGGCGTGCGTGAAGGTGGCCCCCGGGATCCCGCACGAAGCGGTGCCCGACGGCGTCGAGGCCGAGTGGGTGGCCGACGAGGGGGACGTGAAGGAGGCCGCACTGTGGTCGTCGTACCTCGCGACCGCCCGGCGCCGGGCGACCGTGATCGGCCGGGCCGGGCTGGCCACCCTCACCGACGAGGACGACCCCGGGGAGGCCTCGGTACGCGCCCCCGGGCGGTTCCTGTACGAGCCCGACGGTGCGGTGATCCGGGCCGGGCTGGTCACCGCGGTGGCGGCCGGCGTGCACGGCGCGCTGCTCGACCCGCACATCGCCTACGTGACCGGCGACGAGGCGTTCACGACCCCGTTCGCGCGCTCCTACGAGGTGCTGGAGACCCTGCCGTACAAGGAGAAGGCGCTCCGGGCCGCGCTGCGGGAGCGCAGGGTCGGCCGGCTGACCATCAAGAAGCGTGGCGTGCACGTCGTCCCCGACCAGTTGCGCAAGCGCCTGGCGCTCTCCGGCGACGAGGAGGCCACCATCGTGCTCACTCGCTGCGGCGGGCACGGCATCACGCTGCTGGTCCGCCCGTTCCCCTGACGGACCGCGTGCGGACGGCCGGTCAGGGGCCGAGCACGACCGTCGAGAGCGGCGGCACCTCGACCTCCCCGGACAGCGCCTGCACGCCCGGCTCCCAGCTGAGCAGCACCTTGCCGGTGACCGGGAACCGGTGCTTGCGGTCGGAGAGGTTGACCACCACGGTGTGGCCGCCGCGCTGCAGGCGCAGGGTGCCGGCCTCGGTGTCGTGCTCGACCTCCACCGCGTCCAGGTGCGGGTCGCGCAGGTCCACCCGGGAGCGGCGCAGCGTGATCAGCGCGGTGTACCACGTCAGCAGCCGGGCATGCGGGTCGCTCTCCACCTCCGACCAGTCCAGCTTCGAGCGCCGGAACGTCTCCGGGTCCTGCGGGTCGGGCACCTCCTCGGCGTCCCAGCCGAACTCCGCGAACTCCGCGCGCCGTCCGTCCCTGACCGCCGATGCCAGGTCCGGGTCGGTGTGGTCGGTGAAGTACTGCCACGGGGTGGAGGCACCCCACTCCTCGCCCATGAACAGCATCGGCGTCCAGGGCGAGGTGAGCAGGATCGCCGCACCGCAGGCCAGCAGGCCCGGGCTGACCGACGCCGAGATCCGGTCACCCACGGCGCGGTTGCCGACCTGGTCGTGGGTCTGCAGGGAGGCCACGAACCGCCAGCCCGGCATGCCTGCCGGGTCCACCGGCCGGCCGTGCCTCCGGCCACGGAAGGAGGAGTAGGTGCCGTCGTGGAAGAACGGGCTGCGCAGCACCTTGGCCAGCGGCGACTCGCCGTCCGGGCCCGGCTCCGCGCCGAAGTCGGCGTAGTAGCCCTGGGTCTCCCCGGTCAGCGCGACGTGCAGTGCGTGGTGCACGTCGTCGGCCCACTGGGCGTGCAGCCCCAGACCGCCGACCACGTTGCCGCGCCCACGCGGGGTGACCGTGCCCGGGTCGTTGCGGTCGGTCTCCGCGATCAGCCACAGCTGACGGCCGACGTGCTCGCTGAGCACGTCCACTTCGCGGGACATCTCCTCGAGCAGGTGCAGCGCCCGGTTGTCGTGCAGCTCGTGCACGGCGTCCAGGCGCAGCGCGTCGAGGTGGAAGTCGCGCAGCCACTGGGTCGCGTTGTCCAGCACCCACCGGCGCACGTGGTCCGAGCCGGGCGCGTCCAGGTTGAGCGCCGGCCCCCACGGGGTGTGGTGCGTCTCGGTCAGGTAGGGCCCGAACTCGCCCAGGTAGTTCCCGTCCGGACCGAGGTGGTTGTAGACCACGTCGAGACAGACTCCCAGGCCCATGCCGTGGGCGGCGTCGACGAAGCGCTGCAGTGCGGCCGGCCCGCCGTACGGTTCGTGCACCGCGAACGGTGCCACCCCGTCGTACCCCCAGCCGTGCTCACCGGGGAACGGCGCCACCGGCATCAGCTCGACCATGCTGACGCCGAGGTCGACGAGGTGCTGCAGCCGCCCGATCGCCGCGTCGAGCGTGCCGGCCCTGGTGAAGGTGCCCACGTGCAGCTCGTAGACCACCGCCCCGGACAGCTCCACGCCGGTCCAATTGCCGTCGCTCCACACGTACTCGTCGGGGTCGTAGAGCTGCGACCAGCCGTGCGGCCCGTCCGGCAGCGCCAGGCCCTGCGGGTCCGGGCGCGGGTCGCCGCCGTCGAGGCTGAAGGCGTACGTCGAACCGGGCTCGACGTTCACGCAGGCGTGCCACCAGTCGTCCTCGTCGCGGGTCATCGGATGCCGCCCATCCGGCAGCAGCAGCTCCACCTCGCGGGGACGAGGGGCCCAGACACAGAACCCACGCAGCACCGCGCACCACCTTCCTCATCGGCGTGCCCGCCGCCTCAGCGGGACACGAGGAGGGCGACCGGCATCTGCGCGAACAGGGACGTGCACGCGACGTGGCCACCCCGGTGCACCGCTCCGGTGAGCTCGTCGCGCCAGCTGCCCTCCGGCAGCCGCACCGTGTGGTCGCGCCAGCCCCCGGCACGTTCGAGACGTTGCGGAGCCCGGCTCACCACGCACGCCGCGCGCTCACCTCGCAGGAACCCGACGGCGTGCTCCGTGGTGGTCACCAACGGCGCATATGCACCCAGTTCACCAAAACAGTCGCCGACCTCTTTTCTTACCCGCAGCACTCCTCGCGTAACCAGGAGCTTCTCGTCGTCCAGACCAGCCGGGCGGCCACTCTCGACGTCCTCCAGCCGGCCGGCCAGCGCCGCGAAGTCGACCGGCCTGCGGTTGTCGGGGTCGACCAGCGACAGGTTGACCGTCTCGCAGCCCTGGTAGGTGTCCGCGGTGCCCGGAAGCATCAGCTGCAGCACCTTCTGGCCGAGCGCCAGAGCCCGGATGGCCTCCCCGTTGGCCCGCACGGCCACGTCGACGACCTCGCGCAGCGGTCCCGGGGCGGTGGCCAGGTCGGCGAGGGCGAGGACCCGCGCCTCGTACGCCTCGTCGGGGTCGGTCCAGGTGGTGTGCAGCTTGGCCTCGCGCAGAGCCTTGACCAGGTACCCGTGCAGCCGCTCGGCGCCGATGTCGCCGGCACCGGCGACGGTCTGCCAGAGCAGGTGAGCGGTCGGCCGGTCCACGTCGTGACGGTCGGCGGCCTCGGCGAACGTCCGGGAGCAGGCCGCCCATGACTCCGGGTCGCCGGCCAGCGCCAGCAGCCGGGCCCGGACGTCCTCGCTGCGCTTGGTGTCGTGGGTGGACAGCGTGGTCATGCCGTGCGGCCAGTGCGCCTGCTGGTTCTGCGCCCAGGCGTGCAGCACCTCCGGATCCGCCCGGTCGAGCACCGAGGGGTCGCCGCCGACCTCGTCGAGCGCGACCAGCAGGTGCCAGCGGTAGAACGTGGTGTCCTCGATGCCCTTGGCCATCACCGGTCCCCAGGTCTGCTGGAGGCGGACGGCGAAGTCCTCGGCGGAGTCCTCGGCCCACTCCTCGTCGGGCGGCTCGGCCATCGCCAGCCCGGCCAGCTTCTCGATCTCGGCGACCAGGTCCGGCCGGGCGTCGGTGGCCACCGCTGCGGCGTCCTCGAGACGGCGCCGGGCGACCGGGGTGAGCCGGCGCTCCGGGCGCACGTAGGCGCGATACACCTCGCCGGCGACCAGCAGCTCCACCACCGCCTCCTCGAGCCGGTGCGGGTCGTCGTCGGGGAACACCTCCCGGACCCGCCGGGTCAGCCGGCGCACCTCCGGGCCGAGCAGATCCTCGACGACCAGGCGCTTGGCGCGTTGCTCGGTCGCTGCCAGATCCGGGTCTCCGCCGGCCTCGGCCCAGCACTCCCGCAGCGCCGGCGCGGAGGCCGGGTCGACGAGCGCGGCGGTCACCGCGTGCAGCGCGTCGTAGCCGGTGGTCCCGTCACAGGCCCACGACGTCGGGAGCCGCTCGGTGCCCTCGAGGATCTTCTCCACCCACACCGGGGTCCCGGGTCGAGCCGCCTCCCGCAGCCGGCGAAGGTACCCGTCCGGGTCGGCCAGCCCGTCGGGGTGGTCGATGCGGAAGCCGTCGATCACCCCGCGCCGGTTCAGGTCGAGCAGCAGCGCATGCGTGGCGTCGAACACGTCTGGAAGCTCCACCCGGATCGCGATGAGCGTGTCCACGTCGAAGAACCGGCGGTAGTTCAGCACGGTGTCGGTGGCCCGCCAGCTGGCCAGCCGGTAGTGCTGCCGGGCCAGTACGTCGGACGGGCTTCCGCCCTCGGTGCCGAGTGCGACCGGGAACACGTGATCGTAGTAGCGCAGCACCGGCTGCCCGTCGTACTCCTCCACGGTGATCTCGTCCGCGGTGAGCGCCTCCTCGACCGTGCTGCCCAGCAGCGGCAGCCCGATCCGTCCGCCGCCGGCCTTCCAGTCGATGTCGAACCAGTGCGCGGTCGGCGCGTCCCGGCCCTCCCTGAGCACCTGCCACAGCGGCGCGTTGGCGTGCTCGGGGGCCACGAAGGCCATGTGGTTGGGGACCACGTCCACGACGATGCCCAGCCCGTGCTCGCGGGCCTTCGCGGACAGCGCGAGCAGCGCGTCCTCGCCGCCGAGGTCGCTGCTGATCCGAGTGTGGTCGAGCACGTCGTAGCCGTGCATCGAGCCCGGGACCGCCTGCAGCACCGGGGAGAGGTACAGGTGGGTGACGCCGAGCGCCGCGAGGTAGGGCACCTGCGCCGCGGCGTCGGCGAACCCGAATCCGGCGTGCAGCTGCAGGCGGTACGTCGAGGTCACGGACCCTGGATACCCAGTTCGCCGGCCTTCACTGTGCCGACCCCTTCACTGTGCCGACCCCTTCACTGTGCCGATTCACTGGGCCGACTGCTTTTCCCGGCCGATCGTGGTGTCCTCGCCGTGGCCGGTGTGCACCACGGTGTCCTCGGGCAGCGCGAACAGCTTGTCTCGGATGGAGGCGATGATGGTGTCGTGGTCGCTGAAGGACCGGCCGGTCGCTCCGGGGCCCCCGGCGAACAGCGTGTCGCCGGTGAACACGCAGCCGAGCTCGGGGGCGTGGAAGCACACCGCGCCGGGGGCGTGGCCGGGGGTGTGCCGGGCCACCAGCCGAGTCCCGGCCACCTCGATCACCTGGCCCTCGCCCAGGTTGACGTCCCAGCGCTCGTCGGGGTGGGTGAGCTGCCACACCGGCAGGTCGTCGGGGTGCAGGTAGATCGGCGCCCGGGTCTCGGCGCGCAGCTTGGGCGCCACCCGGACGTGGTCGTCGTGGGCGTGGGTGCACAGGATCGCCTTGACGTGCCGGTCCCCCACCAGGGCGAGGATCCGGTCGACGTCGTGCGGCGCGTCGATGACCACGCACTCGTGGTCGTCGCCGACCACCCAGACGTTGTTCTCCACGTCGTAGGTCTGGCCGTCGAGGCTGAACGTGCCGCTCGCCGTGGCGTGGTCGACGCGCGCGGTCACGACGACGCCCGGTCCAGCATCACGACCGAGCGGAGCACGTCGCCGGCATGCATCTTGGCGAACGCGTCCTCGACCTGGTCCAGCGCGATCTCCTCGGACACGAACGCGTCGAGGTCCAGCCGGCCCTGCAGGTAGAGGTCGATCAGCATCGGGAAGTCCCGCGACGGCAGGCAGTCGCCGTACCAGCTGGACTTCAGCGCGCCGCCACGGCCGAACACGTCGATGAGCGGCAGGTCGGGGACCTTCATGTCCGGCGTCGGTACGCCGACGAGCACGACGGTGCCGGCCAGGTCCCTGGCGTAGAACGCCTGCTTCCAGGTCTCCGGCCGGCCGACCGCGTCGATGACCACGTCGGCGCCGAACCCGCCGGTGAGGTCCTGGATCGCCTGCACCGGGTCCTGCCCGGAGCTGTTCACGGTGTGAGTGGCGCCGAGGCCCTTGGCCCAGGCGAGCTTCTTCTCGTCGATGTCGACGGCGATGATCGGGCTGGCGCCGGCCAGCCGGGAGCCGGCCACCGCGGCCGCGCCCACGCCGCCGCAGCCGATCACGGCGACCGACTTGCCGCGACCCACGGCGCCGGTGTTGATGGCGGCGCCGAGCCCGGCCATCACCCCGCAGCCCAGCAGTCCGGCAGCCGCCGGGCTGGCGGCCGGGTCCACCTTGGTGCACTGGCCGGCGTGCACCAGCGTCTTGTCCGCGAACGCGCCGATGCCCAGCGCCGGCGACAGCTCGGTCCCATCCTCGAGCGTCATCTTCTGCGCGGCGTTGTGGGTGGCGAAGCAGTACCAGGGCTCCCCACGGGAGCAGGCCCGGCACTGTCCGCACACCGCCCGCCAGTTCAGGATCACGAAGTCACCCGGCGCGACGTCGGTGACCCCGTCGCCGACCGACTCCACGACACCCGCGGCCTCGTGGCCGAGCAGGAACGGGAAGTCGTCGTTGATGCCGCCCTCGCGGTAGTGGAGGTCCGTGTGGCAGACGCCGCACGCCTGGATCGCAACGACCGCCTCACCCGGCCCGGGATCGGGGATCACGATGGTCTCCAGCGACACGGGCTCACCCTTCGCTCGGGCGACGACTCCTCGGACGGTCTGCGGCATGGACGAACCTTCCTGTGCGATGCGGTGGGGCGAGCGTAGCCGGAGATCCGGAGGAACGAAGAGACTCCGCGGGCGGCTCGTGAGAAGGTCCTGAGGTGACACTGAGCCCGGACCGCCGTCTCGGCCTCCTGCTGCTGGCGGTGGCGACGGGTACCAACGTGCCCACGCCGCTGTTGCTGGTGTACCGCGACGACCTCGATCTGGCCGACTCGACGCTGACCGCGATCTTCGGGGTGTACGCGCTCGGGCTGATGCTCGCGCTGATGGTGGCGGGGCAGGCCGCCGACCGGTGGGGACGGCGCAAGGTCGCCCTGCCTGCGGCGGTGTTCTCGGTCCTGACGTCGCTGCTGTTCATCCTCGCGCAGGACAGCGAGGGACTCCTCTTCCTCGCGCGGTTCCTCCAGGGCGCCGCGTCCGGCACGTTCTTCAGCGTCGGCAGCGCATGGCTCGTCGAGCTGGCTGCGC
>DASSKA010000162.1:0-20388 GCA_035690905.1 Nocardioidaceae bacterium | reverse complement strand
CCCGAGCAGGCGCCGCGCATGCAGGCGTACATGAAGTCCCCGATGCCCTTCCTCGGCGTGAGCGTCCAGCCGATGCGCCGGGTGCTGCGTGAGGTGTTCGCGCAATGCCGGCTTCCGGACCGGGACGCGTGGGCGGCCGGGTGCTGGACCTTTGGCACACCGCCGGCTTCCGGGAGGAGCGGTACGCCGCGATCGAGCTGACCGGGCACCAGCTCTACCGGGCCTACCAGGACGCGCGGGCCCTCGACCTCTACCGGCACCTGGTGGTCACCGGCGCGTGGTGGGACTACGTCGACGGGGTCGCGTGCGCGCGGGTCGGGCCGATCCTGCGCGCGGATCCGGACCGCGTGGATCCGGTGGTCCGGGCCTGGGCGCTCGACGACGACCTGTGGCTGCGGCGCACCGCGATCCTGTGCCAGCTGGGCGGCAAGACCGACCCGGACTGGGTGCTGGCGTTCGTGCAGCGCCACCCGGACGACCTCGCGCCGCTGTCGCGGCGCGAGGCGCTGAAGAACCTCTAGCTCAGTCCACCTCGACCAGGGACGTGCCCCGGTCCAGGTTAGTCACGTCCTCGACCACGCTGCGGGCGATCACCTGCGGGGTGAGGCCGATCCGCGCCAGCACGCTGGCTCGCTTGGCGTGCGCGAGGAACTGCTGCGGGATGCCGTGCAGCCGCACCGGCGTGCTCACCCGCGCCTCGTTGAGCGTCTGCAGCAGCACCGAGCCGCAGCCGCCGACCACGCCGTTGTCCTCCACGCTGACCACCAGCCGGTGCTCGGCGGCGAGGTCGACCAGCGCCGGGTCCACCGGCTTCACCCAGCGCGGGTCCACGACGGTCACCCCGATGCCCTGGGCGACCAGCCGGCCCGCGACGTCGACGGCGGTGGCGGCCATCGAGCCGACACCGACCAGGAGCACGTCCTTCGCGCCGTTGCGGACCAGCACGTCGCAGCCGCCGGCCCGGTCGAGGGGCTCGATGTCCTCGATCGGCGGGCCCTTCGGGAAACGTACGACGGTGGGAGCGTCTTCGACCGCGACCGCCTCCCGGAGCAGCTCACGCAACCTGGCACCGTCACGGGGGGCCGCGATGCGCAGGCCGGGCACCACCTGCAGCACGGACATGTCCCACATGCCGTTGTGGGAAGCCCCGTCGTCCCCGGTCACCCCGGCCCGGTCGAGGACGAACGTGACGCCGCACCCGTGCAGGGCGACGTCCATGAGCACCTGGTCGAAGGCCCGGTTCAGGAACGTCGAGTAGACCGCGACCACCGGGTGCAGTCCGCCCATCGCCAGGCCGGCCGCCGACGTGGCGGCGTGCTGCTCCGCGATGCCGACGTCGAAGACCCGGTCGGGGTAGACGCCCGCGAACCGGTCCAGGCCCACCGGGTGCAGCATGGCCGCGGTCACGCCCACGACGTCCTGCCGCTCCTCTCCGAGCGCGACCATCTCCTCGGCGAACACATCGGTCCAGGTCCGCCCCTTGGGCAGCTCCTGGCCGGAATCCACGTCGTACGGCCCGGGCGAGTGGAACTGGTCGGCCTCGTGCCGCTCCGCCGCGTCGTACCCGAAGCCCTTCTTGGTGATCGCGTGCACGATCACCGGCCCGCCGAACCGCTTGGCCTGGGCCAGCGCCTGCTCCATCGCCGCCCGGTCGTGGCCGTCGATGGGTCCGACGTACTTCAGGCCGAGGTCCTCGAAGAGCCCCTGGGGAGCCAAGGCGTCCTTCATGCCCTTCTTGACCGCGTGCAGCGCGTCGTACACCGCCGGCCCCACCCCGCGCACCCCGTTGAGCTTCTTCTTGACCAGGTCCAGCACCTGCTCGTAGCGGGGGTTCGTGCGCAGCGTGGTCAGGTGGTTGGCCAGCCCGCCGACCGTCGGCGTGTAGGAGCGGCCGTTGTCGTTGACCACGATCACCAGCCTGCGGTCGGCCGCGCCGGAGATGTTGTTCAGCGCCTCCCAGGCCATCCCACCGGTCAGCGCACCGTCACCGATCACCGCGACGACGTGCCGGTCCTCTCCGCGCACGGCGTAGGCCTTGGCCAGCCCGTCCGCGTAGGACAGCGCGGTCGAGGCGTGCGAGTTCTCCATCACGTCGTGCTCGGACTCCGCCCGGCTCGGGTAGCCGGACAGCCCGTCCTCCTGGCGAAGCGTGTCGAACACGCCCGCGCGGCCGGTCACCAGCTTGTGCACGTAGGCCTGGTGCCCGGTGTCGAACACGATGCGGTCCCGCGGCGAGTCGAAGATCCGGTGCACCGCGAGGGTCAGCTCGACGACGCCCAGGTTGGGCCCCAGGTGCCCGCCACGAGGCGAGCAGGTGGTGACCAGGAAGTCCCGGATCTCGCTGGCCAGCGCGTCCAGCTGGGCGGCGTCCAGACCTCGCAGGTCACGCGGCCCCGTGATCGACGGCAGCAGTCCCATGCAAAACCCTTCCTGGTTGCGGCAGTCACTCGAGTCTAGTGGCGGCGTCACAGGTCGAAGTGGGCCACGGCAGCCTGGTTCAGGCTGGAGAGCCACACGCGCCCATGGTGCTCCCTTACCCCGGTGACCATGTGGAAACCGTCGCCGGGCAGCCCACGGTCGTGCACCACCGACCCGTCGGCGGCCAGCGCCAGCACCCGGACGGTGCGCTTCGGCTTGGGCCGCACCGTCTCCGGCAGCCGCCAGGCGACCCGGCGCAGCAGCATCGGCGCGCGCATCACCCGCTCCACGACCGGGTCGGTCGGCGACGCCAGCGCCACCCAGACCAGCCCGTCGCTGCCGCGGGAGATGTTGTCGGGGTAGCCGGGCAGGTCGCCGGCCAGCGTGTCGGTGGTCCCGGCGGACGGGCCCGACAGCCAGTGGCGTACGACGCGGCGGGCGGCCGTCTCGGCCACCGCCACGAAGGACTCGTCCGCGGCGAGCGCCACCCCGTTGCCGAAGCGGAGCCCGCTGAGAACCACCTCCACGGCGCCGTCGGCGGACCGTCGCAGCAGCCGGCCGCTGCGAGTGTCCTCGACCAGCTCCGCCGCCCACTGGTCGACGCCGTAGAACCGGGAGGAGTCGGTGAACCAGATGTCCCCGTTGCCCTGCACGGCAGCGTTGTTGCAGAACCGCATCCGGCGACCGTGCACGGTCCCCACCAGCACGTCGGGCCGTCCGTCCCGGTGGCCGTCCGGCCGCACCGCGAGCAGGCCCCGGTTGCCGTCGCAGACCAGCAGCCGTCCGTCGCCGAGGAGCTCGAGCCCCAGGGGGCGCCCGCCGGTGCGCGCCACCAGGTCGATGCGCCGGCCGCCGGCCGCGAGCGCGAACACCGACCCGTCCTCGGTGCCGGTGTACGCCACGCCGGAGTCGTCGACGACGACGTCCTCCGCGCCGAACCCGGGCACCGGCAGCACCGTGAGCTTGTCCATGGTCGGCAGGGTAGCCATCGCGTAGGCTCCGGCGCATGCCAGACGACCCCCAGGAGCAGAGCGCCCTCCAGGACGAGGTGGTCGAGCTCACCCGTGCCCTGATCAGGCTCGACACCACCAACGCGCCGGGGAACGAGACGCGCGCCGCCGAGCTGCTGCACGGCTACCTGACCGACGCCGGCGTCGAGTGCGAGCTGGTGGCCCGGGAGCCGTCCCGGGCCAACCTGGTGGCTCGGATCCCCGGCTCGGCCGGTGCGCCGTCGCTGGCGTTCGTCGGGCACACCGACGTGGTCCCGGCGGATCCGCGCGACTGGACCCACCCGCCGTTCGAGGCGGTCGTCGACGACGACGGCTACCTCTACGGCCGCGGCGCGGTCGACATGAAGAACGAGGTGGCCGCCCGCGCCGTGGCCATGGCCCGGCTGGCCCGCGACGGCTTCCGTCCCCGTGGCGACCTGTGGTTGCTCGCGGTGGCGGACGAGGAGGACGGCACCGCGGACGTGGGGATGCGCTGGCTGCTCGAGGAGCGCACCGACATCTGTCCGACGTACGCGGTCAACGAGGGCGGTGGGGAGCGGCTCGAGCTCGCCGACGGCCGCACGGTGATGACCGTCGGCGTCGGCGAGAAGGGCACCTACCCGGTGCGGGTGACCGCGGTCGGCGAGGCCGGGCACGCCTCGACGCCGAGCGTGGGCCGCAACGCGGTGCCCCTGCTCGGTGAGCTGCTGCGCCGGGTGGGCACCGGGATGCCGACCGTGCGCCGGCACGCGCTGGTCGACGCCATGCTCGCGGTGCTGCTCGAGGAGCCGGGCAGGGACCTGGCGAAGGCGCTGGCCCGGGCCGGCTCGCTGCACCCCACCCTTGTCGACACGCTCCCCGCGCTGGCCGGTACGACGATGGCACCGACCGTGCTGGCCGCCTCGAACAAGCGCAACGTGATGCCCGCTCGCGCGTCGATGGAGCTGGACTGCCGGATCCTCCCCGGAACCACCGCCGCCGAGGTGGAGCGGGAGGTGCGCGACCGGCTCGGCGACGACATCGACTACGAGCTGTCCTGGCCCGAACCGCTGATCGAGGGCAGCAGCTCGCCCGCAGCGGGCCCGGTGCTCGACGCCTGCCGGGCCTTCCTGGCGGCCGAGGGCGACCCGGCGGTGCTGCTGCCGGTGCTGGGCACCGGGTTCACCGACTCGGTGTACCTTCGCGCGGGCGCCGGCACCACGGCGTACGGTTTCAGCCCGTTCCGGCGCACCCCGACCGACGTGCTCGAGGCCGGGTTCCACAACGCCGACGAGCGGGTGCACGTCGACGACCTGCTGCTCGCCGTCCGGTTCCACCTCGACCTGGCCCACCGGATGCTGGCTGATCCGCGGGCGGGCGCCTCCGATGCGGCTTCGTGACCTGGGCCTGGCGATCGGCACGCTGCCGACGGGGCCGTGGAACGCGATCACCGACGTGGCCGGCGTCCGGGTCGGGCACACCACGCTCGTCGACGGCGACGGCCCGGTGCGCCGCGGCCACGGGCCGGTGCGCACCGGGGTGACCGTGGTGGTCCCGCACGACGGCAACGTGTGGACCGAACCGGTGTTCGCCGGGTTCCACCGGCTCAACGGCAACGGCGAGATGACCGGACTGCACTGGGTGGAGGAGGCGGGGCTGCTGCTCTCCCCCATCGGCCTGACCAACACCCACAGCGTCGGCGTGGTCCACGAGGCCCTGGTCGCGCTCGAGGTGGAGGAGCTGCCCGAGGGGACCGAGGCGTGGGCGCTGCCGGTCGTGGCGGAGACCTGGGACGGCGTGCTCAACGACATCGACGGCTTCCACGTCCGCGCCGGGCACGCCCGCTCCGCCTACCTCTCCGCGACCGCCGGACCGGTCGCGGAGGGCAACGTCGGCGGCGGGACCGGGATGATCTGCCACGGGTTCAAGGGCGGCATCGGCACCTCCTCGCGGGTGGTCTCGGAGCGCTCCGGCGGGTTCACCGTCGGAGTGCTCGTGCAGGCCAACCACGGACGCCGGGAGCGGTTCAGCGTGGACGGGGTGCCGGTGGGCCGGGAGATCACCGGCGAGCTCGTACCGGTCCCCGACTCCCCGGTGCCGCCTGGCACCGGCTCCATCATCGGCCTCGTCGCCACCGACGCCCCGCTGCTGCCGGTCCAGCTGCGCCGGCTCGCCCAGCGCGCCTGCTTCGGGGTGGCTCGCACCGGAGGCATGGGCGGGAACTCCAGCGGCGACCTGTTCCTCGCCTTCTCCACCGGGAACCGCGGCCTGCCCGCCGACCACCACCTCGACACGCCGCCGCTGACCGCTCGGGTGCGCACGCTGTCCAACTCCTACATCGACGACCTGTTCGAGGCGGTCATCGAGGCGAGCGAGGAGGCGATCGTGAACGCGGTGGTCGCCGCCGAGACGATGACCGGCGCGAACGGCGTGGTCGCGCACGGCCTGGACGGCGCCATGCTCACCGACGTGATGGCGCGCTACCGCCCACCTACTCGCCGGTGAGGGCCCGGCGCGGGTTGTCCACGAAGAGGGTCCGCACGTCGGAGTCGTCGAAGCCGCCCGCCCGCAGGTGGTCGGCGAACACGGTCGGCACGTAGGCGTACCCGCTGCCGCCGAGGGCGCGCAGGTTGGAGCGCAGGCAGACGTCCTGGCTGAGCAGCACCCGGTCGAGGAAGCCGTGCTCGGCGAGGTTGCGCACCCACCGCACCCGGCACCGGGTGTCGTACTCGCTCTCCCCCTGCACGGTGTCGAGCTCCACGAACGCGCCCCGCCGCGCCACCTCCAGGTGGTACGACGGGTCGGGGACCATGTCGCAGTGCCCCACCACCACCCGGCCGGGGTCGACCCGCTCCTCCGCCAGCAGGTCGAGCTGCGGAAGGCCGACGGGCCAGCGCGCGGCGTGCGTGGTGATGGTCAGCCCGGTCCGGTGGTGCGCGCGCGCCGCCGCCCGGAACGAGCGCTCCTCCAGCGCGGAGAGGTGTCCCCGGTCGGAGCCGACCTCGCCGATCACCCCGGCGCGCACCCCGGTCCCGTCCACTCCCTCCTCGATGTCGCGCACGATGGTGTCGGCGACCTCGCCGACGCTCATCCGGTCCAGCTCCGGGGGCAGGTAGGGGTCGCGGTAGAAGCCGCAGCCCATCACGATGTGCAGGCCGGTCTCCCTGGCCACCTCGACCAGGGCGAGCGGGTCGCGGGCCAGGCCGACGCTGGTGCAGTCGACCAGGGTGCGGCCGCCCACCTCGACGTACTCCCGCAGCTCGGCGACCGCGAGCGCCCGGTCGTTGAGGAGCCCGTCCCCGCGGTACTCCCGAACCAGGTCGACGAACACGTGCTCGTGCGGCAGGGTGGTGCCGAGGTCGCCGGCGTCGACCGGGCCGAGCACCGTCATGACGTTCACGAGACCTCCCACAATGTACGGATTCAACGGTGAACGACGCCCGCTACGACACATTCTCGTGTCAATTCTGCGGTTCGCCCTCGGAAACTATTGCAGTTACCCGCTTGCGCTGACAGTCTCTACTGCACATCGAGCAGCGGGGGCCGGCGGACAGGGAGGCAGAACCAGATGAAGTCCAGACTGATGCCCCGAGTGGTCAGCGGCGTCGCTGTGCTGGCGCTCGGGCTCGCGGCCGGCTGCTCCAGCACCTCGCACTCCCCCTCCGGCAACCCGAGCAACGCGGGCGCCGTGGTCGAAGGTGGCACGCTGCGGCTGGGCTCCTCCTCCAGCATCGACTCCCTGAACCCGTTCGTGGCCATCAACCAGGACGGCTACTCCACGTTCGAGTACATCTACCCCGAGCTGGTGCAGTACGACGCGAACATGAAGTTCGGCCCTGACTTCGCCAAGTCCTGGTCGACCTCCGCCGACGGCAAGGTGTGGACGTTCAAGACCCAGCCGAGCGCGAAGTGGTCCGACGGCAAGCCGCTGACGGCCAGGGACGCGGCCTGGACGTACAGCACCATCTTGAAGTTCGCCAAGACCGCGTCCGGCAACCAGGCCGCCACGCTGACGCACCTGAAGAGCGCGGTGGCCCCGGACGACAACACCCTGGTGCTGACCTACACGGTCCCGGTCGCCAACGTGCTATCGAACCTGCAGCAGCTGCCGATCCTCCCCGAGCACGTGTGGAGCAAGTACGCCACCGGCAACGGCCTCGCGCTCAAGCGCTACTCGAACACCCCGACCGACGGGCAGCCGGTCGTGTCCGGTGGTCCCTTCGAGCTGGTCAAGTTCCAGAAGGACCAGATCGCGCTGTTCCAGCGCAACCCGAACTGGTACGGCCCCAAGCCGCACATCGACGGCTACGGGCTGCAGTTCTTCGCCAACGACGACGCGATGGTGACCGCGCTGAAGAACGGTGAGATCGACGCGGTCGAGGGCCTGCCTAACACGTCGATGGACGCCGTGAAGCAGGCCGGTCTGACCGTGGCGAACGTGCCCGGCGAGGAGTTCCACGACTTCATCTTCAACTCCAACCCGAAGAAGCCGAAGAACCGGGAGCTGCTCGACCCGAAGGTGCGGACCGCCTTCGAGTACGCCATGAACCGGCAGCAGATCGTCAAGACGGCGCTGCTCGGCGCCGGCCAGCCCGGGTCCAGCATCGTGCCGCCGGCCAGCGGCGGCGGCTGGTTCGACCAGAACCTCGACGTGATTCCCTACGACCCCGCCAAGGCCAACCAGATCCTCGACCAGCTCGGCTACAAGAAGGGTCCCAACGGGATCCGGATCGCCAACGGGCACCCGATGTCCTACCAGGTGATCTTCCCGAGCTCGGGCGCCAGCGAGCGCACCTTCGAGATCATCCAGCACGACCTGTCGACGGTCGGGATCAAGCTCACCCTGCGCACCATGGACGGATCCGCGGCCTGGAACGCGATCACGGCGCCGAACGGCAAGTACCTCAACTACGACCTGTCCATGTGGGACTGGGTGCCGCTGGTCGACCCCGACTTCATCTTGTCGGTGATGACCTGCGACTCCTGGAACGACTGGAACGACACCGGCTACTGCAACCCCGCCTACGACAAGCTCTACCAGAAGCAGTCCACGGAGATGGACGTCACCAAGAGGCACCAGCTCGTCGACCAGATGCAGCAGATGATCTACCAGGACAAGCCGTACATCGTGCTGGACTACCTCAACATCGTGGACGCCTGGAGCAAGGGCTGGGACGGTTTCGTCGAGACCCCGCAGGGCCTCTACAACGCGCTGTCCAAGGCAAGCCTGCTCTCGGTCCACAAGACCGCCTGAGGACCGTTCGTTGCGCGGTTCGGTCTACTTCGCCAAGCGGGTGACGCTGGCGGCGGGCACGGTCTTCGTCGCCATCACCTTGAACTTCATCCTGTTCCGTGCGGCACCGGGGGATGCGGTCAGCAACCTGTCCCGAGTGCCGCACGCCAGTCCGGCACTGAAGGAGGCGCTGCGGCACGAGTTCGGCCTGGACCAGTCGAAGTGGCAGCAGTACTGGCTCTACCTGGACCAGCTGTTCCACGGCAACCTCGGCATCTCGTTCGCCGACCAGCAGCCGGTCAGCCACGACCTCACGGTCGCGCTCGGCAACACCGTGCCGATGGTGCTGCTCGGCACGGTGATCGCGATCGGTCTGGGCGTGGTGACCGGCACGGTCGCGGCCTGGCGGCGCGGCGGGATCACCGACCAGGTGAACACGAACGTCGCGATCGCGTTCTACTCGTTCCCGACCCAGTGGCTCGGGCTGATGCTGCTGATCCTGTTCGCCGGGGTGCTGCCCACCAGCGGGATGTCCGACGAGTTCCTGATCGACCCGACCTGGTGGGAGCACACCGTCGACGTGCTCAAGCACATGATCCTGCCCTCGGCCACCTTGGCACTGACGCTGTACGGCGAGTACACGCTGATCGCGCGCTCCTCGATGCTGGAGACGCTCTCGGAGGACTACGTGCTGACCGCGCGGGCCAAGGGCCTGCCCAACTCGACCGTGGTCCGCCGGCACGCGTTCCGCAACGCGTTGCTGCCGACCACCACGCTGGTGGCGCTGTCGCTGGGGTACGTCGTCGGCGGCGCGATCCTGATCGAGACGGTGTTCTCCTGGCCGGGCATCGGACGGGCCGTGTACCAGGCGGTGCTGCAACGTGACTACCCGATGCTGCAGGGCGCCTTCCTGGTGCTGACCCTGTCCGTGGTGGTGTTCAACCTGATCGCCGACCTGCTCTACTTCCGGCTCGACCCGAGGGTGACCGAATGACCACCATCGAGCTCGAGGCCCGCGAGTCCGCCCCGCGCGGCAGGTGGCGGTTCGGACAGCTGGTCAAGGAGCGGCCGGCCGCGACCGTCGGCGCCGTGCTGCTCGCGCTGTTCATCCTGATGGCCATCTTCGCCCAGTGGCTGATGCCCTACGACCCCTACCATCAGGTCGGGCCGGTGTTCGGCACCCCGTCCCTCGCGCACCCGCTCGGGCTCGACGACGGCGGGTACGACGTGGTCAGCCTGATCATCCAGGGTGGCCGGATCTCGATGGTGGTCGGCTTCGCCGCCACCCTGGTCGCCACCGTCCTCGGCGGCGGGATCGGCATCCTCTCCGGCTACTTCGGCGGCGCGACGGACACCGCGCTGATGCGGATGACCGACTACTTCCTGGTGATCCCGGACATCCCGCTGATGATCATCATCGCGGCCGTCTGGGGGCCGAGCCTCTCGCACATCATCCTGGTGATCGGCCTGCTGCTGTGGACCAGCACCGCCCGCATCATCCGGTCCCAGGTGAAGAGCGTCCGGGAGCGGGTCTACGTGCGGCGTGCCCGCTCCGTCGGCGCCTCGCACGCCCGGGTCATCTTCCGGCACATCCTGCCCCAGGTGGCGCCACTGCTCGTGGCCAACACGGTGCTCACCATCGCGGTCGCCATCTTCGACGAGACGGCGCTGGCGTTCCTCGGCCTCTCCGACCCCACCGCGATCACCTGGGGAACCATGATCGAGCACGCCTTCGAGCGCACCGCGATCAGCGCGGGTGCCTGGTGGGCGGTGGTCCCGCCGGGCGTGGCCGTGTCGCTGGTGATCATGGCCTGCTCGCTGCTCGGCCAGGCCATCGAGGACGCCACGAACCCGCGGCTGCGCGTCGCGCACCTGTCCATTCGCGGTTTCCGGATCCTTCCGCGCCTGCCCGGGAAGGTGGCCGACCGATGAGCCTGCTGGAAGTGGTCGACCTCAACGTCTGGTTCGACCTGCCGGGCAGTGGGAGGCTGCACGCCGTCCAGGGCGTCGACCTCGCCGTGGAGCGCGGCGAGCGGCTCGGCCTGGTCGGCGAGTCCGGCTGCGGCAAGACCACCGTGATGATGGCCCTCATGGGCCTGCTGCCCTCGAGCGCCACGGTGTCCGGCGAGATCCGGCTCGAGGGGGAGGACATTCTCGCCGGCGGCGAGGACACCATCCGGCCGCACCGCTGGGTGGACATGGCGATGGTGTTCCAGGGCGCGATGAACGCGTTCAACCCGGTGCAGACGATCGGCCGGCAGATCGTGGAGCCCATGGAGCTGCACGGGGTGGCGTCCGGGCAGGCGGCCCGCCGTCGTACCTCCGAGCTGCTCGAGATGGTCGGCATTCCCGCCTCCGCCGCGAAACGGTATCCGCACGAGTTCTCGGGCGGCATGCGGCAACGCGCAGCGCTGGCGATGGCGCTGGCCTGCGACCCCAAGGTGCTGTTCGCCGACGAGCCGACCACCGCCCTCGACGTGATGGTGCAGGCGCAGATCCTCATGCGGCTGGTCGAGCTCGCCGACGAGCTGGACCTCGCCCTGGTGCTGGTCACCCACGACCTACCGGTCGTCGCGCAGGCGTGTGACCGGGCGATGGTGATGTACGCCGGCCGGGTCGCCGAGCAGGCCGACATGGACGTGCTGTTCCACGACCCGCGGCACCCCTACACCGAGCTGCTGTTCGCGGCCACGCCGGACCTCTACGGTGAGGACCACGTGGTCTCCATCCCCGGGAACCCGCCGCGGCTGGACCAGAAGCTGGTCGGCTGCCCGTTCGCGCCGCGCTGCCCGAAGGCGATGGACGTGTGCCGGCGGGAGGAGCCGCTGCCGCTGGCCATCGGCACCGGGCACGTCGCGGCCTGCCATCTGAACAGCCCAGCTCGGGAGGCGACGGCTTGACCACGCTGAGCAACGACGCACAGCTCGAGCCTCCCCTGCTCGAGGTGCTGGACCTGGTGACCTACTACCCGGTCCGCCGGTCGTTCATCGACTCCCTTCAGCGCCGTCCCCGCCAGTGGGCGCACGCGGTGGACGGGATCTCCTTCGACCTGTACGGCGGCCGGATGCTCGCCCTGGTCGGCGAGTCCGGCTGCGGCAAGACCACCACGGCCCAGTCGCTGCTGCGGATGGTGGAGCCCACGTCGGGGACCATCCGGCTCGAGGGCCGCGACATCACTCACCTCCGGCAGCGGGAGCTGCGACCGCTGCGCCGGACCATGCAGATGGTCTACCAGGACCCCTACGAGTCCCTGGACCCGCGCTTCCGGGGCAGGCAGACTGTGGAGGAGCCGATGCTGGTGCACGGCATCGGCTCCGGGCGGGCGGAGAGGCGGGCGCTGGTCGACGAGCTCCTGGAGCGGGTCGGCCTGACCCCGCCCCACCTCTACGCCGACCGCTACCCGCACGAGATGTCCGGTGGTCAGCGGCAGCGGCTGGCGATCGCCGCCAGCCTGGTGCTCAACCCGCGGCTGCTGGTCACCGACGAGCCGGTGTCGATGCTCGACGTCTCGGTGCGCGCCGGGGTGCTCGAGCTCTTGGACAGCCTGCGCCGGGAGTTCACGATGGGCGTCTTGATGATCACCCACGACCTGTCCACCGCCTCGCACTTCGCCGACGACATAGCAGTGATGTACCTCGGACGGATCGTAGAGCGCGGCCCTGCGAAGGAGGTGGTGCGGCACCCGCGGCACCCCTACACCAGGGCACTGCTCTCGGTGGTCCCGGCGCGGGACCCCCGCCGTCGTACCACTCCCCACATCCTGCAGGGCGAGGCACCGGACCCGGTCGCGGTGCCGACCGGGTGCAGGTTCGCGTCCCGGTGCCCGTTCGTCATCGACGCCTGCCGGGAGCACGACCCGGTCCTCGACCCGGTCTCCGGCGCCGCCGGGCACGAGGTGGCCTGCATCCGCGCGGACGAGATCGAGTCGGCGGCCCTGCCGGAGGTGGTCGGGAAGTGAGCGCGGAGGTGGCCGAGAAGTGAGTGCACTCAAGGCATCGGTGATGAAGCCGGGAGCCACCATCGGGGTCCCCGCGCCCGCCTCGCCGTACACCAACCGCTCGGAGCTGCTGCGCGGCGTCGAGTGGTGGGAGAAGAAGGGCTACCGCGTCAAGCTGGCCGAGGGCATCCACGCCCGCAACGCCTACATCGCCGGCGATGCGGTGTCCCGGGCCCGCGACCTGACCGCGATGTTCGCCGACGACGAGGTGGACGTCGTGCACGCCTTCCAGGGCGGGTACGGCGCGGCACAGACCATCCCGCACGTGGACTGGGACGTGGTCCGCGCCAACCCCAAGCCGTTCATCGGCTACAGCGACATCACCGCGCTGCACCTGGCGATGCGCCACTTCACGGGCCTGGTCACCTTCTACGGGCCGACCCTCGGCGACGTCAACCACCCAGAGTCGAACAAGTACAACAAGTCGAACCTGCTGCGCGCGCTCAGCACCGCCGAACCGCTCGGCCTGCTGCCGCCGCGGCCCAAGGACAAGTACCTCCGTCCGCTCGGCCCGGGCAGGGTCACCGGCGAGCTGGTGGGCGGCTGCCTCTGGCTGATCGGGCAGACCATCGGCACCCCGTGGCAGCCGGACCTGGCCGGGAAGATCCTGTTCTTCGAGGACGTGGACGTCCCGCCGTGGTACCTCGACGGGCTGCTCCACCAGATGACCCAGGCCGGGATCCTGAAGGACGTGATCGGCGTGGTGGTCGGCGAGATGGTCAAGTGCGACTGGCGCGAGCAGCGGCCGGAGTGGTCGCAGACGTTCTCGCTCGAGGACGTCCTGGAGATGTACCTCGAACCTCTCGGAGTACCGGCGCTCTACGGGCTGCCGCTCGGGCACGGCGACTACCTGGCCACCCTGCCGCTCGGCGTGCAGGTCACCCTGGACGCGGACGCTCGCACGCTCACCGTCGACGAGCCCGCCCTGCTCCCCTAGAGCCGGGCGACGAAGCGTCGCCCGCGCAGCGCCTCCTCGACGAGCCCCACCGCCCGTCGTACGCCCAGCAGCCGGGCGGCCTCGGCCTGCCAGGTCTGCACCGCCGCCTCCACCACGTCACCGGCGGCGACCTGCCGCAGGTCGGCGCGCGCCTCGCTCAGCCCGCGGCGCACCGCCGCCTGGCAGGCTTCGACGTGCCAGACCGCGAACCGGGCCAGCACCACCTCGTGACGGCGCAGCGCCGCGTAGGAGCGGTACTCCGGCGGGCACAGGTCGAGCAGCCACGCCGTCGCGCTGCGCTCCCAGTCCGGCGCCCCGGGCGGGCGCACCTCGCGTGGCCATCCTGGGGGTGCCACGAGCCTGTCCATGCCGAGCATGCTACCTCGGCACTCGAACATCCGTTCGAGGTACCGACGGACTGGTTCAGCCCAGCGCGCTGCGCACCAGCAGGGCCGTTGCCGACAGCCCGCACACCAGCAGCACGCCCGCACGCAGCTGGTGCCGGGGTACGACGCGGTGCAGCAACCGGGACACCACGAAGCCGATCACCAGGCACGGCAGCAGCACCACCGCCAGCCAGAACGTGGACGTCTCCAGCTGCCCGGACAGCCCCAGCCCGATGAGGCTGAAGGCGGCACCGGCGAGGAAGTACACCGCGAGCGTGGACCGGATCTGAGCCGGGTCATGGTGCTGGTAGAGCAGCCCGATCGGCGGCCCGCCGATCGACGAGGCGGTGCCCGTGAGGCCCGAGATGAACCCGGCCCCGACCAGGGTTCCGCGGTTCACCGGCACCCGGAAGGCGTGCAGGGTCAGGGCGACGCCGAGCAGCACCATACCGCCCACGAACAGCCCGATCTCCCGCTCCGAGAACCACCCCACCAGCAGGACGCCGCAGGCGGTCCCCGGGATCCGCGCCGGGACCGCCCAGGCCAGCCCCCGCCAGTCGATCGCGTGCCGGTCCCGGGTCAGCGTGACCACCGGCATCGCCAGCGCGCTCCAGAGCAGCAGCTCGGGCACCAGCCGAGGCTCGACCAGTGCGGTCACCGGCGCCCCGACCATCCCGACGCCCATGCCGACGAGTCCCTGCGTCGTCGCGCCGACCGTGAAGGTGAGGGCCAGCAGCGCCAGCACCCACCACTCCACCCCGAGGATCACCGTCTCACCCGGTCAGGAACGAGAACCGGACCTCGCGGTCGGGGTTGTCCACGTTCAGGTCCACCAGGCAGATGCTCTGCCAGGTGCCCAGCGCCAGCCGGCCACCGTCGACCGGGATCGTGGCGTACGGCGGGACCAGCGCGGGCATCACGTGCGACCGGCCGTGGCCGGGACTGCCGTGCTGGTGCCGCCACCGGTCGTCTGCGGGGAGCAGGTCGCCGAGGGCGGCCAGCAGGTCGTCGTCGCTACCGGCGCCGGTCTCGATCAGCGCGATACCGGCGGTGGCGTGCGGCACGAACAGGTGCAGCAGGCCTTCGTCCTCGCCCTCGACGAACGCCGCGCAGTCGCGGGTGAGGTCCAGCACCGCCTCCCGGCCCCCGGTGCGGTAGCTCCTGGTCTCGCTGCGCATCACGCGCTGCCGGAGAGCCGCTGCTCGATCCGCTCCACCTTGGCGGTCAGCTGCCCGTCGTACCCGGGCCGGATGTCGGCTTTGAGCACCAGCCCCACCCGCGGGGACTTCGCGGCCACGACGTCGACGGCCTGCTTGACCACGGCCATCACCTCGTCCCACTCCCCCTCGACGTTGGTGAACATCGCGTTCGTCTCGCAGGGCAGCCCGGAGGCGCGCACGACGCGGATCGCCTCGGCGACCGCCTCGCTGACCCCACCGGTCTCGTCCCCGCCCACCGGACTGATGCTGAAGGCAACGATCATGGGTCCAGCCTTGCATGCACGTCCCGGGTGCCGGCAGGCACCTCGGCTCCGACCCGGAGGTCGAGACCGGGGGCCAGCGTGCGCAGCCTTGCGAGCGCGTCCCGGGCCTGGGACTTCACGGTGCCCAGCGCAGTGCCCATCAGCTCCGCGGTCTGCGCCTCGGTCAGGTCCTCGAAGTAGCGCAGCACCAGCACGGTCCGCTGCCGCGGGCTCAGCCGCCGCAGCGCGTCCAGCAGGTCCAGCCGGTCTTCGATGCCGCTGCCGGTCGCCGCCTCGTCCGGGACCGAGGCGACCGCGTGCTCACGCCCGCGGTGCTTGCGCCACCGGGAGATGTTCTCGTTGACCAGCATCCGGTGGACGTACGGCTCCGGATCCGCCCGGATGCGCCGCCACACGGGCACCGCCTTCATCAGCACGCTCTGCACCAGGTCCTCGGCGTCGTGGTGGTTACCGGTCAGCAGGTACGCCGTCCGGCTCAGGGCGGCGTACCTCGCAGCGACGTACTCCTCGAACGACTCAGGTGCCGACACTGCGCCTCCAGAACCAGGCACCGAAGGCGGCGAGGAGCAGCACCGCGGCGACCGCGCCTCCGGCCGGTAGCCGCGGGTCCAGCCCTTCAGGAGGAGGCGTGCCCGGCACGAAGCGGTGGTGCAGCAGGTCGGAGGCGATCTGGACCGGCGACAGCCAGAACCGGCTCCGCGCGACGTGCACGGCCCGGTGGAACTCTCCCGTGTCGGCGTCCACGGTCACGAGGTAGGTGCCGTTGCCGCGCGCGACATAGGCGTCCACGAGGAAGCTGTGGTCATCGAGCCAGCCGAGGACGCGGGACGGCTGCAGTCTCGCGGTGAGCAGCCGGGTGCTGGCCGGCACATCGGGCCGGATGCCGCCGCCACCCACGAACAGCCGGTTGGTGGTGGCGTTCGGTCCCGCCGGCCCCTGCGCGATGAGCACGAACCGCGCGCCGTTCGGGCTGAACCAGGGGCCGCCGTTTCCGGACCGTGCCAGTCGGAAGGAGGTCCGAGTGCCCAGCCCGAGGTCGGCCACGAACACCTTCTTCAAGTTCGGACCGCCGATCCACGTCAAGGAGGAGCTGCCGGCGGTGCCGAAGCTGTCGGCCAGCGAGCCGGGATCCTGGACGGTCCGGGCAGGGCCCCCGGCAGAGGGGAAGGCGACGATCCGCTGATAGTTCGAGGAGTTCCGCGTCATCCACTGCCCGAACGAGGCCGCGAACCATGCTGAGTCAGCGGTCCACCCCTCCTGGTAGTACGCATCGATCTGCAGCCCGTGCCGGGTCGGGATGCGCCAGGTCCTGAGGTGGCCGCTGACGGTGTCGTAGATCGCGAAGCCGACCACGTGGGAGTACGCCGTTCCCGACGGCGCACCCCGCAGGCCGTAGCCGATCCTGGTCCCGTCCGGGGAGAGCACCGGAACGACGGACCTGGCCATGCGCGGCAGGTCCACCCAGTGGTAGCTGCCGTCAACCGCGGAGACCCCGAAGCAGCCCATCCGGCTGCCCCACCAGGAGCCACGATCGGCGGTGCCGAGGACCGCCAACGGCCCGGGTGGCGCCTGCGAGTCGCCCATCCAGGGATCCGGCAGGTAGATCCGGTGCGGGATGTGCAGCCGCGACGACGGCACGTCCGCCGGCACCGGCGGCGCGGGGCTGACCAGGCTGGTGTCGACCGACAGCAGGACCAGGACAGCGACCACGGCGGCGGCGAAGGCGCCGACCGCGCCGGCCGCACGGCCCCGACGCTGCCGCTGCCTCCCGCGCCTCCACAGGTCGGGCGGCGGGGCAGGCACCGGGTCGCGCTCCACCAGCTCCTGGAACGCAGTGCGCAGGTCGGTCATCGTTCCCCCGTGGTTGCGTGCGGGACCACCATCTCATCCCTCACACGCACGCCGGCGCGGAAAAGGAGGGGCCGGAACGAGCCGTGGGTCAGCTGGCGCGGAGGTTGCGCAGCACGTACTGCATGATGCCGCCGTGCCGGTAGTAGCCGGCCTCGCCCGGGGTGTCGATGCGGACCACCGCGTCGAACTCCTTGCCCTGCCCATCAGGAAGGGTGGCCTTCACCTTCACCGTCCGCGGGGTGCCCCCGTCGTTCATCGCGGTGACGCCGGTGATCTCGAAGGTCTCCTCGCCGGTCAGCCCGAGCGAGTCCGCGTTCTCCCCGGAGGGGAACTGCAGCGGAAGCACGCCCATCATCAGCAGGTTCGACCGGTGGATCCGCTCGTAGGACTCGGCGATCACGGCCTTCACGCCGAGCAGCAAGGTGCCCTTGGCGGCCCAGTCGCGGGAGGAGCCGGAGCCGTACTCCTTGCCCGCGAGGATCACCAGCGGGATGCCCTGCTCCAGGTAGGACTCCGACGCCTCGAAGATCGTGGTGACCGGGGCGTCGCTCTTGGTGAAGTCGCGGGTGAACCCACCCTCGGTCCCGGGCGCGATCTGGTTGCGCAGCCGGATGTTGGCGAACGTGCCGCGGATCATCACCTCGTGGTTGCCGCGGCGCGAGCCGTAGGAGTTGAAGTCCCGCTGCTGCACGCCGTGCTCGGCGAGGTACTTGCCCGCCGGCGAGTCCTTCTTGATCGCACCCGCGGGCGAGATGTGGTCGGTGGTCACCGAGTCGCCGAGCTTGGCCAGCACCCGCGCCCCGCTGATGTCCTCGAGCGGCGCCGGGTCGGCAGGCATCCCGTCGAAGTACGGCGCCTTGCGGACGTACGTCGAGTCGGCGTCCCACGCGAAGATGTCGCCCTCCGGCGTGGGCAGCTCCCGCCAGCGCTCGTCCCCGGCGAACACGTCGGAGTAGTCGCTGCTGAACATGTCGGAGCTGATCGCCTCGCCGATCACCTGCTCCACCTCGGCCGGAGACGGCCAGATGTCCTTGAGGTAGACGTCGTTGCCGTCGGAGTCCTGGCCGAGCGGGTCCTCGAACAGGTCCACGTCCATCGACCCGGCGATCGCGTAGGCGACCACCAGCGGCGGCGAGGCCAGGTAGTTCATCTTGATGTCGGGGTTGATCCGGCCCTCGAAGTTCCGGTTGCCCGACAGCACCGACACGACCGCCAGATCGTTGTCGTTCACGGCCCGGCTCACCTCGGGGATGAGCGGGCCGGAGTTGCCGATGCAGGTGGTGCAGCCGTAGCCGACCAGGTTGAAGCCGAGCTTGTCGAGGTACGGCGTGAGTCCGGACCGCTCGTAGTAGTCCGAGACCACCTTCGAGCCCGGCGCGAGCGTCGTCTTCACCCACGGCTTGCGCTGCAGGCCCTTCTCGACCGCCTTCTTCGCCAGCAGTGCCGCGCCGATCATCACCGACGGGTTGGAGGTGTTGGTGCAGGAGGTGATGGCCGCGATGGTCACCGCCCCGTGGTCGACCTCGTACTTCCTGCCGTCGGCGAGCTCCACCAGGGCCGGGTTGCTCGGCCGGCCGCCGTCTGCCGGAGCGGCCGACACGTGGTCGGAGGGCTTCGCCGAGCCGTTGGTGCCGCTGAACGCGGGGCTGTCGGAGGCCGGGAACGACTCCGCGGCCGCCTCGTCGTACCCCTTCTCCTCTCCGCCGCCCGGCACGTCGACGTAGTCCGCGAGAGCGCCGCGGAAGGACGCCTTGGCATCGGCGAGCGAGATCCGGTCCTGCGGCCGCTTCGGTCCGGCGATCGACGGGACCACGGTGGACAGGTCGAGCTCGAGCTTCTCGGAGTAGCGCGGCTCGCGCTCAGGGTCGTGCCAGAGGCCCTGCTCCTTGGCGTAGGCCTCGACCAGGGCGATGTGCTCGGTCGAGCGACCGGTGAGCTCCATGTACTTCGTGGTCTCATCGTCGATCGGGAAGACCGCGATGGTGGAGCCGTACTCCGGGCTCATGTTGCCGATGGTGGCCCGGTTGGCGACCGGCACTGCGGAGACGCCGGAGCCGTAGAACTCCACGAACTTGCCGACCACGCCGTGCTTGCGCAGCATCTCGGTGATCGTCAGCACCAGGTCGGTGGCGGTCGCGCCCTCCGGCAGCTCGCCGGTGAGCTTGAAGCCGACCACCCGCGGGATCAGCATCGACACCGGCTGGCCGAGCATCGCCGCCTCGGCCTCGATGCCACCCACGCCCCAGCCGACCACGCCCAGGCCGTTGACCATGGTGGTGTGCGAGTCGGTGCCGACCAGCGTGTCCGGGTAGGCGACCGTCTCGCCGTTGTCGTCCCGGCTGAACACCACGCGGGCCAGGTGCTCGATGTTGACCTGGTGCACGATGCCGGTGCCCGGCGGCACCACCTTGAAGTCGGCGAACGCGCCCTGCCCCCAGCGCAGGAACTGGTAGCGCTCCTTGTTGCGCTGGTACTCCAGCTCGACGTTGCGCTCGAAGGCCTCCGGCGTGCCGAACACGTCGGCGATCACCGAGTGGTCGATCACGAGCTCGGCCGGCGCCAGCGGGTTGATCTTCGAGGGGTCGCCGCCCAGGTCGGCCATCGCCTCGCGCATGGTGGCCAGATCGACGACACAGGGCACGCCGGTGAAGTCCTGCATGATCACCCGCGCGGGGGTGAACGCGATCTCCGTGCTCGGGTCGGCGTCGGCGTCCCAGCCGGCCAGCGCCCGGATGTGGTCGGCGGTGATGTCCGCGCCGTCCTCGGTGCGCAGCAGGTTCTCCAGCAAGATCTTGAGCGAATACGGAAGCGAGTCCACAGCGTTCTCGGGGAGGCCGTCGCCGGTGACGGCGGCCAGCCGGTGGATCCGGTAGGACGTGCCGTTCACCTCGAGGGTGCCCCTGGCACCGAAGCTGTCCATGCGCTGGGAACTCGCCATCGCCTTCTCCTCGTGATCGGTGTCTCGCGGTACCCATCTTGCCGAACCGGGATCCGGCCCGGCTCAACGGGCAAGAACTATCTTGATATCAAGATACACGATGTCGAGCGTCCTCGCGCGGGGGCGCTCAGCGCACCAGCCGCGCGACGCACTCGACGTGGTACGTCATCGGGAACA
>DASSKA010000161.1:0-23815 GCA_035690905.1 Nocardioidaceae bacterium | reverse complement strand
ATCGTGCACGTACTCGATCCTGCGAACGCGTGGAATCATACATGCCCCGGACGCGTCAGCTTGTCCCCGCCCTTGCGCTGCTGTCCGCCTTCGGTGGCCGGAGCACGGCGAACGGGTCTGTGATCTCCAAGGTGCGCTCGCGGAACCGGTAGAGCGCCGCTGGTCGTCCGCCGCCCTGCCCCGGCACGCTGCGGGCGCCGGTGGGCTCGATCATGCCGCGGCGGGTCATGACCCGGTGCAGGTTGGTCGGTGCCACGTCGTACCCGAGCGCGGCGCTGACGACCTCACGTAGCCGTTGGATGGTGAACTCGCTCGGCGCCAGCGCGAAGCCGATGTTGGTGTAGCTGAGCTTCGCCCGCAGCCGCTCGACGGCAGCCTCGACGAAGTAGTGGTGGTCGAAGGCCAGGCGCGGAAGCTGGGTCACCGGAAACCAGGACGTGTCGTTGGGCAGGGCCGGCTCGGTGTCGGGTGGGATGAGCGCGAGGTACCCGGTGGCGAGGACGCGTCCTCTCGGGTCGCGGTCCACCCGGCTGTGGGTGGCCACCTGCTCGAGCCAGGCGATCTCGCGGACGTCGACCTTGGTGGCCAGGTGCCTGCTCAGGGCCTCCCGCAGTCGCAGCCGGGGCTCGACTCCGCCGCCCGGGAGTGCCCATCGGCCGGCGTGCGGCGCCTGGCTCCGGCGCCAGAGGAGCACGCTCAGCGTGTCGCCACGCACGGACAGTACGACGGCAAGCACCTCGTGCGGGTAGGCGGGAAACGGGACGGGTCCGGCGCTCACGCGGTTGATGCTAACCTGACGAGCAGGTTATCGACTCTGAGGCGAAAACAGGAGCTCGGATGAGTGCAACGGCCACTGCCGGCGTTTCCGGGGAGACCGGTGAGGTCCCCGACGACTGGCAGGAGGAGGTGCGGCGGCTGGCGCAGGAGCGGGACGCGGTGGTGCTGGCGCACAACTACATGACCTCGGAGATCCAGGACGTGGCGGACCTGGTCGGTGACTCGCTGGCCCTGTCTCGCTTCGCGGCGCAGACCGACGCCTCCACGATCGTGCTGTGCGGCGTGTACTTCATGGCCGAGACCGCGAAGATCCTCAGCCCGGCCAAGACGGTGCTGATCCCGGCGGCGGAGGCGGGCTGCTCACTCGCCGACACCATCGACGCGGAGATGCTGCGGCAGTGGAAGGCCGAGCACCCCGGCGCCGCGGTGGTCGCCTACGTCAACACCACCGCCGAGGTGAAGGCCGAGGCGGACGTGTGCTGCACCTCGTCCAACGCGGTCCAGGTCGTGGAGTCCATCCCGCCCGACCGGCCGGTGCTGTTCCTTCCCGACCAGTTCCTCGGCGCCCACGTGCGGCGCCAGACGGGGCGGGAGAACATCTCGGTGTGGCTGGGGGAGTGCCACGTGCACGCGGCGATCAGCCCCGACGACGTACGGCGGATGGCGGTCGATCATCCGGACGCCGAGCTGCTGGTGCACCCCGAGTGCGGGTGCGCCACGTCGGCGCTGTGGCTGGCCGGCGAGGGCGAGCTGCCGCGCGAGCGCACCAAGATCCTCTCCACCGGCGGCATGGTCGACGCCGCGCGCGCGACCTCCGCGTCCACGGTGCTCGTGGCCACCGAGGTGGGCATGTTGCACCAGCTCCGCAAGGCGAACACGGCCGCCACCTTCCTGCCCATGAACCCGAACGCCTCGTGCCGGTTCATGAAGATGACCACCCCCGCGCGGCTGCTGCGCTGCCTCCGGGAGGGTCGTGACGAGGTGTACGTCGACCCGACGGTGGCGGCGCGGGCCAGACGCGCGGTCGAGGCGATGGTTGCCCTGGGTGAGCCGGGCGGCGGCGAGTGATGCTCGACTCCCACACCGGCGGCGCGGCCCGGCACGACGTGGACGTCGTCGTGGTGGGCAGCGGGGTCGCCGGTATGACGGTGGCGCTCGGCCTCGCGCGGACCCGGCGCGTGCTCGTCATCGAGGACGGGGACGGGTCCACCCGCTGGGCCCAGGGCGGCATCGCCGCGGCCTTCGGTGACGACGACCCGGCCGAGCACGCCACAGACACCCACGTCGCCGGCGGCGGCCTCTGCAACCCGGACGCGGTGCGGCGGCTCGTCGAGGAAGGACCGCTGCGGCTCGCAGATCTGGTGGCCACGGGCGCGCGGCTGGACCGAGCCGAGTCCGGCGCGCTGTCCCGTTCCCGCGAGGGCGGTCACCGCAGCCGGCGCATCGTGCATGCCGGCGGCGACGCGACCGGTGCAGAGGTCTGGCGGGTGCTGCACGCGCAGGCGGATCGGGTCGGCCTGCGGCGGCTGCGCCGGACCCGGGTCACCGCGCTGACGCTGGCGAAGACGTCCCACGGGCCCGCCGTCACCGGCCTGGAAGCCCGGGGTCCGCAAGGGCGTGTCCGGGTCCGGGCCCACGCCGTGGTGCTGGCCACCGGCGGCATCGGGCACGTCTTCGGCGTGACGACCAACCCCGCGGGTGTCCGCGGCGAGGGCCTCGCGCTCGCGCTGCGCGCCGGGGCCACCCTCGCCGGCCTCGAGTTCGTGCAGTTCCATCCCACCGCGCTGGCCATCTCCGACGTACACGGCCAGCTGCCGCTGGTCACCGAGGCGCTGCGCGGGGAGGGCGCCGTGCTCCTGGACCGCGCCGGACGGCCGTTCATGCGCCGCGTCCACCCGTCGGCGGACCTGGCGCCCCGGGACGTGGTGGCCGCGGCGATCCACCGCACCATGACCGCCGAAGGGCTCGACCACGTGTGGCTGGACGCGCGCGCCGTGGCCGACGTGCGGCGGCGTTTCCCCACCGTGGCGGCCGCCTGCGCCACCGCCGGGGTAGACCCGGCGCGTGATCTGGTCCCGGTGCGCCCGGCCGCCCACTTCCTCTGCGGTGGGGTGGCCACCGATGCCTGGGGGGCCACCGACCTGCCCGGTCTCTACGCCGTCGGCGAGGTGGCGGACGCCGGGGTGCACGGCGCCAACCGGCTGGCCTCGAACAGCCTGCTCGAGGGCCTCGTCTACGGCGCCCGGGTCGCGGCCGGCCTGACCCTCGAGCTGCCCGTCGCCCGCAGCAGGTCCGACGATGCGACGCCCGACGCCACCCTGACCGACGACGCCGATCTCGCCGCACACGCCCGCAGCCTGATGGACCAGCACGCCGGTATCGTCCGCGACGCGGCCGGCCTGAACACGGCCGCCACCCAGCTGCGGCCGCTGGTCGCCGGGGACACCACCTGCCTGGTCGCATCGGCCGTGATCGCGGCCGCGGCCGCTCGACAGGAGAGCGTGGGCTGCCACCTCCGCGCGGACGCACCCGAGTCCCTCCTGCCGCCGTCGGGCCGCGTCGAGGTGAGGCTCGATGTCGACGGTCTGCCCACCGCGGAGCTGACATCCCCCGAAGAGCCGGTCCTGACCGGAGCCGCGCTGTGACCGGCCAGGCGCTCGGCGCCCACGACGCCGGGCACGCGACCCGCGAGGCGTTGCGTCAGGCCGGCCTCGACCCCGACCAGGTGCTCGGCCTGGTCCGCGCAGCGCTGGCCGAGGACCTGGCTCAGGCCGGTGACCGAACCTCCCAGGCGATCGTGCCCGTCGACGCCCGCACCGAGGTCTGCTTCACGGCGCGAGCCGGCGGCGTGCTCTGCGGGATCACCGTGCTGGCCGCCATGGTCGCGGACACGATCGGACACGACGCCACCTTCAGGCCGACCGCGGTCGACGGTCAGCACATCGGTGCCGGAGAACGGCTCGCGACCCTGGAGGCGCCGGCCCGCGCCGTGCTCGCCCTGGAGCGCACCGCGCTCAACCTGCTCAGCCATCTGTCCGGGATCGCCAGCATCACACGCCAGTGGGTGGACGCCCTCGCCGGCACCGGGGTCGAGGTCCGGGACACCCGCAAGACCATGCCGCTGCTGCGGTCCCTGGAGAAGTACGCCGTCCGCTGCGGCGGCGGCACCAACCACCGCGCCGGCCTCTACGACCAGATCCTCGTCAAGGACAACCACGTCGCCGTCGCAGGTGGGGTGGGGGCCGCGCTGGAGGCTGTCCGCGCTGCCCACCCCGACCACGACCTGCCGGTCCAGGTCGAGGTCGACTCGCTGGCCCAGCTCGACGAGGCGCTGCAGCACGGCGCCAACCAGATCCTGCTCGACAACTTCGACCTGGACGACCTCCGGGCCGCGGTGCTCCGGGTGCGCAGTGTCGCCCCGACCACGGTCCTGGAGGCCAGCGGGGGCCTGCGTCTCGAGAACGCCCGGGCGACCGCGCTCACCGGCGTGGACCTGATCGCGGTCGGCGCGCTCACCCAGTCCGCGCCCGCCCTGGACATCGGCCTGGACACGGTGGGCTGACGCCGGGCCGGTGTCGAGGGGTCGTGGCGTTGACGCAGCGGGCGGGCGTCACTACCGTGGCGAGCGGTCAGCATATGGAAATCCGTTCACATGAATGAACGTATGAGGGTCGGCCGGACCGCTTCGAGGAAGGGCGCCGCGAGGTGACAGAGCGCGACTGCGTGACGTTCGGCGAGACCATGGCGCTGCTCTACGCCCAGCCCACCGTGCCACTGTCCCACGCCGCCGACTTCACCCGGTCGATCGCCGGAGCGGAGTCCAACGTCGCGATCGGGCTGGCCCGGCTGGGACACTCCGTCGGCTGGTTCGGCCGGGTAGGCTCCGATGCCCTCGGGACCGCGGTGCTCGGCGCGCTGCGCGCGGAGTCGGTCGACCTCAGCCGGGCCCGCGTCGACGCGACCGCACCGACCGGCCTGCTGATCCGGGACAGCCACCCGCAGCGGCGGATCTCGGTGCTCTACTACCGGGACGGCTCGGCGGGCAGCCGACTGGCGCCCGAGGACGTCGACGAGGAGTACGTCGCCTCCGCGCGGCTGCTGCACGTCACCGGGATCACCCCGGCGCTTAGTAGGACCGCGCTGGACGCGACCGAGAAGGCCGTCGCGATCGCGAAGCAGCACAATGTGGCGGTGGCCTTCGACCCGAACCTGCGCACCCGGCTGTGGTCCCCGGCGGAGGCGAGCCCGGTGCTGCGGCGGCTGGCGGCCGAGGCGGACATCGTTCTGGTCGGGCACCACGAGGGCGAGCTGCTCTGCGGACGCCCCGAGCCCGCGGCCATCGCAGAGTGGTTCGACGCCGGCAGCAGGACGGTCGTCGTCAAGCAGGGTGCTGCCGGAGCCTGGGCCACCGACGGGGAACGGGAGTGGTGCGCCGACGCGCACCGGGTCAGCGTCGTCGACCCGGTGGGGGCGGGGGACGCCTTCGACGCCGGGTACCTCTCCGCCGTGCTCCGCGGCCACGACGTGGCCACGGCTCTGCAGCACGGCTGCGCCGCCGGCGCCCTCGCCGTACAGGGGCCCGGCGACACCGACGGGCTGCCGACCCGGGAGGACGTCGAGGCGGCGCTGACCGGAACCGACATCGACCGCTGAGCGGCAGCGGGCCGCGCAGCAACGAGGAGGACGCGTGCAGCACTGGGAAGTCACCACGGCCATCGCCGAGGCCAGGGTGGTCGGCATCATCAGGACCGGCGATGCCGAGGAGGCGGTGCAGGCTGCCCGCGCGGTCGCGGCCGGAGGCATCGAGGTGCTCGAGGTGGCGCTCACCACGCGCGACGGCCTGGAGGCCATCAAGGAGCTGCGCGATGACGGTGTGCTGCTCGGCGCCGGCACGGTGCTGGACGCGGCGACCGCGCGGCTGGCCTGCCTGGCCGGCGCGCGGTTCCTGGTCACCCCGGCGGTGCTGCCCGACGTGATCGAGGCGGGGCACGCGTACGGCGTGCCGGTGCTGCCCGGCGCCGCGACCCCGACCGAGATCCTCACCGCGCTGCGGGCCGGTGCGGACCTGGTGAAGGTGTTCCCCGCCGCGCAGCTCGGACCCGGCTTCGTGCGCGCGGTCCGCGCCGCGCTGCCGCAAGCGCCGCTCGTCCCCACCGGCGGGGTGGACGCCGGCAACGCCGTGGAGTGGCTGGCCGCCGGGGCGGTCGCGGTCGGCTGCGGGGGCGCGCTGACCAAGGGCAGCGCCGACGAGATGACCCGGGCCGCCGCCGCGCTCAGGGACGCGGTGGCCGGAGTGCGACGGGTCTAGCGGTTGTAGCGCGGGATCGGCCCCCGCAGCTCCCGCCACACCCCGTCACAGGCGGCGAGCGTGGCCTCGTCGGGCGCCGGGCCCTCGGCAGCGGCCAGGTTGGCCTCCAGCTGCGCCAGGCTGGACGCGCCGAGCAGCACCGCGTCCACGACCGGCCGGCTGAGCAGCCAGCGCAGGGACAGCTCGACCAGCGACAGTCCGGCGCCGGCTGCCACCTCACCGAGGCGGGCGACGGCCTCGAACTGACCCTTGGTCCAGTACCGGTCCCGGTAGCTCTCCTGGATGAACCGGCCGGTGCTCGGCGCCTCGCCGTACTGGTGCTTGCCGGTGAGCAGGCCGCCAGCGAGCGGGTTGTAGACGACGTCGGCGAGGCCGGCGTGCTCGGAGAAGGCGGCGTACTCGTCCTCGATGGAGCGGGCCAGCAGGTTGTACATCTGCTGGGAGACCACCACCGGCGGCCAGCCGTCGCGCTCGACCAGGTTGCGGATCTCGCAGATCTGCCACGCGGCGTAGTTGGAGACCCCGACGTGGCGCACCTTGCCGGCGTCGACCAGCTCGGCCATCACCGTCAGCGTCTCCTCGATCGGCACCGTCCAGTCAGGCTGGTGCAGGTAGTAGATGTCGAGGTGGTCAGTGCCCAGCCGGCGCAGGCTGGCGTCGATCGCCTTGCGCACCGCCGGCGCGGACAGCCCCTGCTCGTCCGGCGCGGGGCCGAAGCGGTTGAACACCTTGCTGGCCAGCACCACCTCGTCGCGCCGCGAGCCGAGAGCGCGGCCGACGATCTCCTCCGACCGCCCGTCGTTGTAGGAGTTCGCGGTGTCCAGGTGGGTGATGCCGGCGTCCAACGCCCGCGCGACCATCTCCGTCGCGGTGGCCTCGTCGACCTGCGACCCGAACGTCATCGTGCCGAGCACCAGCCTCGAGCTGGTCAGCCCGGTGTCACCAAGTGGTCTCTGCTCCATGCCTCGCCTCTCGTCGGTTCACAATGCCTTCAGTGCTGCGGTGACCGCGTCGGCGACCTCTTTGGTGCCGCACTGCCCGCCCAGGTCACGGGTGCGCAGCTCGGGATCGGCGGTGACCTGCTCCAGCGCGGCCATCACGCTGCTCGCCGCGTCGGTCTCGCCGAGGTGCTCCAGCATCAGTACCGCCGACCAGATCTGCCCGACCGGGTTGGCCACGTCGGTGCCGGCGATGTCCGGGGCCGAGCCGTGGATCGGCTCGAACAGCGACGGGTGCTCGCGGGTCGGGTCGATGTTCGCCGACGGCGCGGTGCCGATGCTGCCGGTGACGGCCGCGCCGATCTCGCTCAGCACGTCGCCGAACAGGTTCGAGCCGACCACCACGTCGTACCTCTCCGGCTGCATGACCAGCCCGGCGGCGAGGGCGTCGACGTGCATCAGCCGCCAGGAGACGTCGGCGTACTCCTCGGCGACCTCGCGGCAGATCTGGTCCCAGAACGGCATGGTGTGCACGATGCCGTTGGACTTGGTGGCGGCCACCAGGTCCCCACGCCGGGACCGCGCCAGCTCGAACGCGTAGCTCAGGATGCGCTCCACCCCGCGCCGGGTGAACACCGACTCCTGCACCGCGGCCTCCTCCGCGGTGCCGGTGTAGATCCGCCCGCCGATCTCGGAGTACTCGCCCTCCACGTTCTCGCGCACCACCACCAGGTCGATCGGCGCGGCGCGGGCGAGCGGCCCGCTGGTGCCGGGCAGCGTCTTGCAGGGCCGGAGGTTGACGAACTGACCGAAGCCGCGGCGCATCGGGATGAGCAGCCCCCACAGCGAGACGTGGTCCGGCACGTCGGGGTGGCCGACGGCGCCGAAGAACACCGCCTGGTGCCGGCCCAGCTGCTCCAGGCCGTCCTCGGGCATCATCGTGCCGGTCTCCAGGTAGTGGTCGCAGCCCCACGGGTAGTGCGTCCAGCTCATCTCGAAGCCGTGCAGCTCGGCGGCCCGGTCGACCACCTGGATCGCCGCCGGCACCACCTCCTTTCCGATCCCGTCTCCGGGGATGACTGCCACGTCGTGGGCCACGTTCACTCCTCGCCGTCGAGTCGGAGCGCTGCGTCGGGGGTCACTGCGCGGTGCCGTCCGCGTTGCGGCCGCCGAGCCGGCTGCCCACCTGCGCCGTACCTTCCAGCAGCAGCGTGATGATCCGCTCGCGCACCCCCGGCTGCATCCGGAACGACGGCACGGACACGCTGATGCTGTGGGTCGGCGTCTCCCCGAGCGGGTCCGGGACGGCGGCGGCGAAGCAGTGCAACCCCTGGGTGGCCTCCTGCTCGTCGCTGGCGTAGCCGCGCATCCGGGCCACCCGCAGGTCGGCGACCAGCTGCTCGCGCTCGGTGATCGTCCACGCGGTCAGGCTCTCCAGCGGGAAGGTGAGCCGGCCGTCCAGCTCGTCCTCGTCGAGCTGGGAGAGCAGCGCCTTGCCCAGCGCGGTCGCGTGCGCGGGCAGCCGCTGGCCGATCGAGGAGATCAGCCGCACCGGGTGCCGGGCCTGCCGCTGGGCCAGGTAGACGACGTCCGCGCCGTCGAACCGGGCCAGCTGCACGGTCTCGCCGGTCTCGTTGGCGATGGTGTCCAGCACCTGCCGCGCGGCGCCGAGCACTCGGTCGTGGTCGAGGTAGCTGCCCGCGACCTGCATGGCCCGCACGCCGAGGCTGAACCGGAGCCCGCTGTCGTCGACCTCGACCCAGCCGCGTCGCTCCAGGGTGCGCAGTAGGCCGTGCAGGCTGCTCTTCGGGATGCCCAGCCGGCGGGAGAGCTCGCCGAGGGCGAGGGGCCCGCGAGAGCCGGCGAGCTCCTCGAGCACGTCGAGGGTGCGGTCGGCCGACTTCACCACGCGGGACGCAGCGGATCCGGACTCCGGCTGCTCCGCTGCTGCCACGACTACCTCCTCGACGGCCGGCGTCGAGCTCGCCGGCATCCGCGACCACATGGCCGACGGTCGAACCGGAATTGAGACGGCCGGTTGACCTCCTCCGGTGCCGCTACCCTACGGTCTAGTGTGCGAACGGTGTTCGCCATTGTGAACCATCGGTGGTCGGCGGGCAACCCCGCCGCGAGCGGCCCGGGAGGCGTGCATGGAGAAGGTTCGGGACTACCTCCGGTCGGTGGGGCTGCCGGGCGGTGACCTGCACGAGCTCCCGACCAGCCAGAAGCGCTTCCCCGACGGGGCGCAGTACCGCGTCGAGATCCCCAGCGTCGAAGGCCCGAGGGTGCTCACCGCGGTGCTCGAGGCCGCAGACGAGCTCGACGTCACCGTGCACCGGGTCTCCCAGGGCAGCGGGGTGATGCTGCAGACCGACGCCGAGCTCGCCGAGATGGCACGCACGGCCGCGGGCCGACCTATCGAGGTCAGCCTGTTCGCCCGCCCCATCGCCGGCTGGGACACCGGGGCGATGACCCGGGCTCCCGCGGGCGGGGTGCTGGCTCCGCGCCAGCGCGGCACCGAGCAGCTGGTGCACTGCCTCTCCGACGTGGTCCGGGCCGCCGAGGCCGGGTTCCGCAGCGTGCTGCTCACCGACATCGGCACCCTCGAGGTGGCCGCTGGGATGCGCGAGGCCGGACTGCTGCCGGCCGACTTCCAGTTCAAGATCAGCGTGATGATGGGCGCGGCCAACCCGGCCGCCATCCGCCGGATCGCGCTGCTGGGCGCGGACACCTACAACGTGCCCACCGACCTGAGCCTGGCCCAGCTGGCGGCAATCCGGGCCGCGGTGGACATCCCGCTCGACATCTACGTGGAGGCCCCCGACGACATCGGCGGCTTCGTCCGGCACTACGAGATCGCCGAGATCGTCCGGGTCGCCGCGCCCGTCTACCTCAAGTTCGGGCTACGCAACGCCCCCGACATCTACCCCAGCGGCGGCCACCTCGGCGAGCTGCCCGCGCTGCTCGGCCGGGAGCGGGTACGACGCGCGCGGATCGGGCTGGATCTGCTGCACCGGCTGGCTCCCGAGGCGGTGACGTCCCCGCTCGGTGCGCCCGGGCTGGCCGTCCCCGCCCCGGCCGGGGCCGCCACGTGACGCTGCCGGGTGCGATCCCGCCGGGCTGCGTCCGGCACAAGTGAACACCGAACGGTTCCTGGGCAGGCCGGTCCGAGCCACGCTGTCCGCCCTGGTCACCACCTGCGTGGGCCTGCTCCCGGTCTTCCTCACCGGTGCGCTCAGCGTGCAGATGCGCACCGGGCTGCGGTTCGGTGCCGGCGGGCTCGGTGTCGCGACCGCGGTGTTCTTCGTGACGTCCGCGGCGGGCGCGCTCACCGCGGGCGCCGCCGCGGACCGGGTGGGGGGCGCCCTGGTGATGCGCGTGGGTGCGCTGGTCAGCGGCCTGTGCCTGCTGGGCATCGCGCTCGCCGCGCACGGCTGGGGCGGACTGACCGCGCTGCTGGCGGTCGGCGGGGTCGCCAACGGGGCGATCCAGCCGGCCGCCAACGGGTACCTCGCGCAGACGGTGGCGCAGGGCCGGCAGGGGCTGGCGTTCGGAGCGAAGCAGGCGGCGATCCCGGCGGCCACCCTGCTGGCCGGGCTCGCGGTGCCCGCGGCGTCGGGGCTGGTGGGCTGGCGGACCGCCTTCGCGGCCGCGGCCTGCCTGGCCGGACTCGCCGCGGTCACGGTCCCGGGCGTCCAGCCGGCGAGCCGTCCGAGGAGCGGTCCCACCCTCCGTCGTACTCCCAGGTTCGCGCGCGGACCGCTGATCACGCTCGCGCTGGCCATCGGGCTGGGCTCCGCGGCCGGCAACGCGCTCGGGGCCTTCTTCGTGCCCGCCGCGGTCCACGAGGGACTGGACCTTTCGACCGCCGGGTTCGTGGCTGCGATCAGCAGCCTGGCCAGCCTGCTGGTGCGGCTCTCGATCGGGCACCGCGCCGACCGCCGGCGCAGCGGGCACCTGCGCTGGGTAGCCGGGCTGTGCGCGGTCGGCGCGGGCGGCATGCTGCTCATCGCCGCGGGCCTGCCGGCGCTGCTCGTCCCGGGTGCGGTGATCGCCTGGGCGGCCGGCTGGGGCTGGGCCGGCCTGTTCAACTTCGCGATCGCCACCAGCCACCCGGGCGCGCCGGCGCGGGCCACCGGCCTCACCCAGCTCGGCGCCAGCACCGGCGCTGCCGCCGGGCCACTGGCGTTCGGCATGCTGGTCGGGCACGTCGGCTACGACAGCGCCTGGTTGGTGGTCGGTGCCGGGCTGGCGATCGCCGCCCCGCTGATGCTGCGCGGCCGGGCGCAGCTGCTGGCGGCTCTCGCCGACTGACCGTGACCGGCGAAGGGCCTACGGCGCGGCGGCGGGTCAGGGTTGGCCGCCACCGCGCCGAAGCTTCTACAGCCGGGCGCCGGTGTCCCCGTCGAAGACGTGCACCTGGTCCAGCGCCGGACGTACCCAGATCTTGTCGTCCGGGCGCACGCCGAGCCGCTCGGCGGACAGCAGCTGCATCTCGGGGGAGTCCTCGCTGAACCGGACCAGCACAGCGGTCTGCGAGCCGAGCGGCTCGACGAGGGACACCGTCACCGGGACGCCGTCGTTCTCTCCGCAGGGCAGGACGTGCTCGGGCCGCACGCCGTACACGATCCGCTGCCCGTCCAGCGCCGGCGCGCCCTGCGGCAGCGGCAGGGCGACGCCGAAGTCGGTGAGCGCCTGCGGCGCTCCGTTGGTACGACGGATCGTGGCGGGGAACATGTTCATCGCAGGCGACCCGATGAACCCGGCCACGAAGGTGTTCGCGGGGCGGTCGTAGAGCTCGAGCGGCTCCCCGACCTGCTCCACCACCCCGTCGTGCATGACCACGATCCGGTCCGCCATCGTCATCGCCTCGACCTGGTCGTGGGTCACGTAGATGACGGTGCGGCTGAGCCGGCGTTGCAGCTCCTTGAGCTCGGCGCGCATGTCCACCCGCAGCTTGGCGTCGAGGTTGGACAGCGGCTCGTCGAACAGGAACACGCTGGGGTCGCGGACCAGCGCGCGGCCGATCGCGACCCGCTGGCGCTGGCCGCCGGAGAGCTCCTTGGGGTAGCGGTCGAGGTACTCCTCGATGGCGAGCGCCTTGGCCGCCTTCTTGACCCGCTGATCGATCTCGGACTTCGGGGCCTTGGCCAGCATCATGCTGAAGGCCATGTTGTCGAAGACCTTCATGTGCGGGTAGAGGGCGTAGTTCTGGAACACCATGGCGCAGCCGCGCTGCTTGGGCGGCAGCTCGTTCACCCGCCGGCCGTCGATGCGGATCTCGCCGTCGCTGATGCCCTCCAGCCCGGCGACCATTCGCAGCAGCGTCGACTTGCCGCATCCGGACGGTCCGACCAGGACCACGAACTCCTTGTCCTCGATGTCGACGTTGACGCCGTGGACGACCTCGGTGCGTCCGTACTTCTTGCGGACGTCGACGATGTTCACATCAGCCATCGGTGCGGCTCCTTGTTGCAGGGGTCGGGAAAGTGGCGGGGCGGTGCGTCATTCCTTCACCGCGCCGGTCATGCCTGCCACGTAATGGCGGACGAAGAACGAGTAGAAGATCACGACGGGGATGGAGCCCAGCAGTGCAGCAGCCATCAGCGGCCCCCACTGGTAGACGTCGCCCTGCACCAGGTTGGTGAGCGTCGCCACCGGCACCGTCTTCTTGTCGCTGTCGGAGATGAACGTCAGGGCGTAGAGGAAGTCGTTCCAGCTCAGCGTGAAGGCGAAGATGCCTGCGGAGATCAGGCCCGGACCGGCCAGCGGCAGGATGATCTTCCGCATGATCTGGAACCGGCTCGCCCCGTCCATCAGGGCGACCTCTTCCAGCTCGTAGGGGATGGACTTGAAGTACCCCATCAGCAGCCAGGTGCAGAACGGGATCAGGAACGTCGGGTAGGTCACCACGAGTGCCCACCGGTTGTTGTAGAGCCCGAGGTTGATCATCACCTGCGCCATCGGGATGAACAGGATCGACGGCGGTACGACGTACGCCAGGAAGATCAGGTTGCCCACCATCGCCGAGCCGTGGAACTTGATCCGCTGGATCGCGTAGGCGGCCATCACGCTGACCACCAGAGAGATCGCAGTGGCCAGGATGCACACGAACATGGACGTGCCGAGCCAGGTCAGGAAGTCGGTGTGGAACAGCAGGTGCGTGATGTGCGACAGCGTCGGGCCGTGCACCCACAGCGGGCTGTACTTGTCGTAGTTGAGCAGCTGCCCGTTCGGCTTGATGGCGGTCAGCACCATCCAGTAGAAGGGGAACAACAGCACGATCGCGAACAGCAGCAGCGGCAGCCAAAGCGTGACCACCCGGCGCGGGAGCGAGAGCAGGTAGTCGGTGCCCTCCGGCTCCTCCGGGTCCTTGCCCCAGTTGCGCTGGCCGATCCGCGACATCCAGCCCACGAACCCGCCGCCCGACCGCTCGTCGAGGTCGGAGACCTTCTCATCGACACTCATCGAGTGAGTCATTCCGATCACCACTTCCGCCGGGAGACCTTGAAGTACGTCAGCAGCGTGACGGCGAACAGCACGGGCACGATGAACATCGCGATCGCTGCGCCCTCCGAGAGGTTGCCGCCTTGGATTGCCCGCTGGTAGGCGAGTGTGGCGAGCAGGTGGGTGGCGTTGTTCGGACCGCCTCGGGTGATCGAGTAGACCAGTGAGAAGTCGCTGAAGGTGAAGATCGCCGAGAAGGTGACCACGATCGCGGTGATGCCCGACAGCATCGGCAGCGTCACGTGCCGGAAGCGCTGCCAGCTGGTGGCTCCGTCCATGTCCGCCGCCTCGTGCAGCGACTTGGGGACGGTCTGCAGGCCGGCCAGCAGCGAGATCGCGAAGAACGGCGTGCCGCGCCAGATGTCGACCGCGATCACCGACCACCGCGCGTTCCAGGGCGACCCGAGGAAGTTGATGTTGTGGTGGATCAGGCCGAGGTGGATGCCCATCCAGCTGAGGATCGAGAACTGCGAGTCGAAGATCCACCACCAGGCGATCGCCGACAGCACCGTGGGCACCACCCAGGGCAGTAGGAACACCGCGCGCAGCAGGCCCTTGAACCGCAGCTTGCGGTTGAGCAGCAGCGCAAGGGCCATGCCGAGGATGTACTTGAAGAAGATGCTGACCACCGTGTAGAGGACCGTGTTGAACATGGCGGTCCGGAACACCGGGTCCTGCACCAGATAGATGAAGTTCGACAGGCCGACGAAGTGCCCGGACTCGGCGAGCGTCTCGTCGGTCAGGCTGAGCCAGACGCCCAGCACCAGCGGGTAACCCAGCAGGCCGACGAGGATGAGCACCGCCGGCAGCAAGAACAGGATCGCCGCGAGCCGTGAGTCGTTGCGCATTCTGACCCGCCATGGGACGCCGGGCCCGGGTGAGCCGCCGGTCCGCCCTACGGGGACCTCTTCGGTCGTGGCTGCCATCCCTGGTTCCTTCCTAGCTCTCGGTGTGACGTGGCGGTGGGCGCCGACTCACGTGTGGTCGGCACCCACCGCCCGCCGAGAAGAATCAGGCGCCGTAGATCCGCTTCAGCTGATCGGCGGCCTGGTTTGCCGAGTCCTTCGGGCTCTGCTGCCCGGTGGCGGCGCGGGAGACCATGTCGACGACGACGTAGTCGGCGAGGGCCTGCGAGGACTGGATGCCCATCGGTCCGGCGTAGCCGTCCCACAGCATGTTCTTCGCCGCGTCCCGGTACGGCAGGTACTGCGGCTTCGAGGTCCAGAAGGGGTCCTGGGTGTAGCTCTCCAGCGGCGGGCTGACGTAGCCCTCCGAGGCTTCCATCCAGGGCTTGTACTGGTCAGGATCCATCATGAACTTGATGTACTCCTTGGCCGCGTTCGGGTACTGCGTGTAGGCGTACACCATGAACTGGGAGATCTGGTGGAACTGGGTCGGCTTGCCCACCGGCCCCACGGGGAACTCCGCGGTCATGGTGTCCGCCGCGACGTCGGGCGCGTCGGACTGGGCCGCGTAGTAGATCGAGATGCCGTTCGACGTGGCACCGAGCTGTCCGGCCAGGTAGGCCTTGTTGTTGTTGGAGTCGTCCCACGACGCCACGCCGCTGATCATCTGGTCGCCGAGCTGCTTGGCGTACTCGAGAGCCTTGATCGTGCCGTCGTTCATGACGGCGATCTTGCCGCTGGAGTCGACGGTCATCCCGCCGAAGGCCCAGATCAGCCAGTGGGTCCAGGTGTTGGCGTCGCCGACCGCGTGGCCGAGTGCCAGCCCGAGGGGGTGCCCGTCGGTCTTCATCGCCTTGGCGAACTCCAGCAGCCCGTCGGTGTCCTTGGGGAACTCGCTGAAGCCGGCAGCCTTCGCCCAGGACACTCGGTAGTTCCACTCCGCGCCGTTGGCGCCGAGCGGGATGCCGATCCACTTGCCGTTGGACTGGCCGTACTTCTGCATGGTCGGGAACCAGGATCCAGCCTTGCCGGAGATCTCGTCGGCGACGTCGGACAGGTCGATGAGCTTGTCCGGGAACTGCTGCGGGGTGTCGTAGAACGCGATGGCCAGGTCCGGGCCCGAGCCGACGTGGGCGGCCGTCGCGGCCTTGGGCTGTACGTCGGTCCAGGTCTCCCAGTCGATGCTCACCGGCACGCCGGTCTTCTGGGTGAAGGCCTTGGTGTTCTTGTCCCAGTTGGTCTGGTCGGCGTCGACGAAGGCCGACCAGCGCAGCAGCTTGAGCTTGGCCCCCTTCTCGATCGGGCCGGACTCGACCACCTGGGGCGCCCCGCCGGCGCTCGACCCGCCGCACGCACTGAGCAGCGAGCCGGCGGCCAGGGCGCCGACACCCAGCCCCATGGAGCGCAGCAGGGAGCGGCGGCTCACCCCGCTGGCGGCCAGCCGGGCAAGTTCGGACGTGTGGAGCGCCGGTGGGAACTTGTCTCCATCGCGCGGCATGAGACCTCCTGAGGTCGGCTCGGACTCGAGTCGTTCACGCTGGTGAACGGCTGTTCGGAATTGCCGATCACCATAGACCGCGGGCCGTACCGCCGCCAAGACCCAATTTGCGCCAAGTCCAGATAAGGTCGAAACCGTCATCTTCGCGTAACACTCGCACCGGGCCACCGACGGTCCGCACGGCGACAGCCGCACGCGTTAGGGTTCGCGTCGTGAGGAGCGGGTCATGAGCGAGGCCGCGCCGCGGCAACGGGGTCGCCGAGCCGTCCGTAGCGGTCTCGCCGAGCAGGTGGCCGACCAGCTGCTGCAGGACGTCGTGGACGGCGTCTACCCGCCCGAGTCCCGCCTCCCCCCGGAACCCGTCCTGGCGGACCAGACCGGTGTCTCGCGGCTGACCCTGCGGGAGGCAGTCAAGTCGCTGGGGCAGCGGGGGGTGCTGCGGGTGGAGCAGGGCCGGGGAACGTTCGTGAACCCGCAGGCGCGCTGGCTCCCGTTCGACCCCCGGCTGCTGTCGACTCTGGTCCGGCGCGACCACGACCTCGCCCTTCGGCTGACCGAGGTGCGCGGCATCGTCGAGGTCGGCGCGGCCTCGCTGTCCGCGAAGCGCCGGACCGCTGAGGCGCTGGCCGAGATGCGCGCCGCGCTGGACCAGGCACGGTCCGCGCACGACGCGCAGGATGCGGAAGCCTTCTCGCGAGCCGACATCGACTTCCACCTCGCCGTGCTCCGATCCGTCGGCAACGACTTCGTCCCGGCGCTGCTCGCCCCGGTGGACGCCGGCCTCCGCGAGGTCCGGCTGCAGACCTCGCAGGATCACGCGGTCAACGAGCGCGCCCTGGAGATGCACACGATGATCTACCAGGCGATCCGCAAACGGGCCTCGCGCACCGCGGCGGACCTGATGGCCCGCCACCTCGAGGAGACTCGCGAGCACATCGCCGCGATGCCCTGACCGCTCGGTTGACGTCGTTGTTGACACGGATGGGGGAGCGCCCTAGGTTCGGGCGCGAGACATCAGATGAGCAGATGTCTCGTGTCCGGATCGCGCGACGAGGTGAGGTGCAGCTGGTGTCGAGGCGTCTGCGCAGCCAGGAATGGTTCGACAACCCGGAGAACACCGGGATGACGGCGCTCTACATCGAGCGGTACATGAACTACGGGATCACCCGCGAGGAGCTGCAGTCGGGCAAGCCGATCATCGGCATCGCACAGACCGGCTCCGACCTGTCGCCGTGCAACCGGCACCATCTGCAGCTCGCCGAGCGGGTGCGCGAGGGCATCCGCGAGGCGGGCGGTGTGGCGTTCGAGTTCCCGGTGCACCCGATCCAGGAGACCGGCAAGCGACCGACCGCGGCGCTCGACCGCAACCTCGCCTACCTGGGTCTGGTCGAGGTGCTCTACGGCTACCCGCTCGACGGCGTGGTGCTGACCACCGGCTGCGACAAGACCACCCCCGCCTGCCTGATGGCCGCGGCGACGGTGAACATCCCCGCCATCGTGCTGTCCGGCGGCCCGATGCTGAACGGCTGGTTCAAGGGCGAGCGGGCCGGGTCGGGCACGATCGTGTGGAAGGCCCGCGAGATGCTCGCCGCCGGCGAGATCGACGAGGCCGAGTTCGTGGAGATGGTCGCCTCCTCGGCCCCCTCGCCGGGACACTGCAACACGATGGGCACCGCCTCCACCATGAACAGCCTGGCGGAGGTGCTCGGCATGAGCCTGCCCGGGTCGGCGGCCATCCCGGCCCCGCACCGCGACCGGGCCCGGGTCGCCTACCGGACCGGTCTGAGAATCGTCGAGATGGTCGGCGAGGACCTGAAGCCGTCCGACATCCTCACCCGGGAGGCGTTCGAGAACGCGATCGTGGTCAACTCCGCGATCGGCGGCTCGACCAACGCCCCCATCCACCTCAACGCGATCGCCCGGCACGCCGGCGTCCCGCTCGAGGTCCGGGACTGGCAGGACCGCGGCCACGACGTGCCGCTGATCGTCGACCTGCAGCCAGCCGGCCGGTTCCTCGGCGAGGAGTACCACCGCGCCGGAGGGGTGCCCGCCGTCGTCGCCGAGCTCATCAGGCACGGCCTGATCCACGAGGACGCGCTGACCGTCAACGGGCGCACCATCGGCGACAACTGCCGCGCCGCCATCACCGAGGACCCAGAGGTGATCCGCAGCTTCGACGACGCGCTCGTCGACAAGGCCGGCTTCGTGGTGATGAGCGGAAACCTCTTCGACAGCGCGATCATGAAGACCAGCGTCATCTCGCCGGAATTCCGGGAGCGCTACCTCAGCGACCCGGAGCACCCCGACGTCTTCGCGTGCCGGGCGATCGTCTTCGACGGGCCGGAGGACTATCACGCCCGGCTCGACGACCCGTCCCTGGCCATCGACGAGCACTGCGCCCTGTTCATCCGCGGCACCGGCCCGGTCGGCTACCCCGGGTCCGCGGAGGTGGTGAACATGCAGCCGCCGACCGACCTGATCAAGAAGGGCATCCACTCACTGCCCTGCATCGGCGACGGCCGCCAGTCCGGCACCTCGGGCTCGCCGTCGATCCTCAACGCGTCCCCGGAGGCCGCGGTGGGTGGCGGCCTGGCGCTGCTGCAGACCGGGGACACGGTGCGGTTCGATCTGCGCGCCGGGCGTGTCGACATGCTGGTCGACGACGACGAGCTGGAGAAGCGTCGCGCCGAGCTGGGCGACGGCTCCTGGCTGGCCCCGGCGTCCCAGACGCCCTGGCAGGAGATCCAGCGCTCGATGGTCGGCCAGCTCGCCGACGGCATGGTGCTCGAGCCGGCCGTCGCCTACCAGCGGATCGCGCAGACCAAGGGCGTTCCCCGGCACAGCCACTGACGGCGCGGGCGGGACGTTGGCCCCTAGCCGCCGGCAGGCGGTGAGGCGAGGCTGGCCGCAAGGCGCACCGGCATGCTTCAGGAGGCCGAGATGGCCCGCCACGAGGATCAGATCGTCATCGCCGCCCCGGTCAAGGTGGTCTTCGACACCGTCGCCGACCAGCGCAACGAACCGTCGTACAACCCGGCGATGGTGCGCTCGGAGAAGGTCACTACCGGACCGATCCGGGTCGGCACCCGCTTCACGGCCACCGTGACGGCGCGGGGACGGCCGATGGACATGCTCGTCAGGTACGTCGCCTTCGACCGGCCGCGCCGCATCGAGTCGGTCACCCAGATGGCGCTCCTCGACATCGACTACCTCCTGACCTTCCAGCCGCACCCGGAGGGCACGCTGATGCGCTGGTCCTGGCGACTGCGCCCACGCGGCCGGCTCCGGGTGCTCGCCCCGGTGCTCGGCTCGCTCGGCCGCCGGCAGGAGCGGCGCATCTGGACCGGACTGAAACGGCACGTCGAGAGCCGGCGGAGCCTGCCCGTGCGCCGCGCAGTGCTCGCCGGGAGCGTGGTCACGGCGGTGGCCACCGGAGCGCTGCTGCGCCGCTGGTACGCCCGCTGGGGAGCGACTGCGGAGGAGGCCGCCGCGGTGATGCCGGGCGACGAGCTGGTGCCCTCGCCGAAGCTCGCCTGGACCAGGGCGGTGACGGTCGCCGCGCCACCGGAGGCGGTGTGGCCGTGGCTGGCCCAGGTCGGACAGGGCCGTGGCGGCTTCTACAGCTACGACGCGGCGGAGAACCTGATCGGCTGCGACATCCACAGCGCGCAGGAGATCCTGCCCGAGCACCAGCATCCCCGGGTCGGCGACCTGATCCGGCTCGCGCCCGGCCGGGCCCCGTGCTACCGCATCGCGCAGGTGGATCCGCCGCGCGTGCTGGTGCTGGTGGGGGCCGACCCAGACACCCAGCGGCCCGGGCCGACCCCGGCCGCCCGCGACGAGCAGGGCGCGACCTGGGCCTGGACGATCCGGGCCGCCGACGGAGGCCGGGGCACTCGCCTCGTCGTACGGCAGCGCTACAGCTACCCGCGCGGCCAGACGCTGCTCTGGCACCTGCTCGAGCCGGTCGACTTCGTCATGGAGCGGCGGATGCTCCTCGGTATCAAGCAGCGCGCCGAGCACAGGCAACGTTGGCCTCAGCCGAGATCTCGCTCCCGACCGTAGAGCAGGAGGATCGCCAGGATCACGACGCCGTACACGATGTCGCGACCGTAGTCGGGCATGTTCAGCGCCTGCAGCAGCGTCACCAACGTGGTGAGGATGATCGCCCCCGCCACGGCGCCGAGGAACAGGCCCCGCCCACCGAGGATCGAGACCCCGCCGATCACGACCGCAGCCACCGACTGCAGAAGGTACGGGTCCCCGAGGCCGAGCGTCGGCTGGCCGCCGTACGCCGTGAGCGTGATGCCGGCGAGCGCGGCGAACAAGCCGCTGAGCATGTAGAGCGCCACCGTCACCAGCTTGACGTTGATGCCCGCCAGGAAGCTCGCCTGCGCGTTGTTGCCCAGAGCGTAGACGCGACGCCCGAACACCGTCGCGCTGAGCACGAACGTCACCAGGGCCGTCACACCCAGCCAGAGCAGCAGGTCGTTCGGGATGCCAAGCGGGGAGCCGAGCACTGCTCTGTGGACCACGGGTGGGGTGCTGGCCGTGCACCGGCTGCAGGTGAGACCGTTCGTGAGCCCGAGCGCGGCTCCCTGCATGATCCCGTTCATGGCCAGCGTCATGACCACGGCGGAGATGCCGAGGTACCCCACGCCGAGCCCGTTCACCAGCCCGACGACGAGCCCGAGCCCGAGCGTGAGCAGCACCGCCTGCGCCGCGCTGCTGTCGTGGCCGAGCGACGAGGTCACCAGGAGGATGGCGCCGGCGTTGAGCACCCAGGGGATGGACAGGTCGATGCCGCCGATGAGGATGACGAACATCTGGCCGGTGGCCACGTAGCCGGTGAACGAGGCGACCACGAGGATGGTGCTGATGCTGTGTCCGCTCGCGAAGCCGGACTTGACGATGCCGCCGATCACGAACAGCGCCACCACTGCGAGCCAGGCGAACACCACCTTCCTGCGGTCCGGAGTGGAGACCCACTTCAGCGCCGCCGCGGGGCTGCGTTCGAGAGTCAGCCGGTCGCTCATCCCTGTCTCCTCGCCAGTCGCCCGACCACCAGTCCCAGCACCACCGCGATGATCAGCAGCAGCCCCTCGTACAGCGACTGGTACAGCTGGTTCACGTGGGCGAAGAACAGGACATTCACGATCAGCGTGAGCACGATGGCGCCGCAGGTGGTGCCGAACGCGCTCGCCCGGCCACCGAACAGGCTGGCGCCGCCGAGGAACACCGCCGTGATCGAGGTGAGCACGAACGGCGTCCCGGCACCCGCGTCGCCGGAGGTCGTGCGAGCCGCAAAGAACAGCCCTCCGGCGGCCGCGCAGACACCGGAGATGACGTAGGCCCACACCTTGGTTCGCCGGACGTTGATGCCGTTGGCGGTGGCCGCGGTCTCGTCGTTGCCGGTCGCGAACAGGCCGACTCCGTATGAGGACCGCCGCAGAACGAACCAGATGAGCAGTGCCAGGACCACGAAGGCCAGGCCGTACGGCCGGTTCGGGTTCGTCAGGACGTTGGTGAGCACGGTCGGGATCTGGCCGCCGGGCTTGGGCAGGATCATGATCGCCAGCCCGTCGAAGATCGACAGGGTGGCCAGCGTGACCAGGATAGGAGCCAGCTTCGCGTAGGCCACGAGCACTCCGTTGACCAGGCCGGCCACCGCGCCGACCACCAGGATCGCGAGGCACCAGCCGAACACGCCGACGCCCTGCGCCATCTGGGTCGCGGCGAGCGCCACCGAGATGCTGAGGACCCCGCCGACCGACAGGTCCAGGCCCCGGGTGACCACGACGACGGTCTGGCCGAGCCCGACGAACACCAGAGGCAGCGCATTGTCCACGATCGTGGTCAGGTCGAAGGTGTCCGGCAGCACCCCGAGCTGGCGGAAGTAGAGGAAGTAGTACGCCGCGAGCGCGAGGACCAGGATCATGACGCTGAGGAGCACCGGTGAGTTCTGGGCCACGAAGTGACGTCGCGGGGACCGCCAGGTCTCCCGCTCGACGAGACCGCTCACGCGAGCACCTCCTCACCGTCGCCGCTGGCCCGAGCGCCTCGTCCGTCCTGGCTCTGGATCGCCGCCGCGACGATCCTCTCGGCGCTGATGGCCTCCCCGGTAAGCTCCGCGTTCACCCGTCCCTCGCGCATCACCAGGACCCGATGGCTGAGCCGGGCCACCTCCTCAGTCTCGCTGGAGAAGATCAGCACTGCCTTGCCCGCCCGTGCCTGGGAGATCACCAGCTCGTAGATCTCCTGCTTGGTGGACACGTCGACGCCGCGAGTGACGTCGTAGAGCAGCAGGATCTTGGCGTCGGTCATCAGCCATCGGCCGATGAGCACCTTCTGCTGGTTGCCGCCGCTCAGCGCGCCGACGGGCTCCACACTGGGCGCCGACGACTTGATCGCGAGCTGGTCGATGGCCCGGTTCATGCTTCGCCGTTCGGCCGTCCAGCGGATCACGCCGAGCTTGGAGACCGACGGAAGGGTGGCCAGGGTCAGGTTGTCCCGCACGCTCATCGCCAGGAGCAGGCCCTCGGCCTTCCGGTCTTCGGGGACCAGCGCGATGCCGCTTCCCGCGTGGATCGCGTCCAGCGGCCGACGAAGCCTCCGTCGCCGGCCCTCGACCTCGATGCTGCCGCCCGTGGTCTTCTGCGCCCCGAACAGAAAGAGGAACAGCTCTCGCTGGCCGTGGCCGGCGAGCCCGCCGACCCCGAGGATCTCCCCCGGCCGCAGGTCGAAGCTGACCCCGTGCAGTCCTTCGCCGGCCAGGTCCGCTACGCGCAGCACCGGATCTGCCTCCTCCGGCGTCGATCGCTTGGGGAAGGCACGGTCGATGGCCTTGCCGGTCATCAGCTGCACCGCCTCGTCCTCCGACAGCGAGGTGCGGGTGCCCACGTTCGCACCGTTGCGGAACACCGTGATGCGGTCGGCGAGGCTCTCCACCTCGCGCCAGCGGTGCGAGGTGAAGATGACGCACGTCCCGGCCTGCCGCAGGGCCCGGACCTTCTCGAACAGCCAGTCGACCTCGTTCTCGCTCAGCGCAGCGGTCGGCTCGTCGAGGAAGAGGATGTCCGGCTTCCGCTGGAGGGCGCGCACGATCTCGATCAGCTGCCGGTCCGCCACGGACAGGTCGGCAGCGAGCGCCCGGGGGTCGATCCGAGGCACACCGTAGGAGGTCAGGACCTCGGCCGCCCGGTCGGGGAGCTTGCGGCGGGCGATGAGCCGGGTGCGGCCGCGGGGCGGGTCGTTGACCAGCAGGTTCTCCGCGACCGTCATCCACGGCATCACCGTGAGCTCCTGGAACACCGTGCCGACGCCGAGTGCCCGGGCGTGGTCCGGGTCCGACAGCGTCACCTGCTTGCCGCGCACCCGGATCTCGCCGCCATCCGGCCTGGTCACCCCGCAGAGCATCTTGATGAGGGTGCTCTTGCCGGCGCCGTTCTCCCCCACGAGCGCGTGCACCTCGCCGAAGTCGGCGGAGTAGTCACCCTTCTCGACTGCGAGGACGTGGCCGTAGGTCTTGCGGAGCCCCCAACCGCCTCGATCGCCGTACCGCTGTTGTCGGCTACCACATCAGGACCCGGGGAGCTGCACCTTCGGCGGCGTCGGGCATGGTTTGCCCGTCAGCGCCGCGTCCTTGCAGATCAGCACCGTGGCGTTCGGTCCAGAGTCGGTGAAGGTGTCGAAGAAGCTGTCCTCCAGGCCGGGGAAGACGTTCACGCCGGGCTTGATAGTGGCGTTGGTGACAACCGGGAACGGCAGCTTCACGCTCTTCTTCGGGTGGTCGCCGTTGAGGATCTGACGGGCAAGCTCCAGCGAGACCACGGAGAGGTACGGCGGCTGGCCGATCGAGATGCCCTCCACGTGCTGGCCGTTG
>DASSKA010000160.1:0-6469 GCA_035690905.1 Nocardioidaceae bacterium | reverse complement strand
TATGGCCGAGGTCGAGGTCGGCGCCGCCCTGCTGGACGTGCTGTACGACGAGGGTTCGACCGACCTCGCCGAGGCCCGTGACCTGCCCTGCCACACCGGGCTGGTGCTGCTCTCCGAGCGCGGCAGCGCGCTCGGCCGGGTGGGTGGGGACAAGCGGGTGCACCTGGTCCGCGGAGACCGCGAGGCGTTCGGCATCCGGGGCCGCTCCGCCGAGCAGCGGGTGGCCCTCGAGATGCTGCTGGACCCCGAGATCGGCATCGTCTCCCTGGGCGGCCGGGCGGGCACCGGCAAGTCCGCGCTGGCGCTGTGCGCCGGCCTGGAGGCGGTGCTCGAGCGCGGCCAGCACAAGAAGGTGGTGGTGTTCCGGCCGCTGTACGCCGTCGGCGGCCAGGACCTCGGCTACCTGCCCGGCAGCGAGTCGGAGAAGATGTCGCCCTGGTCGCAGGCGGTCTTCGACACCCTCGGCGCGCTGACCTCGGCCGACGTGATCGAGGAGGTCTTGGACCGGGGGATGCTCGAGGTGCTGCCGCTGACCCACATTCGCGGCCGCTCGCTGCACGACTCCTACGTGATCGTGGACGAGGCCCAGTCGCTGGAGCGCAACGTGCTGCTCACCGTGCTGTCCCGGATCGGTGCGAACTCCAAGGTGGTGCTCACCCACGACGTGGCCCAGCGCGACAACCTGCGGGTCGGCCGGCACGACGGCGTGGTCGCCGTGGTGGAGCGGCTCAAGGGCCACCCGCTGTTCGCGCACGTCACGTTGACCCGGTCGGAGCGGTCGCCGATCGCGGCGCTGGTGACCGAGATGCTGGAGGACGTCGGCCTGTAGGGTCTCTCGCCGCGGGGCTCCTCCGCCGAGGAGCCCTGCGGTGTGCCGCCGCTCCTGCGTAGGCATTTCGGGCCATAGGTCTGATTCGTCCGGTCTATGGCGGTCTGGACAGGTTCAGCCGTTATCCGTCTGTGATCGGGTGTTCGATTTGCACACGAGTGCCGGTTCGGTCCAGAGTGGGCGACTGTCGTGCGATTCGCGTCGCTCGTGTCCCCTGTCGTCAAACCGCTGCGAGTGCCTCTGTGCCACGCCGAGAGAAGTACGTCCCGACACACCGGGACGCACCATCCACGCCTGGGCTGAAGAAGAGTCTCCGCAAGACCGTCGCGTTCTCCGGGATCGCTGTGGCCGCCACCGGCGTCGCGGTGGGCACTGGGATCGTCCTCGAGCACCCGACCTCGGCCTCCGGTGCGCCGTCACTGGCCTCCGCGCCGTTCACGAGGTCTCCGGACCCGGCCCGGCCACCGGCGGCCCAGTCGCCTCCCGCTGCTGGCTCGACCACCGACCGGGCGTCCTCGGGCCTGTCGCTGCGCACCGGCAGCGTCGACCGCACCTCGCGCTCGGCGGCCCGTCCGCCGCTGGACCCGAGCAAGGCGGCCACGCTGGACCAGGAGTCCGGCGGGCAGGTCACCCACACCGAGGACCTGAGCAGCCAGGACCCGCGGGCCATCGCGCGGGCGCTGCTCCCGCAGTTCGGCTTCTCCGACTCGGAGTTCTCCTGCCTGGACGCGCTGTACACGCGCGAGTCGGGCTGGAACGTGCACGCCGACAACCCGACCTCGGACGCCTACGGCATCCCCCAGGCGCTCCCGGGCTCGAAGATGGCCTCGGCCGGGGCCGACTGGATGAACGACGCCGCCACCCAGATCCGCTGGGGGCTGGAGTACATCCGCGGCTCCTACGGCACCCCGTGCGCGGCCTGGGGCCACGAGACCAGCTTCGGCTGGTACTGAGCATCACCAGCAGGCTCTGACTACCGGCAGGACCCCCTGTCCGGCCCTGTCGTGCCGTGCCTCTGTCGTGCCGTGCCTCTGTCGTGCGCTGCCTCTGTCGTGCGCTGACCCCCTGTTACCCCGCTATCGGTGAATCAACCCTTCTCGTCGTCAAAATGGCGGCAATCGCCCCGGCCGGGCCCCCACGCCGCGGCTCGGGGGGACCTTTACCAGGGTCCCCTGGTAAAGGGAACCTTCCCACGGTGAATTCACCATGGGAGGCTTCCCATTTCCATGGGGAGTACGACGGGCGGATGCCCACGGCTCACGCCAGTCACAGCAGCCTCCCCCGCCACACGGACGGGTCGCACGAGCGTCGGATCAACGCGCCACGAGCGTCGGATCAATGCGCCGCGAGTGACCACTCGACACGATGAGGGTCAGGGGTGCGTCATGCTGGCCACGTCGAGGGCCCTGTCCAGCTGCTCCTCGGTGATGTCCCCGCGCTCGACGTACCCCATCTCGAGGACCACCTGCTTGATGGTCTTCTCCTCGGCCAGCGCCTTCTTGGCCACCTTGGCGGCGTTCTCGTAGCCGATGTACCGGTTCAGCGGCGTGACCACGGAGGGGGAGGACTCGGCGTAGCCGCGCATCCGCTCGACGTTCGCGGTGATCCCGGAGATACACCGGTCCGCGAGCAGCCGGCTGCGCGCCGACAGCAGCCGGATCGACTCGAGCAGGTTGCGGGCCAGCACCGGCATCATCACGTTCAGCTCGAAGTTGCCCGCGGCGCCGCACACGCTGATCGTGGTGTCGTTGCCGATCACCTGGGCGCAGACCATCAGGGTCGCCTCGGGCAGCACCGGGTTCACCTTGCCGGGCATGATGCTGGACCCCGGCTGCAGGTCGGGCAGGTTGATCTCGGCCAGACCGGTGCGCGGCCCGGACGACATCCACCGCAGGTCGTTGCAGACCTTGGTGAGCCCGACCGCGATCGTCTTGAGCTGGCCGGACAGCTCCACCAGCGCATCCCGGCCGCCCTGCGCCTCGAAGTGGTTGCGGGCCTCGGTGAACGGCAGCCCGGTGGTCTCGGCGAGCTCGGCGATCACCTTCTCGGCGAACCCGGCCGGGGTGTTGATGCCGGTGCCGACCGCCGTACCGCCCAAGGGCAGCTCGGCCACCCGGGGCAGCGACGACTGCAGCCGCTCGATGCCGTAGCGGACCGCGGCGGCGTAGCCGCCGAGCTCCTGGCCGAGCATCACCGGGGTGGCGTCCATCAGGTGGGTGCGACCGGACTTCACCACGTCGGCGAACTCCTCGGCCTTCGCCTCCAGCGCCGCGGCCAGGTGCTCGAGGGCCGGCATGAGGTGCTCGGTGGTGGCCACCGCCGCGGCGACATGGATGGAGGTGGGGAACGTGTCGTTGCTGGACTGGCTGGCGTTGACGTGGTCGTTGGGATGGCACTCGACGCCGCGGCGCTGCGCGAGCGTGGCGAGAACCTCGTTCATGTTCATGTTCGACGACGTCCCGGACCCGGTCTGGAAGACGTCGATCGGGAAGTGCTCGAGGTGCTCTCCCTGCTCCACCTCCGCCGCCCCGGCGCGGATCGCCTCGGCGATCTCGTCGCTGATCACCCCGAGCTCGGCGTTCACCTTCGCGGCAGCGGCCTTCACCCGGGCCATCGCCTTGACGTGCTCCGGCTCCAGGCCGGTGCCGCTGATCGGGAAGTTCTCCACGGCGCGCTGGGTCTGCGCGCGCCACAGGGCGTCGGCGGGCACCTGGACCTCACCCATGCTGTCGTGCTCGATGCGGAAGTCAGCCATGGCAGGAGGCTAGCGGGTGGGCTCGTCAGCGCCGGGAGAGGTACAGCCAGAACCGCTCGTCCCGGCCCTGCAGGCTCACCTCCTGCGGGATGGCGGTGGCGTTCCCGAACACGTCGGCCAAGGCGTCCTGCAGCGCGTCGGACTCCGCCGCCGACCAGAACGCCACGATCCCGCCGGTGCGGAGCGCGTCGTGCACCTGCCGCAGGAAGTCCACCCGGTAGACGGCCTCGTTCTGCTCGTGCACCAGCTGGCCGGGACCGTTGTCGACGTCGAGCAGCACCAGGTCGTAGGAGCCCGCGGTCGCCTCGGCCATCACCACGCCCACGTCGGCGGTCACCACGCTGAGCCGTTCGTCGGCGAGGTACGACGGACCGTGCGGCACGGTTCCGTCGCGCATCCACCGCACCAGGTCGTCCTCGATCTCGACGACCACCACCCGCTCCACGCGCTTGTCGGCGAGCACCTCGTGGGCGGTGAAGCCGAGGCCCAGCCCACCGATCAGCACCGCGCGCGGCCGCTCGACGTGCTTGAGCGCGGCCTGCGCCAGCTCCTTCTCGCTGCCGGTCTCGAGCGTGTCCATCACGAACACGCCGTTGACCCGGAGCTCGAGCACCACGGGGGAGTCGGGGTCGCGCCGCTCACGCAGCACGATCTCACCGCGCGGGGTCTGGGCGCGGGCCACCTCGACGTACTCCATGCCGCCGAAGCGTAGGGCCCGGATCCGGGCGAACGCACGCGGACGCGGTGGTTAGATGGGTCGCATGCAGGGACAGGACCGCACGCCGTCCCGGCGGGAGGCCGCCGAGCTGCGGATCTCGGACGCCGAGCGGCACGACGTCGCCGAGGTGCTGCGCCAGGCCGCCGGTGAGGGACGGATCGACCTGGCGGAGCTGGACGAGCGGCTGGAGGCGACGTACGCCGCGAAGACCTACGCCGACCTGGTGCCGATCACCTCCGACCTGCCCGCGCACCACCCGACCGCCGGGCCCGCGCCGGCCCGCCCGGTGGCCGGCTACGACCGCTCCTTCGCGCTGATGTCGGAGACCCAGCGGACCGGGCCGTGGCGGGTCGGCCAGGAGCACTCCGCGGCCGCGGTGATGGGCAGCGTGACCCTGGACCTCCGGGAGGCTACCTTCGACGCCGCCGAGACGCACCTGCGGGCCGTCGCGGTGATGGGCGAGGTCAAGATCGTGGTGAGCCCGCAGACCGTGGTCCGGGTGGAGGGCATCCCGGTGATGGGCGAGTTCAAGGACGCCCGCGGCGGGGCCGACGAGACGACGGCGTCCTCGCCCGTCGTACGCGTCACCGGGCTGGCGCTGATGGGCAGCGTCACCGTCAAGCGGCGCCCGCGCTCGGCGCGGTCCTGACCGGTGCGGGAGACTGAGGCATGCGCCAGCTGACCTCCCTGGATGCCCAGTTCCTCAACGTCGAGTCCCCGACCACGGTCGGGCACGTCGGCAGCCTGATCATCCTCGACCCCTCGACCGCGCCGGGCGGCGAGTGGTCGCTGGAGAGCGTGCGGGCGATCTACGAGCCTCGGCTGCACCTGTCCCCGCCACTGCGGCAGCGGCTGGTCAGCGTGCCGCTCGGCCTGGGCCGCCCGTACTGGGTCGACGACCCGCACTTCGACCTCGAGTTCCACCTGCGGGAGCTTGCGCTGCCCTCGCCGGGCACCCGCGAGCAGCTCGGGGAGCAGGTCGCTCGCATCCACGCCCGGCCGCTGGATCGCACCCGGCCGCTGTGGGAGGCGTACGTGATCTCCGGCCTCGCGGACGGCCGGGTGGCGTTCTACTCCAAGATCCACCACTCGGCCATCGACGGGGTGACCGGCGCGGAGATCCTCGAGACGATCATGGACGTCACCCCCGAGCCCCGGCCGGTCGAGCCGGAGCCGGAGCCGTTCGTGCCCCGTGCGCTGCCCTCCACCGTGGACCTGGTCCGCCGCGGGCTTGCCTCGATGGCCGAGGCGCCGCTGGAGCTGGTGCGCACCGTTCCGAAGTCCCTGGAGTACGTCGACCAGCTGCCCGGCGCGGCGAACTTCCCCGGCACCCATCTGGTCAGCGAGGCCGCCGGCCTCGTCGGCCGGGTCCTCGGGCAGGGCGGCCTCGATCTCGGCCGCCGGGATCTGCACGCCCCGCGGACCCCGCTGAACGGGCAGATCACCCCGCACCGCCGGTTCTCGTTCGGGTCGGTGCCGCTGGAGGACGTCAAGCGGGTCAAGAACCATTTCGAGATGACCGTCAACGACGTGGTGATGGCGCTGACCGCCTCGGCGCTGCGCTGGTGGCTGCTCGACCACGACGCGCTGCCCACGGTGCCGTTGGTCGTCGCGGTGCCGGTGTCGATCCGCCACCAGGACATCCCGGACCGCAACAAGGTCTCGGTGATGCTCGCCGAGCTGCCCACTCACCTCCCGGACCCGCAGGAGCGCATCGAGTTCATGCGTGCCTCGATGCGGGAGGCCAAGCGGCACTTCGAGGCGGTGCCCGCGACGCTGCTGCAGGACCTGTCCAACCTGATCCCGATGGCACTGTCCGGGCTGGCCGCGCGGGCGCTGTTCAAGCTGGCCACCGTGCCGGGTGTGCCGTTCAACCTGTTCGTCTCCAACGTGCCCGGCCCGCAGATCCCGCTCTACATCGCCGGCGCCAAGGTGGAGGGCATCTACCCGGTCTCCGCGGTCACCGACATGACCGGCGGGCTGAACATCACGCTGTTCTCCTACGACGGGTCGCTGGACTTCGGGCTGATCGCCTGCCGCGAGATGGTGCCCGACGTGTGGAACCTGATCGGCTACCTGCAGCAGGCGCTGGCCGAGCTGCTGGAGATGGTGCCCGCGGAGCAGACCGCGAAGCGGGCCACCGCCAAGAAGACCGCCAAGAAGACCG
>DASSKA010000159.1:0-5073 GCA_035690905.1 Nocardioidaceae bacterium | reverse complement strand
CGGTTCAGCTTCACCGCGCTCGTGGTCGTCGGCGACGGCGACGGCATGGTCGGGGTCGGGTACGGCAAGGCCAAGGAGGTGCCCTCCGCGATCGCCAAGGGCGTCGAGGAGGCCAAGAAGCACTTCTTCAAGGTGCCGCGCATCCAGGGCACCATCCCGCACCCGGTGCAGGGCGAGAAGGCCGCCGGCGTGGTGCTGCTGCGCCCCGCCGCTCCCGGTACCGGTGTGATCGCGGGGGGCCCGGTGCGTGCGGTGCTGGAGTGCGCCGGGATCCACGACGTGCTGAGCAAGTCCCTGGGCTCGTCCAACCAGATCAACATCGTGCACGCCACGGTGGAAGCGCTGCGCTCGCTGGAGGAGCCGGAGGCGGTCGCCTCGCGGCGCGGCCTGACCGTCGAGGACGTTGCCCCCGCGGCGCTGCTGAAGGCCCGTGCGGAGGTGGCGAGCTGATGGGACGCCTGAAGGTCCAGCAGACCCGGTCGACGATCGGCTGCAAGAAGAACCAGCGGGACACCCTCCGCTCGCTTGGCCTCAAGCGCATCGGCGACGTGGTCGTCAAGGAGGATCGTCCCGAGATCCGGGGAATGCTCCAGGCGGTCCCCCACCTGATCGCCGTCGAGGAGGTCGACTGACATGACGCTGAAGCTGCACCACCTGCGTCCGGCGCCGGGTGCCAAGACCGCGCGCACCCGCGTGGGCCGCGGTGAGGGCTCCAAGGGCAAGACCGCCGGCCGCGGCACCAAGGGCACCAAGGCCCGCAACCAGGTGCCCGAGCACTTCGAGGGCGGCCAGATGCCGATCCACATGCGGCTGCCCAAGCTGAAGGGCTTCAAGAACCCGTTCAAGGTCGAGTACCAGGTGGTCAACCTCGAGCGGATCAACGAGCTGTTCCCCGAGGGCGGCACCGTCGGTGTCGAGGACCTGGTCGCCAAGGGCGCGGTCCGCGACGGCCGGCCCGTGAAGGTGCTCGGCTCCGGCGAGCTCTCGGTGGCCGTCGAGGTGAAGGCGCACGCCTTCTCCTCCTCGGCCAAGGAGAAGATCGCCGCCGCCGGCGGCAGCGTCACCGAGCTCTGAGCCGGGCTGCCACCAGACACGGCCGGGGCCCGGCCGGTCGGGCCGCGACAGCCGCGGTTCGTCCGGCCGGGCCCCTGTTAGGCTTCCGGGGTCGCGGCCGATACGGCCCGACCCGCACGTGAGAAAGAGGACCCAGGTGCTAGGCGCTTACGCGAACGCGTTCCGGACCCCGGACCTGCGACGCAAGTTGCTGTTCGTGCTGCTGGTCATCGTGGTCTTCCGGCTCGGCTCGCAGATCCCCACCCCGGGCGTCAACGTCACCAACGTGCAGGCCTGCTTCCAGGCCACCAAGAACCAGGGCCTCTACGGGCTGATCAACCTGTTCTCCGGCGGGGCGCTGCTGCAGCTGACGGTGTTCGCGCTGGGGATCATGCCCTACATCACCGCGAGCATCATCCTGCAGCTGCTGGTGGTGGTCATCCCGCGGCTGGAGAACCTCAAGAACGAGGGTCAGGCCGGCCAGACCAAGATCACCCAGTACACCCGCTACCTCACCCTCGCCCTCGCGATCCTGCAGGCGACCGGCATCACGGCGCTGGCCCGCAGCGGGAACCTGCTCCAGGGCTGCAACAAACCACTGCTCTACAACGAGTCGAGCTTGTGGACCATGATGCTGATGGTGGTCACGATGACGGCCGGCACCGTGATCATCATGTGGCTCGGCGAGCTGATCACCGACCGGGGTATCGGGAACGGGATGTCGATCCTGATCTTCGTCCAGGTGGTGGCCACCTTCCCCGGCTCGCTGTGGGCGGTGAAGGTCTCCCAGAACAGCTGGTGGGTCTTCGGGCTGGTCATCGTGATCGGGCTGATCCTGGTGGCCGCAGTGGTCTTCATCGAGCAGGCCCAGCGCCGGATCCCGGTCCAGTACGCCCGCCGGATGGTCGGGCGCAAGATGTTCGGCGGCTCGTCGACGTACATCCCGCTCAAGGTCAACCAGGCCGGCGTGATCCCGGTGATCTTCGCCTCCAGCTTGCTCTACCTGCCGGCGATGGCCACCCGGTTCTCGGGGGGCAACTCTGCCTTCGCGCGGTTCATCTCCACCTACTTCGTGACCGGCAGCCACCCGGTCTACATGCTGGCGTACTTCCTGCTGATCATCTTCTTCACCTACTTCTACGTGGCGATCACCTTCAACCCCGAAGAGGTCGCGGACAACATGAAGAAGTACGGCGGGTTCATCCCGGGCATCCGGGCCGGCCGGCCGACGCAGGAGTACCTCAACTACGTGCTGTCCCGGATCACCTTCCCGGGCTCGCTCTACCTGGGCATCATCTCGCTGATCCCGCTGATCGCCTTCAAGCTCGTCGGAGCGAACCAGAACTTCCCCTTCGGGGGCACCTCGATCCTGATCATGGTCGGTGTCGCCCTCGACACCGTGAAGCAGATCGAGAGCCAGCTCCAGCAACGCAACTACGAAGGGTTCCTTCGCTGACATGAGAATCGTGCTGATGGGCCCACCGGGGGCGGGCAAGGGCACGCAGGCGAAGGTGATCGCCGGGCGGCTGTCGATCCCAGCCATCTCGACCGGAGACATCTTCCGGGCCAACGTCTCCGCCCAGACCGAGCTCGGGCGGACCGCGAAGCAGTACATGGACGCCGGGGAGTACGTCCCGGACGAGGTCACCAACGCGATGGTCCGTGACCGGCTCGCAGAAGAGGATGCGCTGCGCGGCTTCCTGCTCGACGGCTACCCGCGGACGGTCGACCAGGTCAACCAGCTGGACTCCATGCTGGCCGACCTGGGCGAGACGCTGGAGGCCGTCGTGGTGCTCCGCGTCGAGCCGGAGGAGCTCGTCCAGCGGCTGGTGCAGCGGGCCCGCATCGAGGGTCGCGACGACGACACCGAGGACGTCATCCGGCGGCGCCAGGAGGTGTACGCCGAGCAGACCGCCCCGCTCCTGGACACCTACGCCGGCCGGGGGATGCTCGTCGAGGTGGACGGCATGGGCGAGGTGGACGAGGTGACCGCGCGGGTGTTCGCCGCGCTGGAGTCGACCTCGGACGCCGCGGCCGGCTGAGGCGCTCGTGTTCCGCGAACGCGGCATCGAGATCAAGACGCCCGAGCAGGTCGACAAGATGCGGGCCGCCGGGCTTGTCGTGGGCGAGACCCTCGAGCTGCTGCGCGCCTCGGTCCGTGCAGGCATGACCACCGCCGACCTGGACGCGGTGGCGGAGGAGAACATCCGCGCCAACGGCGCGGTCCCGTCGTTCAAGGGCTACCACGGGTTCCCGGCCTCGATCTGCGTCTCGGTCAACGACGAGGTGGTGCACGGCATCCCGGGTGAACGGGTGATCGCCGACGGTGACGTGGTCTCCATCGACTGCGGCGCGATCCTCGACGGCTGGCACGGCGACGCCGCCATCACCGTGGCGGTCGGCGACGTCCCAACGGCGGCGACCGAGCTGATGCGGGTCACCGAGGAGGCGATGTGGCGGGGGATCGCCGCGGCCCGGCTCGGTGGCCGGGTCACCGACATCTCGCACGCCGTGGAGCACTATGTGCGCAGCCAGGGCGACTACGGCATCGTCGAGGACTACGTCGGCCACGGCATCGGCACCGAGATGCACCAGCCGCCCAGCGTCCCCAACTACGGACGCGCTGGGAAGGGGCCGAAGCTGGTGCGCGGGCTGGCGCTGGCCGTCGAGCCGATGATCGTGCTCGGCGACCACAACACGCACGTGCTCGACGACGACTGGACGGTCAAGTCCGACGACGGGTCGCTGGCCGCCCACTTCGAGAACACGTTCACGCTCACGCCAGACGGTCCGTGGGTGCTCACCGCGATCGACGGCGGCAAGGCGAAGCTCACCGAGCTCGGCGCCCCCTTCGGCGGTCCCTGAGGCTGGGCAGCAGCACCATGCGCGTCAGCCGGTCGGATGGCCTGCCGGCCGGGGGCGACCGCGGCCGATTTCCGCTCGGGCGGTCCTTCGGCGTAGACTTGGGGCTTGGCCCAACGTGGGCCTGTTTCGTGGTGCCCTGCGGCTGCCCGGCTGCGCACCGGAGAACCGATGATGTCGTGTCTTCGTGCCCTGCCCGGGAGGGGTGCCTCGGCGGGCTCGCGAGGTCCACTCGGACCCCGCCGACAGGTGGAGCTCCGAGGCGGTTCCCGGGCCACTGCGTGAGGCGCATCGCGTCGGACGCAGCACCACGGTAGACGAGCCACCAACAGATTGCGGAGGACATGCCGAAGAAAGAAGGCGTGATCGAGATCGAGGGAACGGTTGTCGAGGCACTCCCGAACGCGATGTTCCGGGTAGAGCTGAGCAACGGTCACAAGGTCCTCGCCCACATCAGCGGCAAGATGCGTCAGCACTACATCCGCATCCTCCCGCAGGACCGGGTCGTCGTCGAGCTTTCGCCGTACGACCTGACCCGCGGCCGGATCGTCTACCGGTACAAGTAACCACCGCGTCGCGGTGACAGCCGAACAAGAGAGCCAGCTATGAAGGTCAACCCGAGCGTCAAGCCGATCTGTGACAAGTGCAAGGTGATCCGTCGCCACGGCCGCGTCATGGTCATCTGCGACAACCCTCGCCACAAGCAGCGTCAGGGCTGAGCCCGGTCACGGGCAGGCAGACGCGACAACTGAACACCACTTCGTGACCGCTCATCCGTCTGCCACGACGGATGTCGCCCCCGGACTGGAGGCCGGGGCCCTGCTCTCGAGAGAGGCGGGCGGGGACGCGGCACGAACCGACACCTCCAACGAATGGAAGGAACGCCACACATGGCACGCCTCGTCGGTGTCGACCTCCCGCGCGACAAGCGCATCGAGGTCGCACTCACCTACATCTACGGCATTGGCCGTACCAGTGCCCAGCAGGTCCTGGCCTCGACCGGGGTCGACCCCAACATGCGGGTCCACGAGCTGGGCGATGAGGAGCTGATCAAGCTCCGGGACGCGATCGAAGCGAACTTCAAGATCGAGGGTGACCTCCGCCGCGAGGTGCAGGCCGATATTCGCCGCAAGATCGAGATCGGCAGCTACCAGGGCC
>DASSKA010000158.1:0-36733 GCA_035690905.1 Nocardioidaceae bacterium | reverse complement strand
AGCGGCGAAAATGCGCTCAGAAGGGACGATCGACGCCGCTCACCGTACCCCTTTCGGGGGGCGAGGCAACAGAGTGAGGCCGTTGCGCATTTCTGCAATCGCTCGAGCCGGCCGGTCCGGGAACTGCCTCGCAGGCACCGGAAACGTGCACAGTCACTCGGAATCGCGTTTGGAATTGCACCCCTACGCAGCCCTGAACCGGGCCCCCGAGACGACGAAGCGGCCCCCAACCACGGTGGAGGCCGCTCCTCGATCTGCGGAGGTGGCGGGATTTGAACCCGCGAGAGGGGTTTGCCCTCAACCCGCTTAGCAGGCGGGCGCCATAGACCGGACTAGGCGACACCTCCCGGCAGCGTCGACAGGCTACCTGGCCCGCCCGCCTCGCAGCCAATCGGGCCGAGCCGTCGGCCGCTCAGGCGATCCGGCGGTAGCCGTACCCACGGTTCAGGTGCGCCTGGAGGTCGCGCACGAAGTCGTCCGGCCGGCCTTCCAGCAGGCGCACCGGCACGGTCGTCGTACGCCCGTCCTTGAGGTTGAGCACGACGTACCGCTCCCCCGCCATGGTGGTGGCGGACACCGACTCCACCTGCGTCCAGCCGGCCCGCGCCACGCCCACGCCGCGCACGAACCGCACCCGGTAGCCGTCCTCGCCGAGCACGACCACGACCCCGCGGCCGAGCACGAGCGCGGCACAGACCACGGCCAGCACCGCCACCACCACGGCGATGGTGAGCGCGACGGCGGGCAGCGAGACCAGGGCCACCAGCGCGGCGACCATCAGGATCAGGACGCCAAGGGTGGCCAGCAGCACACCGGTGAGCCGGGCGACGAGCGGGCGGGAGAGTCGGTACTGCGAAGGCACCCGACGATTGAACACGCCCCGCCCGCCCGGTGCCAAATGCCCTACTGGTCCGGTCGGCCCTTGTCACCGCGCGAGCCGCGGAGTCACACTCGGACTTCCACCCGATCGATGTCGACGGGCGACGTTTCTCGGGTCGGAGTCTGTAGAGGTTCCGGCGCTGTGATGACACTTGAGCACGCCATCTTGGGTCTGCGCCAGGCCCTGGACAACCCGCGCCGCCACCACATGTGGCGCTGGCTGGTCCGCCACCGGATGGCCGGCGTCAAGGAGGCGCTCAGCCGGGAGTACTGGCAGCCCGACGGCTGGCTGGCCGCCCGGAGCGAGGTGCTGGCCCGCGAGCGCGACACGTTGGTCCGCCGGCTCTCCCAGCTCGGGCCTACGGTGCTCGAGGCACCGGACGTCGAGCCGGTCCGTACCGAGCTGCACCGGCTGGTCACCGATCTCGAGCACCACCGGCAGCGGCTGAGCGACCTGGCGTACGACGCGGTGACCCTCGAGCTGGGCGGCTCCGAGTAGCGACACCTGGGCAGAGGGGGCGGGATTCGAACCCGCGGCTGACATCTCTGCCAGCGACCGCTTTCAAGGCGGTTCCGATCGGCCACTCCGGCACCCCTCCTGGGCGCCGGCCCGGAAGCCGCCGCCACGGGGACGAAGTCTAGGGGAGCGCGAAACCTCAGCGCTCGACGGTGACCAGCACGTCGCCTTCTTGCACCACGTCGCCCTCGCTGACCTTCACCGCGGCCACCGTGCCGGGGATCTCGACGAGCACCGGGATCTCCATCTTCATCGACTCGAGGAGTACGACGGTGTCGCCGCTGTTGAGGTGATCACCGGGAGCGACGACGACCTTCATGACGTTGGCAACCATCTCGGCGACGATGTCCACGTTCCTCGACTCCCGGGGCATGAGGGCGACGCTACACCGGAGGCAGCCCGGGAAGGCGCACCGGTCACAGCAGCGCGTGCATGCGCCCCGGCTCCGGACGGTGCGCGGCCGCCGCCTCCAGACGCCGGGCCCGCCGGCCCCGGGTGCCGGTGAGGAACGCGTCCACCCGGATCACGAGGTAGCCCAGCAGCAGCCCGGCCACCGCGCTGTAGACCAGGCTCAGCCCGGCCTCGGACAGCGACCGTCCCGGGCCGAGCAGGGACACCGAGGCCGCCGCGAGGCCGGCCGCGCCGAACGCGCAGACCCACCAGCCCTGCCGCCGGCGGGCCCGGATCGAGACCCCCCAGGCCAGGGCCGGGAAGCCGAGCAGCAGCTCGACGGGACGCGGCTCGGCGCCGATGGTCGCCGCGAGCTGGGCGGTGCCGCGTCGTACCGCCTCCACCATCTCCGGGGAACCCCAGCGGGCCAGCGCCTGGGAGTAGGCCAGCGTGACCGCGAGCAGCACCAGGCCGCCCAGCACCATGACCACCCCGCGGGTGCCGAGACCGGTGAACCCGGCACCCAGCCGGTACACGACGCCCATCGCGGTCAGCAGGGACAGACCGAGGCACAGGTACCCGACCCGCAGCAGGGAGACCTGCGGCTGGAAGGCGGCCGCGGCCAGCGCGCCGAACGCCACGGTGACCACCGAGACCGCGACCTCGAGGACCACCCGGCGGAACCGGGCGGCGGGGGTGGTGGCCAGCACGCCCAGCACCGCGGCCAGCACCGCGGTGCCGACCGCGGCCGCGGCGGTGAGCACCGGCACCCGGGCCAGCACCCCGGCCAGGCCGACCGCCAGCGCGAGAGCACCGCTCACGAACGGGCGTCCTCCCGCGCGGGCAGCCATCCCGAAGGCGTAGCAGGTGGACACCGTCACCGCACCGGCGGCCGGCAGCCGGCGGGGCAGCCCGACCGGTCCCCACCAGCCGGCCACGATGGCGGCGACCCCGGCCAGCACGAGCACCACCCAGGTCAACCGCAGCGCCGGCGCGAGGGCGCGGCTCAGGTCCGGTCTGCGGCGTTTGACGGGCGCGCGACGACGGCCAGGAGCCACGGGTGGTCCTTCGACGGGGGGCGGATGCTGCGGCGGCAGGATACCGCCGTCGTCACATCCTCCGGTTCGCCAGGGACGGGTTGACCGCCCGGGCCTCACCGAGCGACTCGGTGTCCACCGCGCCGGTCACCACCGCCTCGTCCTCGTCGGCCTCGCCGATCACGTCGCCGGTGGGGGCCACGATCATCGAGTGGCCGCTGTAGCGGGGTGCAGGCTGGCCGGCGGCCGCGACGTACACCGTGTTCTCGATCGCCCGCGCTCGGACCAGAGTCCGCCAGTGGTCGACCTTGCGGGGCCCGGCCACCCAGGCGGCGGGTACGACGAGCAGGTCGGCGCCCTGTCCGACCAGCGCCCGGGCCAGCTCGGGGAAGCGCAGGTCGTAGCAGGTCATCAGGCCCACGGTGATCCCGCCGACCTCCAGGCTCACCGGCTCGAGCGGCCCCGGGAAGAGCCGGTCGGACTCCCGGTAGCCGAAGGAGTCGTACAGGTGGATCTTGCGGTACGACGCGCGCAGGCCGGTCCGGTCCACGACGGCCAGCGTGTTGTAGGGCCGCTCCGGGTCCTCCGAGACCTCGAACATCCCGGCCACCACGGTGACCCCGCACTCGTCGGCCAGCTCGGCCATCCGGGTCACGAACGGCCCGTCGGTCTTCTCGGCGAAGTCCGAGACGTCCGAGCCGGGGCTGCCGAAGTCGCGGCTGAACACCTCCGGGAACACCACCAGGTCCGCGCCGGCATCGGCGAGGTCGCGGACGGCGTCGAGGGCCTCCCGGTTCTGCTCGGGATCGAGACCGGAGGCTTTCTGGACCAGGGCGAGCTGCAAGGTGGGCACGGGCACAGCCTGCCATGGCGGCCCGGCTACGGCGAGTGCCAGACTGCGGGCGTGGACAGTCCGACACGCGTGGCAGCCGTGGTGCTCACCGGCGGCGACGGGACCCGGCTCGGCGGGGTGGACAAGGGGTCGCTCCCGCTGGCCGGCAGCACGCTGCTGGAGCGGGCCCTCGCGGCGACCGCCACCGCGGACGAGGTGGTCGTGGTCGGCGACCCGGTGCCTACCTCGCGACGGGTCACCTGGGCGCGGGAGGACCCGCCCGGCGGAGGTCCGGCCGCCGGGCTGCTGGCCGGTGTGGACCGGCTCACCGATCCGGTCCAGCTGGTGTGCGTGCTCGCCGTGGACATGCCGGAGGTGACTGCCGCGACGTTCGCCCGGCTCACCGAAGCGCTGCGCGACGACCTGGACGGTGCCGTCCTCGTCGACGCCGCCGGCGAGCGGCAGAACCTGGCCGCGGTGTACCGGGTGTCCGCGCTGGCCGCCGCCCGGCCGGAACGCGAGCAGGGGCTCTCGGTGCGGCGGCTGGTCGGCGGGCTCCAGCTCGCCGAGGTGCCGGGGATCGGCGCCGAGACCCGCGACGTGGACACCTGGGCCGATCTTCGGGACCTGGGCGGGTAGCCGCGCCCGATATCGGTTCGATGGCCCGAACCTGTTGCCAGATCGGGTATCACGTATAACGCTGGAACGCGTGACCCTGCACGACTGGATTGACGAACTCTGCGACGTTTTCGAGCTCGACGCGGAGGTCGACGAGGCACTGATCCTCGACCTTGCCCGCCAGGCCGCCCACTCCGTCGAGAAGCCGGCCGCGCCGGTGACCACGTTCCTGCTCGGCTACGCGGCCGCGCAGCGCGGCGGCAGCCAGGCCGACGTGGAGGAGCTCGCCGGCCGGGCAACCGCGCTGGCCGAGAAGTGGGCCGGGGAGGACGTCTCCGCCGACGACTTCGACGAGGAGGAGCTGGTCGACGCCGAGTAGGCAGCCGAGCCCGCGCGGCGCCCTCGTACCCTGGCCCCATGCGAGCCGTCGTCGCCACCGAGCCCGGAGGACCAGAGGTCCTCGCCATCCGCGAGCTGCCGGACCCGGTGCCCGGAGACGGCGAGCTGGTCATCGACATGGCCGGCACCGCCGTCAACCGGGCGGACACCTTGCAGCGGCGCGGCCACTACCCGCCCCCTCCGGGCGCCTCGCACGTGCTCGGTCTGGAGTGCTCCGGCACGGTCAGCGCCGTGGGCTCCGGTGTGGACCGGTTCGCGGTCGGTGACCGGGTGTGCGCGCTGCTCGCCGGCGGCGGCTACGCAGAGAAAGTGCTGGTCCCCGCCGGGCAGGTGATGCCGGCCCCGGACGGGGTCGACCTGGTGACGGCGGGCGGGCTGCCGGAGGTGGCCTGCACGGTGTGGTCGAACGTGTTCATGGTCGCGGGGCTGCAGGCCGGCGAGACCCTGCTCGTGCACGGCGGCGCCGGGGGGATCGGCACGATGGCGATCCAGGTCGCCGCCGCGCTCGGCGCCCGCGTGGTCGCCACGGCCGGCGCGTCGCACAAGCTGGACCTGTGCCGCTCGCTCGGCGCCGACGTGGCCGTGAGCTACCGCGAGCAGGACTTCGTTGAGGAGGTACGACGGGCCACCGACGGCCGCGGTGCCGACGTGATCCTGGACAACATGGGGGCGTCCTACCTGGCCCGCAACGTGGACGCGCTGGCCACCGAGGGACGGCTGGTGGTGATCGGCCTCCAGGGCGGCAACAGGGGCGAGCTCGACCTCGGCAAGCTGCTGCGCAAGCGCGCGGCGGTGATCGCGACCACGCTGCGGTCCCGGCCGGTGGAGGAGAAGGCCGCCATCTGCGCGGCTGTCGTGGAGCACGTGTGGCCGCTGCTCGAGGACAAGACCGTGCGCCCCGTCGTACACGCGACCCTGCCGCTGGAGCAGGCCGCCGAGGCGCACCGGATGATGGACGCCGGCGACCACGTCGGCAAGCTCCTGCTGTCTGCGTAGAGTGGCGGGCATGACCGAAGAGAACCCGCAAGGCGACCGCCCCGAGGACCAGGAGCGCCAGGAGGAATCGCGCGTGACGGTCATCGGTCCGGACGACATGGCGATGGCCGCCGCTGCACAGGGGTCACGGTCCTCCGGTGACGACGACGAGGAGGAGGCACGCCACATCACCGACCTCGTCGAGCAGCCCGCGAAGGTGATGCGGATCGGCAGCATGATCCGGCAGCTCCTCGACGAGGTGAAGGCCGCCCCGCTCGACGAGGCGAGCCGGGCCCGGCTGGCCGAGGTCCACGCCTCCTCGATCAAGGAGCTCGAGGCCGGACTGGCCCCGGAGCTGGTGGAGGAGCTGGAGCGTCTGTCCCTGCCGTTCAGCTCCGACACGCCCTCGGAGGCCGAGCTGCGCATCGCGCAGGCGCAGCTGGTGGGGTGGCTCGAGGGGCTCTTCCACGGTATCCAGACCGCGATCTACGCCCAGCAGGTCGCCGCCCGGGCGCAGCTGGAGCAGATGCGGCGGGCGCTGCCGCCCGGCATGGTGCCCGACCAGGCACAGATGGCCGCGGCCCAGCAGTCGGCCGCCCAGCGCGCCCAGGGCGAGGAGCAGTCCGGCCGCGGCATGTACCTCTGACCCGTCGTACCCCTCTCCGACTTGTCAGGCGGGTGACCGGTCATAGCCGGTCACCCGCCTGACAACACGGTCAGCCGCGCGGGGCCGGAGGCGGCTCGATCTCCTCGCGCTTGTTGCGGCGGAAGATCTTGTCGCCGAGCCAGACCACCGGGTCGTACTTCCGGTCGACCACGCGCTCCTTCATCGGGATGATCGCGTTGTCGGTGATCTTGATGCCCTCCGGGCACACCTCGGTGCAGCACTTGGTGATGTTGCACATCCCGATGCCCGCCTGAGCCTGCGCGATCGCCCGCCGGTCGTTGGTGTCGAGCGGGTGCATGTCCAGCTCGGCGTACCGCAGGAAGAACCGGGGGCCGGCGAACGCCTGCTTGTTGTCCTCGTGGTCGCGGATCACGTGGCAGACGTTCTGGCAGAGGAAGCACTCGATGCACTTGCGGAACTCCTGGCCGCGGGTCACGTCGGCCTGCAGCATCCGCCGCTTGCCGTCCGGGTCCGGCGGCGCCGGCGCGAACGCGGGCACCTGCTTGGCCTTCTCGTAGTTGAAGGACACGTCGGTGACCAGGTCCCGGATCACCGGGAAGGTGCGCATCGGGGTGACGGTGATCGTCTCGGTGGGCTCGAAGTCCGACAGCCGGGTCATGCACATCAGCCGCGGCCGGCCGTTGACCTCCGCGCTGCACGACCCGCACTTGCCAGCCTTGCAGTTCCACCGGACCGCGAGGTCGCCGGCCTGGGTGGCCTGGAGCCGGTGGATCGCGTCGAGGACGACCTCGCCCTCCTCCACCGGCACGGTGTAGTCGCCGAGCGCCCCGCCGGACGCGTCCCCGCGCCACACCCGCATCTTCAGGTCGTACCCCATCAGCCGTTCACCCTCATCAGCTCTGCATCCTTTGCATCAATCGTTGAACAGCGGCTTGAGTTCCTCGGGCATCTCCGGCAGCGGCTGCCGCTTCAGGTCCACCCCGTCGCCGGCGTCGTTGACGGTGACCACCAGGTTCAGCGCGCCCCACGTGTCGTCGGGGCCCGGGAAGTCGTCGCGGGTGTGCCCGCCGCGGGACTCCTGCCGCTCCAGCGCGGCCTTGGCGATGCTCTCCGAGACCAGCAGCATGTTGCGCAGGTCCAGCGCGAGGTGCCAGCCGGGGTTGTACTGCCGGTTGCCCTCGACCTCCAGGTGCCGGGCCCGCTCCTTGAGCTTCTGCAGCTCCTCGAGGGACTGGCTGAGCTCGTCGGCCTTGCGGATGATGCCGACCAGCTGCTGCATGGTCTCTTGCAGGTCCTTCTGGATGGTGTAGGGGTTCTCCCCGCCGGTCTCCCCAGGGCTCACCGATACTGGGTTGAACGGGGCCAGCGCCCGCTCCGCGGCGGTTCGGACCTCGTCGGCGGCCGGGTGCGGCAGGTTCTCACGCACCTTGTAGGCGTAGTAGGCCGCGCAGTGCCCGGCCCGGCGGCCGAACACCAGCAGGTCGCCCAGCGAGTTGCCGCCGAGCCGGTTGGAGCCGTGCATGCCGCCGGCTACCTCACCGGCGGCGTACAGCCCCGGCACCCGGCTCTCCTGGGTGTCCGGGTCCACCTCGACCCCGCCCATCACGTAGTGGCAGGTCGGGCCGACCTCCATCGGCTCCTTGGTGATGTCGACGTCCGCGAGCTCCTTGAACTGGTGGTACATCGACGGCAGCCGGCGCCGGACGAACTCCTCGCTGCGCCGCGAGCCGATGTCCAGGAACACGCCGCCGTGCGGCGAGCCGCGGCCGGCCTTGACCTCGGAGTTGATCGCCCGCGCCACCTCGTCACGCGGCAGCAGCTCGGGCGGGCGGCGGTTGTTCTTCTTGTCCTCGTACCAGCCGTCGGCCTCCTCGATGGTGTCGGCGGTCTCGGCCTTGAAGTAGTCCGGGATGTAGTCGAACATGAACCGCTTGCCGTCGGAGTTCTTCAGGATCCCGCCGTCGCCGCGCACCGACTCTGTGACCAGGATGCCGCGCACCGACGGCGGCCACACCATGCCGGTCGGGTGGAACTGGACGAACTCCATGTTCACCAGCGACGCCCCGGCCCGCAGCGCCAGCGCGTGCCCGTCGCCGGTGTACTCCCACGAGTTCGAGGTGACCTTGTAGGACTTGCCGATCCCTCCGGTGGCGAGTACGACGGACGGGGTGCTGAACACGATGAACCGGCCGGTCTCCCGCCAGTAGGCGAAGCAGCCGCTGACCCGGCCGTCCTGCTTGAAGATGTCGGTGACCGTGCACTCCATGAACACGTCGATGCCCAGGGACACGGTCCGCTGCTGCAGGGTCCGGATCATCTCCAGCCCGGTGCGGTCCCCGACGTGCGCCAGCCGCGCGTAGCGGTGCCCGCCGAAGTCGCGCTGGGAGATCAGCCCCTCCGCGGTCCGGTCGAACAGCGCGCCCCACTCCTCCAGCTCGAGGACCCGCTCGGGCGCCTCCTGGGCGTGCAGCTGCGCCATCCGCCAGTGGTTGAGCATCTTCCCGCCACGCATGGTGTCGCGGAAGTGCACCTGCCAGTTGTCCTCCGGCCACAGGTTGCCCAGCGAGGCCGCGATGCCGCCCTCAGCCATCACGGTGTGCGCCTTGCCCAGCAGGGACTTGCAGACCACCGCCACCTTGGCGCCGGCGTCGTGGGCGGCGATCGCGGCGCGCAGGCCCGCGCCCCCTGCGCCGACCACCACCACGTCGTACTCGTGGTGCTCGAAGTCGGAGCCGAAGCCGGAGGTGGCGGCGTCGGGGTCCATCCGGTTGCCGGTCATCGGGTGCCGTGAGCCGGTGCTGTCAGTTTCGCTCATGTGTCAGAAGAACCTCGGGTCGACGATCGTGCCGGATGCCACCAGCCGGACGTACAGGTCGGTCAGGGCCACGAACACCAGCGAGGCCCAGGCGATCTGGCCGTGCCTGGCGTTCAGCGGGGTCAGCCGGCTCCAGATCCAGTAGCGGATCGGGTGCTTGGAGAAGTGGTTGATCCGACCGGCCATGATGTGCCGGCAGGAGTGGCAGGACATGTTGTAGAGCCACAGCAGGGCCGCGTTGATGATCAGCACCAGCGTGCCCAGGCCCATGTGCCCCCAGTTGCCCTGGTGGTCGCGGAAGGCGATGACGGCGTCGTAGGTGAGGATCGCGTTGAACAGCAGGGTGATGAAGAAGAACCACCGGTGCACGTTCTGCAGGATCAGCGGGAAGCTGCTCTCGCCCTTGTAGCGCTTGTGCGGCTCGGCGACCGCGCAGGCCGGCGGGGAGAAGAAGAACGACCGGTAGTAGGCCTTGCGGTAGTAGTAGCAGGTGGCCCGCAGCCCGGCCGGGAAGATGATGATGATCAGCGCCGGGGTGACCGGGGCGATGCTCGGGAACCAGCCCCAGCCGCTGTTGCCCACGCAGTTGCCGGTCAGGCACGGGGAGTACATCGGCGAGATGTAGGGCTCCCAGTAGTAGTCCGCGTTCGCGAACACCGCGTAGGTCAGGTAGGCGCCGACGATGATCAGGGTCGCGGCGTACGCCGATGGAACGAGCCACCAGGCGTCCCGCCGGAGCGTCTTGGGTCGAATCTCTGCACGACGGGGACTTCTCACGCCTGCCGACAAGTGCTGTCCTTTCCTCAGAGCGCGTGCTGGGCCTCGGACTGCGCGTCCAGCCACATGCTCTCGTCGTAGGGAGCGTCCGGGATCTCCAGCAGGTCTTCGGACCGTACACCCGGCCGGTACCCAGGTTGAGGCTCCCCCAGCTCCTCGAGATCGGCGGAGAGCCGGTCCACGTCCGAGGTCAGCCGGCGCACGCCGAGCGTGTCGCCGTACTCGTTGCGCACCTTCAGCACCGCCGCCGCCAGCGACGTCAGCGCGTCGCGCGCGGCGGACATCGCGTCCTGCGCAGCCAATGCGACCTCCGTTGTTCGAATGTCCCGCCGCTCCGAGTCTCCCAGTGAATCGGGCATTTGCGAAAGGGGGGGCGCGAGGAAAACCGGCCGTCAGAGGCCGAACAGCCGCTCCAGGACGGCCGCGACCCCGTCCTCGTCGTTGCCCGGGGCCAGGTCGTCGGCCAGCTCGCGCACCGAGGGGTGGGCGTTGGCCATGGCGTACGACGCACCGGCCCAGGCCAGCATCGGAAGGTCGTTCGGCATGTCCCCGAACGCCACCACCTCCTCGGCCGCGATGCCCCGCTCCTGGCACAACCGCTCCAGCGTGCTGGCCTTGGTCACGCCCAGCCCGCTCATCTCCACCATCGCGCTCGTCGACGACCAGGTGGTGGTCACCAGGTGACCGACCCGCTCCTCCACCTCGGCCCAGAACGACTCCGGCTCGCGGTCCTCGTGCCGGGTCAGCAGCTTGACGACCTCCCCGGTCAGCAGCTGTTCCAGCGGGCCGATCTGCAGGCCGGCCGGCACCGGTGCCCGGGTCTGGTACTCCGGCTCCTTGCCGAACCCGTCGGTCCGCTCCACCGCGAAGCTCACCCCGGGATCCGTCTCCCGCAGCAGCCGGCCGACCTCCAGGCCGGTCGGCAGCGGGATGGTGCGCGCCTCCGCGACCTCGCGGGCGTGCACGTCGTACACGATGCCGCCGTTGGAGCAGACCGCCAGCCCGTGCCCGCCGACGTGCTCCCACAACGCGTCCATCCAGCGGACCGGCCGGCCGGTCACGAACACCACCGTGACGCCCTGCTCCTCCAGCGCGGCCAGCGCCCGACGAGTGCGCTCGGTGACCGAACCGTTGCTGTGCAGCAGGGTGCCGTCCAGATCGGTGGCCACCAGCTTCGGCACGGCTCGGCCTCCCTCAGAACCAGCGGGACAGCTCGACGGCCAGCCCGTCCTGCTGCACCGGGGCGGTGACCGCGTCCGCCGCCCTCTTCACCTCGGCCGGCGCCTGCCCCATCGCCACCCCGCGCCCGGCCCAGCGCAGCATGTCGATGTCGTTGCGGCCGTCGCCGACGGCCAGCACGTCCTCCGCGTCCACGCCGAGGCGCTGCGCCACCGAGGCGAGGCCGCTGGCCTTGGTGACGCCCTCCGGGGCCAGGTCGAGCCAGGCGGTCCAGCCGATGAAGTAGTTGGTGCCCCGCAGCCCGAGCTTGTCGGCCAGCTTCAAGAAGTCCTCCGACGTTGACTGCGGGTCGCGGATGATCACCCGGCTGACCTCCGAGGCGACCATCTCCTCGATCGGGGTCAGGATCATCTCGCCGTCCAGCTCGCCGACCGGGAAGTGCCGGTTGACCCGGTAGCCGACCCCGTGCTCCTCCACCGCCACCGCGGCGTCCGGCACGTGCTGGAGCACCGCGTGCACGGCGGGCCGGGCGTCGAAGGTGACTTCGTCGAGCACCTGCAGCGGCGGGTAGGAGAAGGTGACCGCACCGTTGGACGCGACCACCAGCGCCTGCTCACGGTCGCTTCCCGGGATGTTCAGGTGCTGGAGCACCTTGGTCATGCTCAGCGGCGCCCGGCCGCTGGCCAGCACCACGTGCACGCCGGCGTCGACCAGCCGCTCCACCGCTGCGCGCACCGCCGGGGTGACCTCGTCGGTGCTGAAGCCGTTCTCGAGATCGGGCACGAACAGGGTGCCGTCGATGTCGAGGGCCACCAGCTTGGGCCGCCACCCCTCGGCCCACGCGCCTCCGGCCTCAGCCACTGAGCGGCTCCAGGACCTCACGGCCTTGCAGGTAGGGGCGCAGCGCGGCCGGCACCACCACGGAGCCGTCGGCCCGCTGATGGGTCTCCAGGATGGCCACGATGGTGCGCGGGATCGCACACAGCGTGCCGTTCAGGGTGGCCAGGTGCCGCACCCCGCCGGCGAACCGGCCCCGGATGTCGAGGCGGCGGGTCTGGAAGTCGGTGCAGTTCGACGTCGAGGTCAGCTCGCGGTACTTGCCCTGGGTGGGGATCCACGCCTCGCAGTCGAACTTCCGCTGCGCGGACAGGCCGAGGTCACCGGCGGCAGTGTCGATCACCCGGTAGGCGAGCTCCAGCTTGTCCAGGAACTCCTTCTCCTGGGCCAGCATCCGCCGGTGCTCGTCGTACGACTCCTCCACCGTGGTGTAGGAGAACATCTCCACCTTGTCGAACCAGTGCACCCGGATGATGCCGCGGGTGTCCTTGCCGTAGGAGCCGGCCTCCTTGCGGTAGCAGGGGCTGAACGCGGCGTACCTCAGCGGCAGCCGCTCGCCGTCGAGGACCTCGTCGGAGTGGTAGGCCGCCAGGGGCACCTCGGAGGTACCGACGAGGTACATCTCGTCACCCTCGATGCGGTACACGTCGTCGGCGGCCTGGCCGAGGAACCCGGTGCCGTCCATGGCCCGCGGCTTGACCAGCGCCGGTGGGATCATCGTGGTGAACCCGGCCGCGCGGGCCTGGTCCATGGCCAGGTTGACCAGTGCCAGCTCCAGGTCGGCGCCCACCCCGGTCAGGTAGTAGAACCGGGCGCCGGAGACCTTCGCGCCGCGGTCCACGTCGATCGCGCCGAGCATCCGGCCGAGCTCGACGTGGTCGCGGGGCTCGAAGTCGAACGTGTGCGGGGTGCCGACCTCCTCCAGCACCACGAAGTCGTCCTCGCCGCCCGCGGGAGCCTCCTCGGCGGCCGGGTTCGGGATGGTCATCATCACGTCCCGGAAGGCCTGCTCGGCGTCGGCCTGGGCGGCCTCGGCCTTCTTCACGTCCGCGGACAGCGACTTGGCCTTGTCGAGCAGGGCCTGCTTGTCCTCCCCCTTCTGGGAGGCGATCTGCTTGCCCAGCTGCTTCTGCTCGGCCCGCAACCGCTCGAACTCCACGATCGCGGACCGGCGCTCGTCGTCGGCCGCCAGGGCGCGGTCGACGACGTCGGCGGACAGGCCGCGCTTGACCTGGCCGGCACGGACACGGTCGGGGTGCTCGCGGAGCAGTCGCGGATCGATCACCCGTCCACGATATCGGCCCGGCTCGGTGGGCATACTGGACCTCGAGAGTTCTGCCCTACCCGCGCCAAGTGGAGCCCTGTGCCGACCAGCCCCCGAGCCCGCCGAAGGCTGCTGCTCGGCACCCTGGTGGCTGCGCTGGCGGTCCTCGCCCTCGCGCTGCTGGTCCGGCTGGACCTCACCGGGGTCAGCGGGTTCGACCGGCGACTCGGCTCCTGGCCCGAGTACTGGACCTACACCCACCCCGCCGGCGACGCGTTCTGGTCGGTGCTCGCCAAGCTGTTCACCACTCTGCCCTGGGCCATCTACACCGCGGTGATCGCCGGGCTGCTGACCTGGCGGCGGCACCGCCGCGCGGCGGTCTGGACCATCGGGGTGATGGTGGGCGCCGCGGCGACCACCCAGCTGCTCAAGCTGCTGGTCGGCCGGGCCCGGCCGGTGTGGCAGCACCCGCTGGAGCGGCTGAGCACGATGTCGTTCCCCTCGGGGCACGCGACCTACATCGCCGCCGGGATGGGCATCGCCACGGTGCTCACCATGATGCTGGTACGTCGACGCGGCGTCCGCCGGCTGCTGTTCGTGCTCTGGGGGTTCCTGTTCCTGCTCATCGGGGCGGACCGGATCTTCCTCGGGGTGCACAACGTCTCCGACGTGCTCGCCGGCTACGCGGTCGGGATCTTCTGGGTGCTGCTCGGGCTGCTCGTGTACTCCCCGTTCCCACGGCCCCAGCCGGTCGCCCCGCTGCCGAGCCCGGTGCCCAGCACCCGCCGGCTGTCCGTCGTACTCAACCCGATCAAGGTCGACGACCAGGACGCGTTCCGGTCGATGGTCGAGGAGCGGGTCACGCGCGCTGGCTGGGACTCGCCGGCGTGGTACACCACCACCGTCGAGGACCCCGGCCGGTCGATGGCCGAGCAGGCGGCCGTCGAGGGCGCCGACCTGGTGCTGGCCTGCGGCGGCGACGGGACGGTGCGCACCGTCTGCGCGGAGCTCGCCGGGACCGGCGTCCCGGTCGGGGTGATCCCGATGGGCACCGGGAACCTGCTGGCCCGCAACCTCGGCGTCCCGCTGCAGGTGCCGGCCGCGATCGACGTCGCGCTCAACGGGCAGGACCGGGCCATCGACATGGTGGAGGTCTCCGGGGACGGGATCGAGGCCGACCAGCACTTCATGGTGATGGCCGGGATGGGCTTCGACGCGCTGATCATGTCGCTGACCAACGAGCAGGCCAAGGCACGCATCGGCTGGCTCGCCTATGCGATGTCCGCGGTCCGGAACCTGATGTTCCCGGCGATCCGCGTCGAGGTGAGCGTCGACGGCGGGGAGTACGAACGGCACCGGGCCCGGACCGTCGTGGTCGGCAATGTCGGCTACCTGCAGGCCGGTATCCCGCTGCTGCCGGACGCCGCGCTCGACGACGGGGTGCTCGACGTGGTGGTGCTGTCCCCGCGGCGGTTCCTGTCCTGGCTCCCGGTGGTGGTCCGGGTGCTGTCCCGCAACCGCCGCACCGACGCGGCGCTGAACCGGATGACCGGTCGCAGCGTCAGCATCCGCGCCTCGCACGAGGCACCTCGGCAGCTCGACGGGGACCCGATCGGGCCCGGGAAGGAGCTGCACGCCCGTTGCGTGCACGGGAAGCTGCTGGTCCGCGTCCCCCGCTGACCCGGCGCTACGGTGGGCCCATGCACCAGCTGCGCTCGTTCACCTCGTCGGTCCTGCCGCCCCACGAGCGCGGGCTCGAGCTCGGGGAGCGGCACGCCGAGGACGTCGCGCGCACCGCCGCGTCGTACCGCCGGCTCTTCACCACCCGCGCCACCCGGCCCTTCGACGTCGACACGTGGGCGGAACGGGCCTGGGAGACGATCCAGGAGCTCGCCCCGTGGGCGGCGCCGGAGATCCGCGGTATCGCCGAGGGCGCCGGCGTCCCGGTCCGCGAGATCGCCGCGGTCAACGCCCGCACCGAGCTGCTCGCCATCGCCGACCCGACGGGCACCGGCGAGTGCTCGAGTGTGGTCGTGCTGCCTCCGGACGGGCCGCCGGTGGCGGTGCAGACCTGGGACTGGTACGACGCGATGCGCGACAACTGGCTGCACTGGCGCCTCCCGCGCCCCGACGGCCGGATGGTCGAGACGGTCACCGAGTTCGGCATGCTGGCCAAGATCGGTGTCGCCCGGACCGCGGAGGGCCGCGGCATCGGCGTGCTGCTGAACATGCTGCACCACGCCGACGACGGGGGTGCGAAGATCGGCCACCCCGTGCACCTGCTCAGCCGGCAGATCCTCGATCAGGCCAACGACCTGGACGAGGCGCTGGTCATCGCCAAGTCGGCGAGCATGTCCGCGTCGACGTCGCTGACGCTCGTGGAGTCCGCCGGCCGGGCCGTCTCCGTGGAGCTCTCGCCCGGCGGACCGGGGCTGCTCGAGCCCGAGGACGGGGTACTGGTGCGCACCAACCACTTCGTCACGGCGGATCGCGAGGCCGGCTGCCTCGCGGACACGATCGGGCCGAGCAGCCGGATCCGCCGCCGTACCCTCCTCGACGCCTTCAGTACGACGCGGCCGCGTTCCGCGGAGGAGGTGATCGCGGCGATGCGCGACCACCGTGACGTGGGCGGGGTGTGCGCCCACCCCGACGAGTCGATGGACCCGGTGCTGTGGCACGCCACCCTGGCCACGGTCAGCCTCGACCCCGCCAGCGGCACCCTCGACGTCACCCCCGGCGGCCCCTGCGCCCGCTGCTGAGCCCGTGGGCTGGCCCTCAGGCGGACTTGGCGAACCGGATCGCCTCGTCCTCCTCGGGCGACAGCGCCTGGTCACAGGACCAGCCGGAGACGTTCTTGGCGTAGGTACGCGCCTCGCTGCGCCCGTGGATCGAGGTCAGCACGATGCCATTGCCGCCGTCGTCGAGAAGCGCCATCGACCAGGACAGGTGGCCGCCCATGTCGCCGAACGCGTCGTACCGCACCACCGCCAGGTGCCGCAGCGCCTCGGAGACCTCGGCCCGCAGCGCCTGCACCTCCCCCCGCAGCCCCGCCACGTCGGCCGGCACCGAGGCCGGGTCGACCCGGGAGCGCCGCGGACGGCTGCGGCGCAGAGCCACTACGGCCAGCGCGAGCGCGGCCACGGCCACCACCAGCAGGAGCAGGATGATCGCGACGACCAGCGCCGCGGGCAGGGAACCGTTCACGTGCCCGGAGCCTAATCGGCCGATCAGCCCCCGCCGCGCAGGCGCGCGAGCCAGCCGGCCGCGTCGCGGAAGTCCGCGTCACTGTCCCCCGGCGCCACGTCCGGACGCACTCCGTCGACGCGGGGGTAGGAGCCGAGGAACCGCACGTCCGCGCAGTTGCGGCGCAGCCCCATCAGCGCCTCCCCGACCCGGGCATCGGAAAGGTGGCCTTCCAGGTCGATCGAGAAGCAGTACCGGCCCAGCCCGAACCCGGTGGGCCGGGACTCGATGCGGCTCAGGTTCACTCCCCGCAGCTGGAACTCCTCGAGCAGCTCGAGCAGCGCACCGGGGTGGTCGTCGCGGATGAACGCGACCAGCGAGGTCTTGTCAGCACCGGTGGGCGGAGCCGGCGCCGCGGGCCGGGAGACCAGCACGAACCGGGTGACAGCGTCCGGGTTGTCGCCGATGCCGTCGGCGAGCACCGAGAGCCGGTACCGCTGCGCGGCCAGCGGCGCGCAGATCGCCGCCTCCCACGGCGGGTCGGGCTCGGCCAGCGCGGCCGCGCCGGCGGCGGTGGACCCGGCGTGCACCAGCTGGACGTGCGGCAGGTGCAGCGCCAGCCAGCGGCGGGTCTGCGCGGCCGCGTGCGGGTGGGTCGCCACCCGGCGGATGCCCTCACGCGTCGTACCGGGCCGGACGGCCAGCACGAAGGCGATCGGCACGGTCATCTCCCGGGTGATCATCAGCGGCTCACCGGTGGCCAGCTCGTCGAGGGTGACCGGCACCGAGCCCTCCACGGAGTTCTCGATCGGCACCACGGCACCGTCGGCGTCCCCACAGCGCACCGCGTCCAGAGCCAGGGTGACGGTGGTGCACGGCTGCAGCTGCGCCTTGGCGGCCGCGGGTAGCGACCGCAGCGCCTGCTCGGTGAACGTGCCCTCCGGGCCGAGGTAGGCGTAGCGGGCAGGCGGGACTCCGGGCACGGGCACAGCCTAGTGGGGCTATAGATTCGGCCCATGACCGCCAAGCCCGGGCACCAGCCCGCTGCCGACCTCGGCTTCGCGCGCGTGGACACCGACCGGGCGGCCCGCACCGGGGACCCGGAGGTGGTGTACGGGTCCGGCAAGACGCCGGCGCAGGTGGTGGAGATCCTGCGCACCCTCCACGAGACGCACCCCGACCAGGCGGTGCTGGCCACCCGGCTGTCCCCGGAGGCGATCGCGGCGGTGACCGACGCCCATGCCGACGCGGTCGTCGACGAGGTCGCCCGGGCGGTCACGCTCGGCGAGCTCCGGGCTCCGCAGGGCACGGTCGCGGTCGTGTCCGCTGGTACGTCGGACGCGCCGGTCGCCGCGGAGGCCGCGTTGACCGCCTCCGTCTTCGGCGCCGGAGTACGCCGGGTCAACGACGTGGGGGTGGCCGGACTGCACCGCATCCTGGCCGCTCGCGACGAGCTGGCCGACGCCGACTGCCTCATCGTGGTGGCCGGCATGGAGGGCGCGCTGCCCAGCGTGGTGGGCGGGCTGACCGGGGTCCCGCTCGTCGCGGTGCCCACCAGCGTCGGCTACGGCGCCTCCTTCGGCGGGCTGGCCGCGCTGCTCGGGATGCTGAACTCCTGCGCGCCCGGGGTGACCGTGGTGAACATCGACAACGGCTTCGGGGCCGGGGTGTTCGCCGCCCGGGTGGCCCGCAACGCCCGGCCCCGCAGCACATGATCGGCTGGGTGGACGCCTCCTCTGGCGCATCCGGGGACATGCTGCTCGGTGCGCTGGTGGGTGCCGGCGTGCCCGTGGAGACCATCGCCGCTGCGGTGGCAGCGGTCGCACCCGAGCACGTCGCGCTGCGCCCGGAGCCGGTGACCCGCCACGGGTTCGCCGCCACCCGCTGCCACGTCGAGGTGGCGGACAGCAGCACCCACCGGAGCTGGGCGGACGTGGCCGAGCTGCTGGCCGCGGCCGACCTGGCCGAGCCGGTCCGGGCCCGCGCGCATGCCTGCTTCGAGCGGCTGGCGAACGCCGAGGCGGCGGTGCACGGCACCACCCCGGAGCAGGTGCACTTCCACGAGGTCGGGGCGCTCGACGCCATCGCGGACGTGGTCGGCGTCTGCGCGGGCGTGGCGCACCTCGGCCTGGAACATCTGGTGGTGTCCCCGGTGGCGGTCGGCAGCGGCACGGTCCGCGGCGCCCACGGCGCGATGCCGGTGCCGCCGCCGGCCGTCGCCGAGCTGCTGCTCGGCGCCCCGTCGTACTCCGGACCGGGGCGGTCCGAGCTGTGCACGCCCACCGGGGCCGCGCTGCTCACCACGCTGGCGACCGAGTTCGGCCCGCAGCCGCCGATGGCCGTCGAGCACGTCGGAGTCGGCGCCGGGGCGCGCGACCCGGACACGCACCCGAACGTGCTGCGGCTGTTCGTGGGGATGGCGGCAGCCGCGGCGAGCACGGCGGTGGTGGTGGAGACCAACGTCGACGACCTGGACCCGCGGCTGTGGCCGAACGTGCTGGCCGCGCTGCTCGACGCCGGCGCCTCGGACGCCTGGCTGACCCCGATCCTGATGAAGAAGGGCAGGCCGGCGCACACCCTGTCGGTGCTGGTCACCACCGAACGGCTGGACCCGGTGCGCGCCGAGATCTTCCGGCAGACCTCGACCATCGGGGTGCGCGAGATCCCGGTCGGCAAGACCGCGCTGGAGCGCCGGATGGCGACCGTCGAAGTGTCCGGTTGCAGCATCCGTGTGAAGATTGCGGAGCACGGCGGGTCTGTCGTCAACGTGCAGCCGGAGTACGACGACGTGGCCGCGGCCGCGACGGCCACCGGCCGGCCGGCCAAGGACGTGCTCGCCGACGCCGTCGCCGAGTGCGCCGCCCTCCGGCAGACCTGACCGCCTCTGCCAAGGACCCCATGGACCTCGCTGTCATCGGCATCACCTTTGGCGCCATCTTCCTCGTCGAGCTGCCCGACAAGACGTTCATCGCCGCACTGGTGCTGTCCACCCGCTACCGCCCGCTGCTCGTCTGGATCGGCGTCGGGCTGGCCTTCGGCGTGCAGACCGTCGTCGCGGTCACCGCCGGCGCGCTGGTCACCCTGCTGCCCGACGTGGTGATCCGCAGCGTCGCCGCCGCCATCTTCGCCATCGGCGCGGTCGTGCTGTTCCGGACCGCTCCGGGGGCGGACGCCGAGGAGCAGGAGGCGGAGGAGGAGTACGCCGCGCGGGCCACCGAGACCAAGACGGGGGTGAGGGCCGTGGGCGCGGCGTTCCTGGTGCTGTTCGCCGCCGAGTGGGGCGACCTGTCGCAGCTGCTCACCATCAGCCTGGTGGCGAAGTACCACGAGCACCTGGAGGTGTTCATCGGAGCCTGGGGGGCGCTGCTGACCGTCTCCGGGCTGGCTGTCATCGCCGGCCGGGTGCTGCTGCGGTACATGCGGCTCTCGCTGCTGCACTACATCGGCTCGGCGGTCTGTCTGACCCTCGCGGGAGCCACGCTGTATGAGTTGCTCGCCTGACTCGCGCAGCAGATAGCCTTTCTGCCATGACCAACTCTGGCGCGACGGAGCGCCGGCCCGGGTCGACCCCCACCCTTGGGGTCAACAGCGAGGTCGGTCGCCTTCGCACGGTGATGCTGCACCGCCCCGGACCGGAGCTGCAGCGCCTCACCCCTCGCAACAACGACAAGCTGCTCTTCGACGGGATCCCGTGGGTGAGCCGGGCGCAGGAGGAGCACGACGCGTTCGCGCAGGCGCTGCGGGAGCGGGACGTGGAGGTCCTGTACCTGATGGACCTGCTCACCGAGACCCTGGAGCAGGGCGAGGCGCGCGAACGGGCCATCGCCGGAGCCATGTGCAGCCTGCACCTCGGTGACACGCTGCGGAACTACCTCACCCTGGCACTGCACGATCAGAGCCCCGAGGAGCTGGCGGCGTTCCTGACCGCCGGGGTGCGCAACGACGAGGTGCGCGGCGGGCACGGGCTGGTCACCAGCCTGCTCGCCACCGACGACTTCCTCATCGACCCGCTGCCGAACCTGCTGTTCACCCGGGACTCGAGCGTCTGGGTCCGGGACCGGGTGGCGGTCACCTCTCTGGCGATGCCGGCCCGCGAGCGGGAGACCCAGCTCACCGAGCTGATCTACACCCAGCACCCGCGGTTCGCCGGCACGCCCAAGATCCACGGCTGGCAGCACGAGCACGTCGAGGGCGGTGACGTGCTGCTGCTCGCCCCGGGCGTCATCGCCGTCGGGGTCGGGGAGCGCACCACGCCGGCGGGCGCGGAACGCCTGGCGCGGCAGGTGTTCGGCGCCGGTATCGCGCACACCGTGCTCGCGGTGCCCATCGCCCAGGAGCGGGCGACCATGCACCTGGACACGGTGTGCACGATGGTCGACACCGACAAGATCGTGATGTACCCGAACGTCGCCGACCGGCTGCGTGCCTACGCGGTCACCTGCAAGGGCCGCAACGGCGACGCGGACGCCGACCTGGTGCTCGACGTGGCGGAGGCCGAGCCGTTCCTGGTGGCTGCCGCCAAGGCGATGAGCATCGACACGCTGCACCAGATCGACACCGGACTGGACCCGGTCACCGCCGAGCGGGAGCAGTGGGACGACGGGAACAACACGCTGGCGATCTCGCCGCGGGTGGCCGTCGCCTACGAGCGCAACGTGGAGACCAACACCCGGCTCGAGCAGGCCGGCATCGAGGTGATCGCGATCTCCGGATCCGAGCTGGGCTCCGGGCGCGGCGGACCGCGGTGCATGTCCTGCCCGATCAGCCGCGAGCCGCTGTAGCCCTCACCGGAGCCCTCATTGGGTGGCCGGCTTCACCATGGCGCAGCGGTCCTCTGCCCGGATCCCGGGCAGGGTCGCCTCGTGCGCCATGGTGGCGGCCAGCTCCGGGCCGATCTCGTCCGCGGCCATCTCCCGGTAGCCGAGCCGCCGGTAGTACGGCGCGTTCCAGGGCACGTCCTTGAAAGTGGTGAGCGTCGTGGCCGGCCGGCCGGCGTTCCGCCCCCAGGCCTCGACGAGCCGCACCAGCCGCGCCCCGACGCCGTGGCCGGCGTGATCGGGTGACACCGACACCTGCTCGATGTGGGCGTTCTCGTCGACCTGCTCCGCATAGATATACCCGGCCACCTCGCCGTCGCGCTCGGCTACCCAGGCCCGCTCGTCGGCCAGCGCCGGCCGGTAGTCGTCCTCGTGCACGGGGTGGTCCGCGACCTCGTCGAGCCCGACGGTCCGAAACAGCGCGCCGGCCTCCACCTCGATGCGGACGAGCAACGGAAGGTCCGCCTCCACGGCGGGACGAATGGTCACCTCGGACATGAGGTTCACGCTCTCACGTTCGACGCTGAGTCGGCGGTCGAGCCGCGGTGGAGGGCGATGCCGAAACCGGACATCAACCCTCAGAAATGAAAGACCCGGCCGTTGCTGACGGGGGATACAACAACGACCGGGCACTGAACAATGTAGGGGTGCTGGGTGACTTGATTCAACCTGGCGTCCTGAATATGGCCTACATCACTGGTAAAAAGCCGATCGTGGTCTAGTCATGCGGCTGGGGGCGCTCACCGGATGGTCAGCTGCCGGTTCACCAGCCCGGACCGGGCCGAGCGCTCCTCGGCGGTCAGCGGGCTCTCGTCGGCGATCGCGGCGGTCAGAGCGGAGGCGAACCGGGCCGCCGGGTCCTCCAGGTCGTCGGCTCCGGTGCCGACCGGCAGGTCCCAGACCGGGACGAGCAGCCCCTGGGTGCGGAACGCGCCCACCAGCCGCGATTCGTCGGTCATCCTGTCCCTGCCCGCAACATGCAGCCGGGCCAGCGCGGACACCAGCCGCTCCTCGTCGTACGGCAGCACCCACCGCAGGTGCTCCTTGGTGCCGACGTTCGTCCAGTACGCCGCCTCCACCGAGACCAGCCGGGTGGTCGGGTGCGCGGCGGCGTTGGCCTGCTCGAGCGAGCCGGCCAGCTGTCCCTCCGGATCGTCGACGTCGGCGACCCAGAAGTCGAAGCCGTCGTGCACGGTCACTTCGATCGGGGCGTCGGTGAGCAGGTCCTGCAGCCGCGGGCCGGGGCCCGGCGGGTCGGTGAGACCCACGACGCTGCCCGGCTCGGCGGAAAGCGCCCGTTCCAGCACCGCGGCCAGGTCCCGGCTGGGGTCACCGAAGCCGTGCTGCACCTGGAGGCCGAGCCAGACGGTGCCGTCCTGGCGCACCAGCGCGGGTGCGGCCATCGGCAGCAGCGAGCAGAGCACCACCGAGCGGCCGGCGTGCTCGGCCAGGTGCAACGGCGCCGTGGCGGCCGGCACGAGCTCGCGCATGGCCACCACGTCGCACTCGCTGGTCAGCCCCTCGAAGGGGCGCGAGACGTAGGCCGGAGCTCCTGTCGCGGAGCCGTGGCAGGACTTGTACCTGCGCCCGGACCCGCACGGACAGGGCTGCCGGGGACCCACCTCACCGGGCGCAGACGGGGCTGCACCGGCCTTGACCCGTGACCGCTTTCCCATGACGGGCAGGCTACCGGGGCGCGGGTCAGCGCAGCCGCAGCAGGGCCTGCACCGTGGTGCGGCTGCCGGACTGGTCCACCCACCAGGAATCGGCGAGGGTGTCGACGATCAGCATCCCGCGGCCGGAGACCGCGTTCGGGGCGGCGTGCACGGTGTGTGGGCGGCCTCTGCCTCCGCCGTCGGTGACCGACAGGCGCAGCGCCCCGCCGTCGAGGGACCAGGCGACCAGCAGGGTGCCGTCGGAGAGCGGACGGGCATGGCGCACCGCGTTGCCGATCAGCTCGGAGAGCACCACGCGGGCCTCTTCGACGCGCTCGACGGGGAGATGCTGGGCGCTCATCCAGCTGCGCAGCTTCTTCCGGGCCACTCCCACGGAGGATGCGGCGAAGGGCACGCGAAAGTCCATGGTCGCGCTGTCGGTGCGCATGGAACTAGGTGCCACCGCGGGCCCCGCTTTCCTTCCTCCTTGATGCTCCCGGCCGATCATTCCCGAGGATAGCCGCGCTCAAACACCTCAGTGTGGGACGTCGAGCCCAGGTGTCGCAGCGTCGCCGCCGGAGTGTCGGTGATCACCGCCTCCACGCCCAGCCGCACGCACAGGTCCAGGTCGGCGGGGTCGTTGACGGTCCAGACATGTATCCGCCTGCCCTGGGCCCGTAGCCGGGCGGCCACCCGCGGGCTCTCCCGGAGCAGCTCCATCCCGGGTCCGGCGATCCAGTCCTCGGCGATCAGGTTCCTCGACAGCTTCCAGGAGTACGGGCTGTCCACCAGCAGCACCAGCTCCAGGCCCGGCGCGAGCTTCCGGACCCGGTTCAGCGCCTTCCAGGAGAAGCTCATCACCCTGGCCGGCGAGCCCTCGCCCGCCCAGCCGAACGTGGCGAGCAGCTCGACCAGCCGGCGCTCGACCAGCCCGCCGTAGCGGGTCGGGTGCTTCGTCTCGATGGCCAGGTCCACCGGCCGGTCGTAGTCGGCGACGGTCTCCAGCAGCCGCTGCATGGAGAGCACTCCGCGGGCCTGCCCGTCGATCTCCGCCTCGTCGTCGAGGTCGGCCCAGGGCCGTTTCCAGGAGGCGAAGTCGAGCTCGTCGAGCTGGGCCAGCTCCATGGTGGAGACCAGGCCGTGCCCGTTCGTCGTACGGTCGACGCGGCGGTCGTGCACGCACACCAGGTGCCCGTCCGCGGTCAGCCGCACGTCACACTCGAGCCCCTCGGCGCCCTCGTCGAGGGCGGCCACGTAGGCGCCCAGGGTGTGTTCGGGTTGGGTGAGACTGGAGCCCCGGTGCGCGACCACCTGGGGACGACCCGGTGCGGTGGGCTGCATGCCTCCATCGTCCCACCAGCACCCGGTCGAGACGGCTCACCCGCCCCGTTGCGCGCGCAGGAACTTCCCGAAGTGCGGCACCGTGAACGCCACCGTGCCGCGCTCGGAGGAGTACACCAGCCCCTTCTTGATCAGCCCGTCCCGCGCCGGGGACAGGCTCTGCGGCCGCCGGCCGAGCGCCTTGGCCACCTGCGCAGTGGTCACCGAGCCGTCGTCGTTGTCGGCGCCGAGCTCGGCCATGGTGCGCATGTAGTCCCGCTCCGCCGGGGTGGCCCGGTCGTAGCGGGCACCGAAGAAGCCGACGGCGAGCTCGGCCTCCGCCTCCGGTGAGGCCTCGAGTACGTCGGAGGGGCGGATCGGGCTGGCCACCGCGACGTCCCAGGTCACCTTGCCATAGGCCTGCACGAAGTACGGGTAGCCGTCGGTGAGCCGGTAGAGCTCGTCGAGCGCGTCGGCCTCGTAGTCGACGTCCTCGGTGCCGGCCGGCACCAGCAGGGCGCGGTCGGCCATCTCCCGGGGCAGCCGGTCCACCACGACGTACCGGAACAGCCGCTCGGCGTAGGACTTCCCGGCGGCCAGCGCCACCGGCAGGTGCGGCAGCCCGGCGCCGACCACCACGAGCGGCGCGCCGCGCTGGCTGATCTCGTGGCAGGCCCCGCACAGCGCGGCCAGCTCCGCGACGGGCACGTCCTGCATCTCGTCGACGAACAGGGCGATGCCCACGCCGAGGTCGCCTGCCAGCTCCGCGACGTCGGTGAACAGCTCGGTCAGGTCCAGCTCCAGGTCCCCGGAGTCCGCCCGCCCCCGGGTGGCCGGCACGTCGGAGCCGAGCAGCGCGCCGGGCTGCCAGCGGATGCCCTTGCGGTCCTCGGCGCGGCTGCCGAGAGCGAAGGACTTGAGCACCCCGGCGACCGCGTCCACCCGGTCCGGGTCACGGTGCCGGTGCGCCACCTCACGCACCGCCGCGTGGGTGGCCTGCACCAGCGGCAGCCGCAGCGACCGGTCCGGCCGGGCCTCGAGCTTGCCGGTCCCCCAGGCGCGCTTGACCGCCTGGCTGCGCAGCGCGTTGAGCAGCACGGTCTTGCCGACCCCGCGCAGCCCGGACAGCACCATCGAACGCTCGGGGCGACCGGCGGCGACCCGTTCCAGGGTGACCTCGAACTGGCCGAGCTCGCGGTCCCGGCCGGCCAGCTCCGGCGGGCGCTGGCCCGCGCCCGGGGCGTAGGGGTTGCGGACGGGGTCCATGATCGGACTCTATCGCCGCGTATAGGACAGATCCTAGATTTCGCTAGCGAGTCGTAGCGGGTCCGGGCGTGCCGCGTCGTACGCCCTGGAGAGCCCGCCGCGCAGCGCCTCGACCAGGTCGGGCACCTCGTCGACGGGCAGCCGGAACGTGCCGGTGCACACCCCGGAGCGCCACAGCGAGAGCACGACCAGGCCGGCCTCCTGGTGCCAGGAGACGCGCAGCGTGCGGGCGGATCCTCGCGCGTCGAGGAAGACCTCCCCCGCACGCGGCGCCGGACTGGGCCTGTGCATGGCGCCATTCTCACCCCGGCGGGCCCCGATGTCAGCAGGATCACGCGAGCGGCCTGCTTCCCTACAATGGCGAGGTGCCGGAGCTACCCGAGGTGGAGGCCCTCGCGCTCGACCTGCGGGGGCGGCTGGAAGGGCGCGCGATCGTGCGCGTCGACATCGCCGCGTTCAGCGCGCTGAAGACCTTCGACCCGCCGCTGACGGCGGTGTACGGCGCGTTCGTGGAGGACGTCACCCGGCACGGCAAGTTCCTCGACATCGCCACCTCCGCCGCCCACCTGGTGGTGCACCTGTCCCGGGCCGGCTGGATCCGGTGGCGCGACGAGGTCCCGAAGACGCCGCCGCGACCCAGTGCCAAGTCCCCGATCGCGGCGCGGGTGGTGCTCGACGACGACGCCGGGCTGGACATCACCGAGGCCGGCACCCAGAAGCGGCTGGCGATCTACGTGGTCCGCGACCCCTCCGACGTCCCGGGCATCGCCCGGCTCGGCCCGGACCCGCTCGCCGACGGCTTCACGATCGACGTGCTCCGCACGATTCTCGCCGACGCCGGCAGGTCCCAGCTCAAGGGTGTGCTGCGCGACCAGTCGGTGATCGCCGGGATCGGCAACGCCTACTCCGACGAGCTGCTGCACGCCGCCAGGATGTCGCCGTTCAAGCCGGCGTCGTCGGTGGACGAGGGCGAGCTGCAGGTGCTGTACGACGCCGTCCGGGGGGTGCTCTCCGACGCGGTGGACCGGTCCCGTGGGCTGGCCGCGGCAGACCTGAAGGCGGAGAAGAAGAGCCATCTTGCGGTGCACGGCCGGACCGGCCAGCCCTGCCCGGTGTGCGGGGACACCGTCCGGGAGGTGTCCTTCGCGGACTCCTCGCTGCAGTACTGCCCCACCTGCCAGACCGGTGGCAAGCCGCTGGCCGACCGGCGGATGTCCCGGCTGCTGAAGTAGCCGTTCGAAGAGCCTCGAAACTCCTACGTCTGGCGAGATGCAGGTTCTCCACAGGCGGCGGGTAGGTTGGGGCATATGACCTACGGCCAGATCCCGACCGTCGACGTGTCCGGTGTGCCGGACCCGCTCCCGGAGGACCTCCACGTCCTCGACGTGCGCGAGGACGTGGAGTGGGTGCACGGGCACATCGAGGGCGCGCAGCACATCCCGCTCGCCCAGGTCCCGGCGCGGCTCGACGAGCTTCCCGAGGGGCAGACACTCGTGGTCTGCAAGATGGGCGGTCGGTCGGCCCAGGCGGTCGCCTTCCTGGCCGCCAAGGGGCTGAACGCGGTCAACCTCGACGGTGGGATGCTCGACTGGGCGGGCGCCAACCGGCCGATGGTCAGCGAGACCGGCCACCCGCCCCACGTCGTCTGACCCTCAGGCCCAGGGCTTGGGCAGCGGCAGCCCCAGGACGGTGCCCAGCCGGTGGCGGTACTCCGCGCGCGACACGGTCACCACACCCAGCGAGGCGAGGTGGGCGGTGCTCCACTGCACGTCCACCAGGCGGCAGCCGGCGTGCTCGTCGCGCAGCAGGTCCACCAGGCCGACCAGCGCCACCTTGGAGGCGTCGCGGACGCGGTGGAACATCGACTCCCCCGCGAACAGGCCGCCGATCGCCACGCCGTACAACCCACCGACGAGCCGCCCGTCCTGCCAGGCCTCCACGGAGTGCGCCCAGCCCAGCTCGTGCAGGCGGGAGTACGCCGCGGCGATGTCGTCGTCGATCCAGCCGGAGTCCCGGCTCGGGTCTGCGCAGGCGGTGATCACCTCGTCGAAGGCGGTGTCCACCCGGACCTCCATGCGGCGTACCGACTGGCGCAGGGACCGACTGACCCGCAGCCCGTCCAGCTCGAGCACGCCGCGGTGGCGGGGCGACCACCACAGCAGCGGCACCTCCGGCTCGCCCGCCGGCATCGGGAACAGCCCCTGCCGGTAGGCGCTGAGCAACGTCCCGGGCTCCAGGTCGGCGCCCATGCCGACCAGGTCCTCCGCGGCGTCGTCAGCGACGTCCGGGAAGACCCACGGGGACGGGGGCGGCTCGACCGGCACCCCACCATCTAAACGGATCGCACCCACAAGACACATCCCACGATGAACTGCCGCTCCACACGGTTCACGTGTCGTGTGAGGTGCCGGATTCCCATGTGAACCTGGGGAACCTGGGCCAACGTAGGGTGTGCCCATGGGAATCGGTGGATCGTTGGGCAAGGCGGTCGCGCCGCACGTGCATCGGCTCGCGCCGGACGTCACCGCCGGCTTCATCCGGGAGGCGCTGCACCGCGCGGTCACCGGGGTCGGCCCGATGCCCGGCGCCCCGACCATCGCGGCCCGGGTGCTCCGCGACCGCCACGGCGACTCGGTGCGCGCGGTCAGCGACGTGATCGAGAACCACGTCCGGCTCGCCGGAGCCCAGGGCTTCGTGACCAACCTGGGCGGCCTGGTCACCGCGACCGTCACCATCCCGGCCAACATCGCCGGGCTGGCGCTGCTGCAGGCGCGGATGGTGGCGTCGATCGCCTGTCTGCACGGGTACGACGTGGACGACCCTCGGGTCCGCAACGCGATCCTGGCCTGCATGCTCGGCGAGGACGGGGTCCGCACCCTGCTCCGCAAGCGGAAGCTGCCCGCTCCTCCGATGGCGATCGCCACCGCACCCACCCACGACCCGCACCTGGACCGGATCATGGCCGCCGAGGTCACCTCCGAGCTGCTGACCAAGATCGCCGGCAAGAAGATGGTGACCACCATCGGCCGGCGGGTCCCCGTGGTGGGCGGGCTGGTCGGCGCGGGCGCGGACGGCTACGCCACCTGGCAGATCGGCCGCTACGCCGACCGCGAGCTGCGGCCCCGCGCCTTGCGGTAGCCGCGCAGCAGCAGCGCCATCACCCGGCTGCGGTCGGCGGCCCGCACCAGGCGCTGCCGGAACCGGTAGCTGGCCCGGCCGTAGAACTTCTCCCAGGCCTCGTCGCGCTCGCGGCGGAGCACCTCCACCTCCTCGCGCAGCGCACGTTCCCGGTCGCGTCCGGCACGCCGGGCGTCCACCTCGTGCCGGAGCAGGGCCACGATCGTGTCCAGGGCGGCGTCGGCCACCTCGCCCTCGTCGGGGGCGTCCGGGTCCACGAACCGACCGGCCGGCCCCGGCCGCAGCTCCGCGAGGTCGCCCACCACGTCGTACCCCTTCTTCTCCAGCGCCGCGACCCACCGCTCGGAGAGCTCGGTCGCCCACGCCTGGGCATCCTCGGGGAGGTACAGCCGCGGCGAGCCGGTGCGCGCCGACAGCGTGCGGTGCGCGACCAGCTCCCGCACCAGGGCGCGGTACGGGTCACCGCCCAGCACGCCGTGGTTGACCCGGCCGTTGACCCGGCGGATCAGCGCGGTCTCCGGGACGCCGAGCGAGGGGTTGGCGCGCCCGCCGCCCCGCTCGAGCCGGGCGGGGTCGAGCCCCAGCACCCCGGCGAACCGCTGCCACAACAGCTCGGGCGGAGCTCCGGGCGGCGGCACGGTGACCAGGTGCACGCGCTCCGGCGGCAGGCTCTCACCCCACCGGTCCAGGATGGCCGGCACCTCCTGCACCGACCAGAACCAGGAGGCCAGCTTCCCGGACCGCTCCGGGTCCATGATCGTGCGCAGGAACTCGCGGTAGCCGATCGTCCGGCGGTGCTTGACGTTCTCCTGCCACTCCGCCGGGATCTGGCGGACCAGGTCGCGCGCGGACAGCACGACGTGCACCTCGGTGTCCCCGAACGACTCCATCGCCCGGCGCACCTGCGGCCGCGACGCCGCGGCCAGGATCTCGTGGGACACGATCACCGTGCGGTCCTCGTCGCGGATCTGGTCGGCGAGCCGGTCCCACGCGCCGACCGCCTGCTTCTCCAGGCCGCCCCAGGGCAGCTCCATCAGGTCCAGCGCGGCCAGGAAGTGCGCGTCGAACCGGTCGGCCGGGTAGACGAAGCCCTGCTCCGCCAGCGCCTCCGGGTTGTGGAACAGCAGGTCCTGCACGAACGACGTGCCGGTCTTCGGCGCGCCGACGTGCAGCAGCAGCTTGTGCGTCACCGGAGCGCTCCCCCGGTGAGTACGACGGAGGTGGCCGGCGCGCCGGCGACCGCGAGGCAGGTGTCGAGGGCCAGGTCGAGCAGGTCCCAGTCCGCGGGGCCGGAGTCCGGTGCTGCGGGCAGCAGCGTGTCGAGGTCACCGTGCACGCGGAACCCACCCTCGCGGAGCCGGCGCACAGTCTGCTCGGCCGCGTCCCGGAGCCATCGCTCGTGCCGGGCCGGGACCGTCAGCCGGTGCCCGAGCGGGTCCTCGGTCAGCAGCGGCACCAGCCGGTTCACTTCTGCCCGGTGCCGGTCGGCCGAGGTCCGGCCGCGCAGCACCTGGTTCAGCCGTCGCAGCAGCTCGGCCTGCGCCGGACCCGGCCCGCGGCGCCGAGGGGCCGCCGCGTCGCCGATCTCGACGCCCAGCGCATCGGCGGCGGCCCGCTGCGCGTCGTACTCCTGCCCGGCGGCGGTCACCACCACGTGCACCTGGTCGGGACCAACCCGTTCGGCCCACCGTGCGGCGGCGCCGGCCGGGTCCGCGACCCGGGGAAGAGCGCCGGCGCGGGCGAAGCGGTCCACGTGGCGCGGCCAGGGCGCGATGCCTCCCCGGCTCATCCGCAGTGCCCAGGTCTGGCCGAGCAGCTCGTCCAGGGGCTCGGCGAGCACCACCACGGCGGGCCCCGTGTGCTCCTGGCCGGCCAGCGCGGCCCGCACCGCGGGCGCCAGGGCCGGGGACCCGACCACGCGACGCCGGCGACGACCGGCCTCGGGCACCGTCCGGTCCTCGTCCGGGGTGCGCACCAGCAGCTCGGCGAGGGCGCCGACCAGCACCCGGACCAGCTCGGAGCCGGGGATCCGCGCCGGGTCCACGGGGGGCGGGCCGAATCCGTCACGGCCGTCGTGGTGGGGCCACAGCAGCGGCAGGTCGTCGGGCCCCCGCCCGGGCGCTGCCCGGTCGAGGACCAGGTCGGCGAGCTCGGCGAACGGCACGTCAGCGGAGAGCGGCCGGGCAGCCAGCCGGCGCACCGTCTCCAGCTGCGCCGCGCCGGGCAGCTGACCGGTCGGCACGGGGTCCGCCGGATCCGGGCGGGCCACCCAGTCCAGCCACGGCGTGCAGCCCCGGCGCCGCAGGTGGTCCACCCACGACCACGCCACCGCCCCGAAGGCCGTGTCGGAGGCCGGGCCCGTCGCGGAGGTCACGGAGCGCGTCACTGTCCCCGCAGCCGCTTGGCCGCACGGCCGATCTTGGCGGTGATCTGCTCGTCCGGGTCGGGCCGGTGTGCGGCCTCCAGGGTCATCGCCACCAGCGCGTCGATCGCCGCGTCGAGCATGTCCGACGCGGACGGCCGGTCCGGGTCCTGCCAGGACGCGTCGTCGGCCGGGGGCGTGGGCCGCAGGTCCAACAGGTCGCCGACCACGTCGATGCCGGAGCCCTCGATCCACTCGATCCATTCCTCGGTGACCTCCGACACCCAGCCGAACGCCTCCGGCGGCAAGGTGGCGCGGGTCATCCCCTCGCGCAGCGCGAGGCATTGGTGCACCATCCGCTCGCGGACGAGCGGCCGGTAGTCGGCCGGGTCCAGCCCGGACTCACGCAGCCGGCGGTTCAGCTGGCGGAGCAACGTGGTCTCCGCCGCGCCGATCGAGGAGTTGGCCCGCTCGCTGTCCGTGGGCGCCCAGTCCGGCTCGATGCCCAGCGCCTGGCAGTATCGCTCCCAGAGCAGGTCGTGCGGTGCGCCGGACTGGGGGACGGTGACCAGGTGCACCCGCTCCGGCGGCAGGCCGGCGCTCCAGCGGCTCAGCACGTCGGGGAGCCCCTGGGAGCGCCAGAACCAGAGGGTGGGGCGAGTACGACGGGCGTTCTGCACGCGGCGTACGAACTTCGCGAACGACCGGGCCCGCTGGTGCTTGATGCCCTCCTGCCAGTCCGCGGGGATCTGGCGGGCGAGGTCCCGGGCGGTGTACACCAGGTGCACCTCCGAGCCCTCGAGGTCGGCCATCGCCTTGGCCACCTGTTCCGGCTGCGCGGCGGCCAGGATCTCGTGGGAGACGACCACCTTGCCGCTGTGCCGTCGGACGCTGCGCATCAGCGCGTCCCAGTCGCCGCGGACCTCCTCGCGCTGCCCGCCCCAGGGCATGTCGATCAGGTCCAGCGCGGCGCGGAAGTGGCTGGCGTGCAGACCGAGCGGGTAGTGCACGTCGTGCTCGGCCAGCGCGGTGCGGTTCAGTGCCAGCCGGTCCTGCAGGTAGGTGGTGCCGGTCTTGGGCGCTCCGATGTGGAGACTCACGACACGGCTCATGGCTGGCATTGTGCCCTACGCGCCGGAGAGCGCCTGCACGACCCGGGACGGGCTGGGGCGGCCCAGCCGGCCGGCCATCCAGGTGCTGGTGGCGACCAGCTTCTCCTGGTCCACGCCGGTCTCGACGCCGAGGCCGCTCAGCAGCCAGACCAGGTCCTCGGTGGCCAGGTTCCCGGTCGCGCTCTTGGCGTACGGGCAGCCGCCGAGGCCGCCTGCGGACGCGTCGAAGGTGGTGATCCCGCAGCGCAGCGCGGCCATCGCGTTGGACAGCGCCTGCCCGTAGGTGTCGTGAAAGTGGACGGCCAACGACTCGTTGGGCAGGCCGGCCTCGTTGAACGCCGCGAGCAGGGCGGTCACGTGCTGTGCCGTACCGACCCCGATGGTGTCGCCGAGCGAGAGCTGGGTGGCGCCGAGGTCGAACAGCCGCTTGCCGACCGCGACCACCTGCTCGACGGGGACCTCGCCCTCCCACGGGTCGCCGAAGCACATCGACACGTAGGCGCGCACGTCCAGGCCGTGCTTGCGGGCCCGGTGCACGGTCGGTTCGAACATCGCGAACTGCTCGTCGAGCGAGCGGTTCAGGTTCCGCTGCGCGAACGTCTCCGTGGCGCTGCCGAAGATCGCGATGTGCCGTACGCCCTTCTCCAGCGCGCGGTCCAGCCCGCGCTCGTTGGGCACCAGCACCGGCATCGGCACCGGACCGGGGATGCCGCAGAAGCCGCCGAGCGACCCGGCGATCGCGTCCACGAGCTGTTCGGCGTCGGCGAGCTGGGGCACCCACTTCGGGTGCACGAAGCTGGTCGCCTCCACGATCGGCAGTCCGGCGTCGACGAGCCGGGTGACGAACTCCAGCTTGGTGTCCAGCGGTACGACGGTCTGCTCGTTCTGCAGCCCGTCCCGCGGCCCGACCTCGTAGATGGTGACCCGTTCCGGCAGGCTCGGGTCCCGCACCACCTGCGGTGTGCGCATCGGCTACCTCCCTGTGTCGTCGGGCTCCACCACGAACAACGTGGCGCCGAGCGCGACCTGTTCCCCGGCCTTGGCGTCCACCGTGGTGAGCAAGCCGGAGACCGGCGCCTTCATGGACAGCTCCATCTTCATGGCCTCCATCACGCCGAGCAGGTCGCCCTCGGTCACCTGCTGACCGGTCTCCACCACGACCTGCAGCACGGTGCCGGGCATCGGCGCGACCACGGTGCCGTCGGTGACCGCCCGGCCGGCTCCCGGGGCGAACACGTCCGGGCGCGGGAAGCGGAAGGTGTTGCCGACGTGGGCAACGTCGACCTGGTGCGGCAGGATGCGGACCGCTGCCTCGTGGACCAGGTCGTCGACCTCCAGACGCAGCACGCCGGGCTCGGTGGCGATCGGGTGCACCCGCCACGTCTTCTCGCCGGCGCCGTCGGCGTCCGGGTGCCGGCGCAGCGTGCCGGCCGCGGGCTGCACGGTGAACCGGGCCGCGGTGCCGTCGACCTCCAGGTCGATCTCCACGCCGGCGGGCGGGCCGGCCAGCCGCCAGCCGTCGGCGCGTCCGAACGGGTGACTGACGTCGCCGGCGCTCTCGGTGGCCAGCGCCCAGGCAGCCAGCACCACCGCCGTCTCCAGGCCGTGCGGGCGGATCGCGTCGGGATGCGTGTCCAGCCAGGCGGTGTCGATCGCGCAGTCGCGGAACTCGTCGGAGGCCGCCAGCCCGCGCAGGAAGCCGAGGTTGGTGGTCAGCCCGAGGATCGCGGTGTCGTCGAGCGCGGTGACCAGGGCGCGGCGGGCGGCCTCCCGGGTTGGGCCGTGCACGATCACCTTGCCCAGCATCGGGTCGTAGGCGGTGCTCACCGTGCTGCCGGACTCGATGCCCACGTCGTTGCGTGACCGCGGTGACCAGCGCACCGACTCCGCGACACCCGCCTGCGGCAGGAACCCGTGGAACGCGTCCTCGGCGTACACCCGAGCCTCGATGGCGTGCCCCTCGATGCCCACCTGGTCCTGGGTGAACGGCAGCGGCCGGCCGGCGGCCACCCGCAGCTGCAGGGCGACCAGGTCCAGCGGTTCGCCGTCGACGCGGACGGTGAGCTCGGTGACCGGGTGCTCGACCTGCAGCCGGGTGTTCATCTCCAGGAAGAACACTTCCTCACCGGAGACCAGGAACTCCACGGTGCCCGCGTTGGTGTAGCCGACCTGCCTCGCCAGCGCGACCGCGGAGCCGGTGAGCACCTCGCGGACCTGGTCGCTGATGGTCGGCGCCGGGGCCTCCTCGATCACCTTCTGGTGCCGCCGCTGGGAGGAGCAGTCGCGCTCGAAGAGGTGCACGACGTTGCCGTGCACGTCGGCGAGCACCTGCACCTCGACGTGCCGGCCATGTTCGACGTACCTCTCGACGAGCAGGGTGTCGTCGCCGAACGCGCTCTTCGCCTCGCGCCGCGCGGCACCGAGCGCCGCCTCGAAGTCCTCCGGTGCACGGACGATGCGCATCCCCTTGCCGCCGCCCCCGGCGGCCGCCTTGACCAGCACCGGGAACCCCACCGACTTGTCAGGCGGTTGACCGGCTATAGCCGGTCCAGCGCCTGACAACTCGGCGGAGGGTACGACGGGGACGCCTGCGGCGATCGCGATCTCCCGGGCCACGTCCTTGCGGCCCATCTGCTCCATCACCTCCGGCGTCGGGCCGACGAAGGTGAGGCCCGCCTCGCGCACGGCACGGGCGAACTCCGCGCGCTCGGAGAGGAACCCGTAGCCCGGGTGCACCGCATCCGCGCCGGTCTTGCGGGCCGCCTCCACGATCGCCTCGATGTCCAGGTACGACTCGGCCGCCGGGGTGGGCCCGATCCGCACCGCCAGGTCGGCGGCCCGCACGTGCGGCGCCTCGCGGTCGGCGTCGGAGTACACCGCCACGGTCCGCAGCCCGATGGCCTGCGCGGTGCGGATCACCCGCAGTGCGATCTCGCCCCGGTTGGCGACGAGCAGCGTGGAGATCATGGTCCTCCCTCACATCCGGAAGATGCCGTACGACGGCTCGGGCACCGGCGCGTTCGCGGCCGCGGCGAGCCCCATGGCCAGCACCCGGCGGGTGTCGACCGGGTCGATCACGCCGTCGTCCCACAGCCGGGCGGTGGAGTAGTACGGCGAGCCCTGCTCCTCGTACTGGTCGCGGATCGGCGCCTTGAACCGCTCCTCCTCCTCAGCCGGCCAGCTCCCACCTCGCGCCTCGAGCGCGTCCCGGCGCACGGTGGCCAGCACGGACGCGGCCTGCTCGCCACCCATCACGGAGATCCGCGCGTTCGGCCACATCCACAGGAACCGCGGGTCGTAGGCGCGCCCGCACATGCCGTAGTTGCCGGCGCCGAACGATCCGCCGATCACCACGGTGAACTTGGGTACGACGGAGCAGGCCACCGCGGTGACCAGCTTGGCGCCGTCCCGGGCGATGCCGCCGTTCTCGTACTCCCGGCCGACCATGAACCCGGTGATGTTCTGCAGGAACACCAGCGGGATGCCGCGCTGGTTGCACAGCTCGATGAAGTGCGCGCCCTTCAGGGAGCTCTCCGAGAACAGGATGCCGTTGTTGGCCACGATGCCGACCTCGTAGCCCCAGATCCTGGCGAAACCGCAGACCAGGGTCTCTCCGTAGAGCGCCTTGAACTCGTGGAACCGGCTGGCGTCGACGATCCGGCGGATCACCTCGCGGACGTCGTACGGCGTGCGCGAGTCGGTCGGCACCACGTCGTACAGGCTCTCCGGGTCCTCGACCGGCTCCTCGGCCTCGTGCCGCACCAGCCAGTGGCCGGTGGTTGAGGAGCCCCGCTCGAACGTGCCCACGATGGACCGGACGATCTCCAGGGCGTGCGCGTCGTCGTTGGCGAGGTGGTCCACGACACCGGACTTGCGGGCGTGCACCTCGCCACCGCCGAGCTCCTCGGCGGTGACCACCTCACCGGTGGCGGCCTTCACCAGCGGCGGGCCACCCAGGAAGATCGTGCCCTGCTCCTTGACGATCACGGTCTCGTCGGACATTGCCGGGACGTACGCCCCGCCGGCGGTGCACGAGCCCATCACCGCGGCGACCTGCGGGATACCGTCGCCGGACAGGGTTGCCTGGTTGAAGAAGATCCGGCCGAAGTGCTCCTTGTCGGGGAACACCTCGTCCTGCAGCGGCAGGAACGCCCCGCCGGAGTCAACCAGGTAGATGCAGGGCAGCCGGTTCGCCCGGGCGACCTCCTGGGCGCGCAGGTGCTTCTTGACCGTCATCGGGTAGTAGGTGCCACCCTTGACCGTCGCGTCGTTCGCCACGACCACGCACAGGCGACCGCTGATCCGTCCGACGCCGGTGACGATGCTGGCGCTGGGGACCGCGGTGGCGTCGATCTCGTCCTTGCCGTACATCCCCCACGCGGCCAGCGCGCTCAGCTCGAGAAAGGGACTGCCCGGGTCGAGCAGCGCGTCGATCCGGTCCCGCACCAGCATCTTGCCGCGGTCGGTGTGCTTCGTCCGCGCGCTCTCCGAGCCGCCCCGGCGGACCACGGCCAGCCTCTCGCGCAGCTCCGCAACCAGCTCGCGCATGCCTTCCTGCACGGCAACCCCTCCTTGGTTAACGGTCACTAACCTAGGCTAGCGGACACCGGACGTCATACGAAGTGTGGTGCGGGGGCCACGATTCGCATGACGTCCGCGCAGGAGCGACGTTAGCGACCGCTAACCTTGAGGGGTGAACCGCCGCGACCAGATCCTCGACACCGCCGCCGAGC